>PABE01000165.1 GCA_002702725.1 Porticoccaceae bacterium
TCCCCCAGGTAGATCTGGCTGTTGATTTGCCCCTGTTCAGCCGCTCGCCGAAACCAGTAGGCCGCTTGCGTGTCATCGGCGACAACGGCGCCTGGGCCCAGTTGGTACATCAGGCCCAGGTAAAATTGCGCTTCAACGTCGCCTTCAGCGGCGAGGGGCTTCCAGATGTCCTCTGCCAACCGATAGCTACCCCGATCGTAGGCGATTTTGCCGTCGTTGAAGCTCGGCTCGCCTCCCCAGGCAAGCGCACTGAGGCAGAAAAAGGTCCAACAAACGCGCCGCGTAGCCGCGGACAGCCTTCCGATTATCACAATTGAATCGACTCCCCGGCCGGGAACGGCATGGTAAAACCCCCTCATCAAAAAATGTTCAATAGTCGCCAGCGCTGCGGGCAATATAAAGAGCAATTGCAGGGATAAACAATCACAATGGCGAAAAGCCAACTAAGATGTTTATATACCGCATTGCCCCCTGTTCACAAGGATGCCCGGCGACAGGAAAGTCGCTGAAGTCTTGCTATCCTACCTTATAGGCGGCAGTAGCCGAGATGACTGATTAGGAGTCGCTATGCCCGATTATTCTGTTCGCGAAGTCATGCAGCGCAATCCTATTTTTGGACGCTGCGGCCAACCGGTGGTGGAAGTCGTGGAAACAATGGCCCGCCACAAAGTAATGGGTATGCCCGTGGTCGATAAAGACGGCCATGTGGTGGGGTTCATTTCCGAGCAGGACTGTATCCAGAGCATGCTGGCGACCAGTTATTTTTGCGAGGGCAACCCGGTGGTGGATGACGTCATGAGCCACACCCCACTCACGGTCAGTCCCGGTGAATCCGTCGTCGATCTGGCGCGGCGCATGGGCCGTGACAAGCCCAAGGTCTACCCGGTGGTGGAAGAGGGCAAGTTGGTCGGCTTAATCACCCGCAGTGATATCCTAAACGTCCTGCGCAAGGAAGTGCTCGCCTGCTCCACCGAAGGCCGGCATTAACATCGATCGCCCGAGGCCGCTGTCAGGCCCCGTGACGGCGGCCAGACCAGCGAGCGGGGCTCATTGTCGAGACTTGTCGCCAAAAATAGCAGCCACATGACGAGCGCTCGCCGCGGCACGGGCCGTTCTGGCCGCCTGCAACTGTTGCCAGTTTTCCTTTTCCGGTCCGGCGGGAAACAAAACACAGGGCCCTTCGGGTAAGCTTTCAAGGGCCTTGCGGACGATTTCGGCCGGGTCGAACACGTCGGGGATCAAGCCCTGCTCGATTCGGTCACCGGCAACCCGGCGCAGGTTCGGCGTATCCATGGCGGGGGCAGCGACGTTGATCACATCGATACCCCGACTGTGGTAATCCGCCCACAATGATTCCGCCAGATTAAGGCTAAACCCCTTGCAGGCCGAATACACCGAGGCGAGCGCCAAACCACCCAATCCCGTCCCTGAGCCCATCAGCAGAAAGCCGCCGCGGCCGCGCTCCAGCATCGGGCCGATTAACCCATGACAGACCTCCATGGGCGTATGGACATTGATGTTGATCAGCCCCCGCCAGTCCTCCAGCGACCGCTGCTCGAAGGGAATGCCGCCACTGCCTCCTCCGGTATTGGCGACATAAAGGCCAATGTCGAGATCGTCGACGCCACGGCAAAGGGCCTCCCCGGCGAGAGGGGATGCGAGGTCCTGAACAATCACCCGGGTCTGTACCTGATAGTCGCTTTCCAGCCGCCGGGCAAGCGCATTGAGGACAGTTTCCCGCCTGGCCACCAGGACGCAATTGAGGCCGGCCTCGGCGAGCTGAAGGGCAAACTGTTCGCCCGTACCGTCCGAGGCACCCCCAATCAGGGTCCAGGGACCATAATATCGGCGAAAGGCGTCGGGGTTGCGGATACTGTGATCTGTCATGTTGTCCACTGTTATCGTAATGTAAGTAACGCTGCCATTGTAACCGGCCTTGCGGTTGACCGGTACAGCACTCACACCCCGACACAGCTACCAGCGGTATACTTTGTCGATCCGCCGCGCTGTGCCACGGGCCAGGAGTATAAGCCATCGTCACCGGACAACGCTGACTCCGCCCCAGGCCTTTCGAGGAGAAATACTCCATGGACGTAAATTCCGATCATCCAGGGACCCCGCGCCCGGGACACTCGCCATCGGCGATTACGATACTTGCGGCACTGGCGGTCATCTATACCCTGTACCTGGCTAAAACCCTGTTGATGCCCATGGTCGTCGCCCTGCTCCTGTCGTTGCTGCTCAGCCCGCTGGTGAGCGCGCTAAAGAAGCTCTATATCCCGCGGACGGTCTCCGCAATACTTCTTCTGTCAGCGCTCGTCGGTCCCTTTTCCCTGTTGGCCATGGAGCTGGCGGAGCCGGCCCAGAAATGGGCCCGGCGCATTCCGGAAATCACCACCCAGGTCAATGAGCAGATCAAGGAAATCCAGGCCGTCATTCAACCCAAAACGGCTAGCGAAGAAACAGTCTCTGACGCAAACCGCGAAAAGCGCTTTTCGTTCTTCGGGTTGTTCAGTGACCAAGACGACGCTCCAGCCGCTCTGACGCCGACGGACAAGCCGGATGCGGTCAGCGACACCCTGATGCAGAGCGGTCTGAACGTCATCATGTCGGTACTGATGGCGACACCGCTGATCATTGCCCAAATTGGCACTACGCTGATATTGATTCTCTTTCTGCTGATCTTTGGCCCCAAGCTGTTCAAGGTCGCCATCCACACCTTCCCGCAGATCCGGGACAAGCCACGGAGCATTGCACTGGTGGGCACCCTTCAATCGGAGCTGTCCCGCTACATTGTTACCGTCAGCCTGATCAATACCGGCCTCGGTCTGGCAACGGCGGGGGTTTTATATCTTATGGGCGTCGAAGACGCCCTGCTCTGGGGGGTGATGGTGGGATTGTTGAATTTTGCCCCGTATATCGGCCCGCTGGTCGGGGTCGGAATCCTGTCCCTGGCGGGGTTGACCCAATACGGCCTCGACTGGGGTGCGCTACTGCCGGCGCTGGTCTACTTCACCATCAATATGGTGGAGGCACAATTCATCACGCCGACCCTGCTGGGACGCCACATGCGGCTGAATCCGTTGCTGCTCATGGTCTGGCTGTTTCTGTGGGCCTGGCTTTGGGGCGTGGTCGGCGCATTACTGGCGGTGCCATTACTGGTGTGCCTGAAACTTGTCGCCAGCCAGCTAGGCGTGTTTCCCCACTGGCTGGTCTTGATCGAAACCAGGGCCTGAAAAGCGGCTATCAGGGCAATGGTTTGGCAGCCATCACCCGGGTACGGAAGCGCCCGATGGCGTCGCTGTCGGCGAGGGGTATGCCGGTCCGAATCACCGCCTGTTCGCCCGCCGCCAGTCGCGCTGGCCCGTTCAGGGTAGTCCGGCGGGCCACCGCAAAGGCACCGGCCATTTCCACCAGCTGCAACTCCACATCAGCCACGGCCACACCTGCGTTATTCTGCACCACTACCCAGAGGGTGCCGTCTTTGCCCACGTAGGGCCGAGTGGGCAGGTATTTGTGCGGTGCCTGGCCCAGCTCGAGTATGGCCATCTGCTGCCGAGCCTTCTGACCCAGCTCGGAATCCGCCTGCGCGGCCTGCTGGTAGAATCCCAGCGCCTGATCCAGATTGCCCTTGGCGCGGTTGTATTCACCGAGGTAATAACTGGCAGTGGGTGTCGGCAACAGTTCATAGCTCCGCTGCAAATCCGCCACCGCCTGGGATTTTCGTCCCTGCTCATAGCGAATCACACCCCGGGCGAGGTAATGGCTGAAATAATCACGATTCTTTTCAATGGCTGTGCTGAAAGCCTGCTCTGCCCGGGCATTGTCGTCGAGCATTTTCCAGGCATGGCCGCGAAGCTCCCAGAAGTAACCCTCCCGGGGCTGGATCGCCACGGCTTTGTCCAGGTGCGACAGGGCCCTGCGGGGGTCTTTGTCGTTGAGCGCTTCAATGGCTTTGCCCTGTGCCTCGTAGGCCGGCTGGTCTTTCTTCAGCTGGGCAATCTCTCGCTGATAGCGATCCCGGTTGCGAACACCTCCGCCGGGCAGAGTGGCGGCTTTTTCCCGGTTGCGATTGACCCGCTCCTGGGACGGGGGATGGCTCGCAAAAAGGCCACTGATGAAATCCTGTTGGCGATTCTGGTTGAGTTTGACAAACGTTTCCTGCAGTTCCACCGCCGCATAGGGGTCGTAGCCAGCGCGCTGCATGTATTCCATCCCGTAGCGGTCGGACTCCAGCTCATCCTCACGGCCGTAGCGTGCCATCCAGGCCTGGGCACCCAGCTGGGCAAAATTGCCGAGCCCCCCGTAACCGGCGTTGCTGGCCGCAATGGTCGCCACTTGAGCGCCAACGCCCATCAGCACGCCCCGGGACATCTGGCTGGCGCCGTGACGGGCTGCGGCATGAACAATCTCGTGGGCAAGCACCGCCGCCAGCTGGGCTTCATCCTCCAGATGCAATAACAGTCCGCTGTTGATGGCAATCTTGCCGCCGGGTAGAGCCCAGGCATTGGGCACCGGGTTGTTGAGCACCACGAATTCGTAGGGCAGACCGGGCCGATCGCTGTGGGCGGCGAGTTTTTGCCCAATATCCGAAACATAGGTCTGTATTTGCGGATCGATGTAATAGCGGCCGCCCTGGGCCTGTTGCGAAGGCTCGTATTGCTGACTGCCAATAGCCAGTTCCTGCTCCGTGGATATCAGTGACAGTTCTTTTTCACCGGTCACAGGATTGACCGCACAACCCGATAGCAACGTCACCAGGAAAACAACTAACGAGTTAACTTTCAGCACAGGCACTCCCCGGTACATTGAATGTCTTTGCACCATAATAGACTAAAAACCTGGCGATAAATTCAGGCGGGGCGAGTCGCTCGCTGTTCATCTTGCAATCGCTCAGCGATGCCGACACACTCCCCGACAATAAAACAAAATCAACCGGGATAGNCCCATATGCCTGACCGTTCCGNGCCTGCCCGCAACCCGCCGGCATCAGGCCGGCCCCTGATCATTCTGCTGGCNTTTGCGCTNGGCGTGTTGAGCACCTATGTCGCAGCATCGCTGTTACAAACGNCGTTTGTCCTCGCCGGACTTATCGGGGCCGGTGCCAGCATTCCTTTTNTCGCCGGCNTCANAACAGCCGCCCAGGACCTCTACGGCCTGACCTTCAACGCCCTTTTCATCCCCTATCCGCTGCTGCTTCTGGCTGGCTTCCTGGTGGCATTGCCGACAGCGGCCCTGCTCAGACGCGCCACCGGCTGGCCTCGCCAGTGGCTCTATCCCCTTGCAGGGGCAATTATGATGGCGTCGCTCCTGGTCCTGGCCAAAATCGTGTTTTATGGCATTACCCTTTATGCCGGCACCCGAGGTGCCGGTGGATTCCTCGGGCAGATGGTGGCCGGCGCCATCGGAGGCTGGGTGTTTGCCACCGTCCTCGACCGATATGACGCGAAATCGCAGGGGAGAGCGCCGTGACTAACCGACTCAGAATGACATTAATCCTGCTGCTCGCCGTCAGCGTTTCGGGATCGTATTTACCGGCGACGGCCGAAGAGGCTCCAGGTTACAGAATCGAAACCTACATTGATTGCCTCCGGCATCCTTACAGCATCGCCTTCCTGCCCGACGGCGGCGCCCTGATTACGGAAAAAGCCGGTCGGTTGCGACTGTTCGCCAACGGTCGATTGTCCCCCGAGCCCGCCGCCGTTCTGCCAGCGGTCTACGATAAGAACCAGGGGGGGCTGACCGATGTGGTTTTACACCCCCGCTTTGCAGACAACCAACTCGTCTACCTGGCCGGCTCCACCGGCGACGACAATGCCAACCGTACGACAGTACTGCGCGGACGCCTCGAAGGACACAGACTGACAGATGTTGAGACCGTCTTCCGCGCCCAGCCGCCGAAGGACACAACTGTCCATTTCGGCGCGCGACTCGCCTTCCTGAAGGATGGCACTCTGCTTATCAGCGTGGGCGACGGTGGTCAGTACCGGGAAAAGGCCCAGGATCTATCGTCGATGCTGGGTTCGATTATCCGTATTCGCGACGACGGCTCGGTGCCGGATGACAACCCGTTCGTCGACCGGTCCGGGGCCTTGCCAGAAATCTGGAGCTATGGCCACCGCAATCCCCAGGGACTTATGGTCGACAACGTCACCGGCGAAGCATACGCCACCGAACACGGCCCCCGGGGTGGCGATGAACTGAATCACATCGAACCCGGCAACAATTACGGCTGGCCCCTCGCCACCTACGGGGTCGACTACACCGGGGCCCGGATCACCCCCTTCAAGGAGTACCCCGGCACCATTCAGCCGCTGGTGCAATGGACACCGTCCCTGGCACCCTCGGGACTGGATCGCTGCCGCGGCTGTCTGTGGCCGGAGTGGGAGGGAGATTTTTTCGCCGGCATGCTGATGGGCCGCCAGGTACAACGTGTGTCGTTCAAGGACGGCAAGAGCCACCGCGAGAGCCTTTTCGAAGAGCCGGGGGAGCGCATTCGAGACGTCACTTTCGGGCCCGACGGCGCACTCTACCTGGTGACGGACAATGTGCAGGGACGGGTGCTGCGGGTAACACCCCGCTCCCATCGAGACACTACCCGCTGACGGAGCAGCAGTGTGATCAAACGGATTCAACACGGCATTCCTTCCCTGGCTGCGGCCGTGTCACTAACCGTATCACTTGCCCTACCCGCGGTCGCGGATATCGATGAGGTAAGGATAACCGCCAGCCGGATAGCGGAACCGGCAGCCGGGCAGGCGAATAACCAGGCGACTCTCGGCGGCGATGCGCTGGCCCTGACCGCCGCGGTGCATATCCAGGAGGCGCTGTCCCGGCTACCGGGCATCGACATGCACCGCAACAACGGTCAGGAGTACCTGCCGGCCATACGCTCCCCCGTGCTCAGCGGTCCGGGCGCCTGTGGCAGTTTTCTGATGGCCGAGGACGGCATTGCACTGAGGCCCGCCGGATTCTGCAATGTCAACGAGCTGTTTGAGGCCCACAGCGAATCGGCATCCCGCATTGAAGTTATCCGCGGGCCCGGGAACGCGCTATTCGGCTCCAACGCGCAGCACGGGGTTATCAATGTTATTGCGCCTGCGGACTTCGAGTCCCCGCCGCGACTCGGCCTTGAAACGGGTCCCAACGACTTCCAGCGACTGCGTGTTGGCGCCGGCGATGATACCTGGGCGCTCAGCTTTACCGGCAGTCACGACGGTGGTTACCGGGACGACAGTGGCGTCGACCAGCAAAAACTCAGTCTCCGTTACCGCTATCCGGCACAGGGGTATCAGCTCACAGCTGGGCTGACCGCCATCAACCTCAACCAGGAGACCGCCGGCTTTCTCGATGGCGATGATGCCTACAAGGACGATAGCCGGGTGGAAAGCAACGACAATCCGGAAGCGTTCAGGGACGCCCGGGCAGTGCGGGTGTGGGCGCGATTCGAGCAGGAGGGTGCGCAGCCCCGCTGGGTAATCACGCCCTATGCGCGCTACAGCGAAATGGATTTTCTCCAGCATTTCCTCCCCGGTACCCCCCTGGAGCAGAATGGCCAGCACAGTGCCGGACTCCAGAGCGCGACATACTGGTACGGGGAACACAGTCGCCTGATCGCCGGTCTCGACCTTGAGGTCACCCGCGGCTGGCTCGAGCAAAGCCAGGATGCTCCAACGCCAGACTCGGCATTCCTGACCGAAACCATCCCTGTCGGCAAGCATTACGACTACACCGTTGACGCCTACCAGGTGGCGCCCTTTGTCCAATGGCGGTATTCCCCGTCCAGACACTGGACTCTTACAGCGGGGGTTCGTTTTGAAACCATGGTCTACGACTACGACAACCGCATGGTCGATGGCCGCACCCGGGATGACGGCACCCCCTGCGGATTTGGTGGCTGCCGCTACACCCGTCCGTCAGACCGTGAGGACAGTTTCGATAACTGGTCACCCAATCTCGGCGTGCTCTACCGATTCAACGATCAACACCAGTTCTTCGCCAATCTGGCCCGGGGTTTCCGGGCCCCGCAGGCGGTGGAACTGTACCGGCTCCAGCGCGAGCAACGGGTGGCGGACCTCGACTCGGAGGTGCTCGACAGCCTCGAAATCGGGCTGCGGGGCGGCAGTGACCGGCTGCGTTATGAGCTGACCGCCTACGCCATGGTCAAGGACAATGTCATCTTTCGTGACAGCGACTTTTTCAACGTCAGCGACGGGAAGACCACGCATCAGGGGGTTGAGCTGGCAACGTCCTACCGCTTTTCCGAGCACTGGGATGTCAGCCTCAGCGGCACCGTCGCCCGTCACCGGTATGATTACCGGGAGGTTCTGGGGGGAATCGATATCGACGGCAACGAGGTGGATACAGCGCCACATCACTTCGGCTCCGCAGCCCTCGGCTGGCAGCCGGTGGATAACAGTCGCATGGAGCTGCAATGGCTGCGGGTGGGGGGTTACTACACCGACCCGGAAAACCTGCACCGCTATCCGGGCCACGATGTCGTCAACATTCGCGGCTTCTGGCAGGTGACAGGTCAGTGGCGGTTAAGTGCCCGGCTGCTCAATGTGCTGGATACCGAATATGCCGAGCGCGCCGACTATACCAGCTTCAGCGGCGAGCGCTACTTCCCCGGTGAGCCGCGCAGCCTCTATGTCGGTGTCGAATACGAGTGGTAAACCTTCACATTGGCGTGCCGGTTCTCTATCGTTAGCGTTTTCGCCACTCCCAGAGAGACCATGCTGACCATAATTTCTCCCGCCAAAAAACTCGACTACGAAAGTCCCGTCGCCGTTAAAAAGCACACCCAGCCCATTTTCCTGGACGCCGCCGGGGCATTGATCGAGGAGCTGCGCACACTGACGCCACCGCAGGTGGCCGAGCTGATGGGCATCAGCGAAAAGCTCGGAGATCTGAACTTTGGCCGCTACCTGAACTGGCAAACGCCATTCACCCGTGACAATGCCCGCCAGGCCATACTGGCCTTCAGGGGCGATGTGTATCAGGGACTGGACGCCGACAGTCTCAACGAAGACGACCTGACCTTCGCCCAGGACCATCTGCGTATCCTGTCGGGCCTTTACGGTCTTTTACGGCCCCTGGACCTGATGCAACCATACCGCCTGGAAATGGGCACTGCTTTTGCCAATCAGCGCGGCAGGAACCTCTATGAATTCTGGGGCAATCGAATCACCGATGCCCTCAATAAGGCACTGGAAAAAGACGCTCACCCGGTATTGATCAACCTCGCTTCCGGGGAGTATTTCAAGTCCGTTAACACCGACAGGCTCAGCGCCGAGATCATTACCCCGGTATTCAAGGACTGGAAAGGGGGCAAATACAAGATCATCAGTTTCTTTGCCAAAAAGGCGCGGGGCATGATGACCGGCTATATTATCCGTAACCGTATCGACGATCCCGAACTGCTAAAGCACTTCGACGGCGGCGGCTATCAGTACAACGCCGCCATGTCGTCCGCCCGTGAGTGGGTCTTTGTGCGAGACAGAGAGAACCCTTGATGAAACCCTTTTCCCAGGCCTGCGAAAACAACAAAGGACCCATCCTTGCCATTCTCAAACGGGTTTTTGCCGGTTGCCATCGGGTTCTGGAAATCGGCAGTGGCACCGGCCAGCACGCGGTGCACTTCGCGCACCGACTACCCCACCTGGAGTGGCAAACGTCGGACAGGGAGGAAAACCTGAGCGGCATCAACGCCTGGATTGACGAGGCGCCCTCGCCCAATCTGCGCCGTCCCCTCGCCCTGGATGTCACCCAACAGGGCTGGCCCCATGGCCCCTATGACGGTATTTTCACCGCCAATACCTGTCACATCATGGCCTGGCCTGAAGTTCAGGCGATGTTCGCCGGTATCCGCCGCGTTGCCAACAAACCCTGCACCCTCGCAGTTTACGGACCGTTCAGGTACAGCGGGCAGTACACGTCGGAAAGTAATGCCCGCTTTGATCAACACCTGAAAAGCATCGCGCCCCACCAGGGCCTGCGTGAGCTGGAGCAGATCGTCCATCTGGCTGAGACCGCCGGTTTTCGATTTGACGAGGACAACGCCATGCCGGCCAACAACCAGTTACTGGTGTTCCACCGCCCCTCATCCCCCATGGAGGACCATGAACAGTACGCGGGTGGCGACGGGACCTCCGACGCCCCTGGATAATCCCGCGGCCTCGGACGCGGCGGGGTGAACACGCCCTGGCGGTGAGCCGCTATTGATCAGTGATTTTGTAAGGCAGCAGTTGTGCCGCCTCAATTCGGTAGCGCTCCATCTGAATTTCTTCGTCGCGCAGGAACTGGCGCACTGCCTCGGCAAAGGCCGGTTCGGCTATCCAGTGCAGGGAGTGGGTAGTGACCGGCTCAAAGCCCCGCAGTATCTTGTGTTCCCCCTGGGCACCGGCGTCGAACATCGCCATTCGCCGGCTGATGGCGAAATCGATGCCGCAGTAGTAGCAGAGTTCGAAATGCAGAAATTCATATTCCTGCGTACAACCCCAATAGCGCCCGTACAGGGTTTGATCATCAAAGAAATACAGTGCCGCGGCGACAGGGGCGCCATCCCGCCGGGCAACGGCCATGGCGACCTGATCAGGCAACACCTCCGCCAGGGCATGAAAAAAATTCCGCGTCAGATAGCCCGCACTGCCACTGCGCTTCAGGTAGGTGCGCTGATAGAGGCCGTAGAAAAAATCCCAGATTTCCGGGTCGATTTCCCCACCGGTGAGCATCCGGATATCCAGCCCCTGCTCGATCACCTGCCGTCGTTCACGGCGGATCATTTTCCGCTTGCGGGAGACCAGTTCACCGAGGAAATCATCGAACGTGTTGTAACCCCGATTAAACCAGTGGTACTGGACACCGGTTCGTCGCATAAAGCCATGCTCTTCACCCAAGGTGTCGAGCAGCGCCAATTGATCTTCGCCGGGAAACAGCACATGCCAGCTGGAAGCCCCTGTTTCTCGGGCCAGCTCCAGTCCCTGCCCGATCAACCGGGCGGTAGCCGACTCGCGGTCTGCACCCGGGGCGAAGCGGATCCTGGGCCCCGTGGCCGGGGTGAACGGAATGGCACTGACCAGTTTGGGGTAGTAATTCAGCCCGTGGCGACGGTAGGCATCGGCCCAGGCCCAGTCAAACACGTATTCGCCCCAGGAATGGCTTTTCAGGTACAGGGGCATGAACGCGATTTCCCCGCCATCGCTAAAGACACGAAGGTGTCGGGGCGTCCAGCCGGTTCGCTGGCAGACACTGCCGCTGTCTTCGAGGGCATCGAGAAACTGCTGTTGCAGAAAAGGGTAGTCCGGCATAGTCAACGACGGTGAAGTCCGGCCTCAGTATCAGGATTCACGGAGACAGGTTCAAGTCCGTGAAGGGGGCTATTCCACCACAGCGGGTGACACCGGTGCCGCCTCGGCGGGAAAGAAGCATGTGAAAATGGAACCTTTTCCCAGGGTACTGCGAATCTTCAACGTCGCGTGGTGACGGCTCAACACGTGTTTCACAATGGCCAGCCCCAGACCCGTGCCACCGGAGCTCGTGGCACGGCTGTCATCGGCCCGGTAGAAGCGTTCCGTCAGGCGGTGAAGATGCCTGGGATCGATACCGACGCCGTTATCCGCCACCCTGACGCTGATCCCGGCCGGTGTTTTTCTCACCTTGACGGAAATCTTGCAGCCCTGGGGATTATGCTTGATGGCGTTGATCACCAGATTGGAAAACGCACTGTGCAACTCTTTGCTGACACCTTTAAGGACCAATCCCGGCTCGCAATCGAGGCTCAGTAAATGGCTATCGCCACAGAGAATGCGCTGATTGTCCACAATGGTGGCCAGCATTGCGCAGACATCGACAGCCGCGGGCTTGGGACTG
>PABE01000001.1 GCA_002702725.1 Porticoccaceae bacterium
ACCCTCAACACAGGTTGACTCAATCCCGGCCTTCAGACTCATTTAGGGATTGGAAAATACTTCCGTTAAACGCCGAAAAGTTGAAGCTGATTTCAGTGGCGGTGACATCACCAGTAACGGCGGCATCCCGTTACTCTCCCAAGTCGACCGGCAGATGGGATTGACCCAGGCGGTGGCCAGGGCCATGGTGGACAGTCGACGTCAGGCCAGCTGTGATCACTCCCTGCTGGAGTTGTTGCGCCAGCGGGTCTACGCCCTGGCCCTGGGTTACGAAGACCTGAACGATCACCACGAATTGCGCAACGACCTGGCCCTGCAAACCGCCACCTCGCGGGTCGAGACCCTGGCCAGCCCCGCGACCCTGTGCCGACTTGAGCATCGCACGAATCGCGACACAGCGGTTGCCATCCACGAGGTACTGTTCGATCAGTTTGTCAAAGCCCATGACAAACCTCCCCGTCGGTTAATTCTCGACTTCGACGCCACCGACACCCCGCTGCACGGCGATCAGGAAGGCCGCTTCTTCCATGGTTACTACGATCACTATTGTTCCTGCCGCTTTATGTCTTTTGTGGTCGCCACCTGCTGGTAAGCTATCTACGCCGCAGCAACAGCGATCCGGCCCGTCACACCTGGGCCATCCTGTCGCTGCTGGTCAAGGCACTTCGGCGCCACTGGCCGAACGTGGAGATCATCTTCCGGGGCGACAGCGGCTTTTGTCGCTGGAAGATCCTGCGCTGGTGCGAGCGCCACGACGTGCGCTATATCGTCGGGCTGGCCAAGAATGACCGGGTCAAGGCCCAGGCGGCGCCGTGGATCGACCTGGCCGAATCCTGGTATGAGCTGACCGGTAACAAGCAGCGCCTGTTCACTTCGATTCACTATGGCGCCCGCAGCTGGGACAAGCCGCGACGGGTCATCGTCAAGGCCGAGCACAGCCGCCTCGGCGCCAACCCCCGCTTCGTGGTGACCAACCTGCCCCAAGGAGACCAGTATCTCGAGGACAAGCTACACCCTTCATCGATAGCCAACAAAATTCGTCCAGTACGGTCGTTGACTTAGAGTACAACGTAGCGCACATCAAAAACCACTTTCACGAATTAATACGCTGACAACTTTCCGCGCAAGGTAAGATATGACACTCTCTCGCTCTCCTTCTATAGTCACAGTCCCCGCCAGAACCTGTTCGGGGCCGAGGCCTTCGGCCACCGGAACAAGCTCCATCCTATATATGGGTGCCTGGGGAACCAGCTCCCCTTCTGCATTCTGTCGAGCGGCGACAGGACCGCCGTGGGTGGAAGCCAAATAAGGCTCATCCAGTTGCTTGGTGCTGCCATTATCAATCGCTTTTACAACCACTTCAAAGGGCTTGCGACCTAGATCTGACGGATAGAACATGCCGTGGTGGCCCTCCTGCACACGCTGGAGATCACCCTCGGAAATGTAACTTTCCACCACGCCCTTTTCACGGGAAACCACCAGTGCAAGTGGTGCGCCCTCCTCCAGCCACTCTCCCGGCGACAGGGGCTCGCGCATCTCGGTGACAACCCCTGCGACAGAGCTGCGCAGTTGCAGTTGCTCCTTTTCTTCCATCCGGGCGCGCTGGGCTGCGGTCTCGGCCTGTAGCTCCTGCAAGGAGACAGGAGCCTGGTCCAGCAGCTGTCTGTCCAAGCCCTGGAATTTGACTTTCCACATCAGGATTTCAAGCTGCTTTTGGCCTCTGGCAATGTCGTAATCAAGGTCGGGAGAGACCAACTGTACCAGGATATCGCCGGGTTGCACCTGGTCCCCCGGGGATACATTCACGGTTTCCACATAGGAGGCTGAAGGCACAAAAAAGCGGGCATACTCGGCTGAGCGCCACAAGGCAGGTGCCGATACCTGGGATTGCCAGGGTACCAGCAATAACGCCAGGAACAACAAAAGCCCAAGCACTGTCCAGCGGGCATTGCCGGAGGTGCTGATTTCCCCCCTGCGCTGAATCCACTCCTTGAATTCCATATAAAGAGGCCTGCCAATAAACCAGGTCAGCTCCACCAGCATGAGAAATATCCCGAGAAGTTTGAAAAACAGATGGTAAACAAGCAGGGCAATACCAAGGAAAAGGAAAAAGCGATAGACCCAGGTGCCGTATGCGTAAAGCAGCAACGCCCGCGCGCGATGGGGCGGGAAATATTCCGGGGCGGGATCACCAAAACTGAACAGCAATTCCCGCATGCGCCAACGCGCCAGCCCAAAAGCTCTCTCCTGGAGGTTGGCCACGCCGAGGCTGTCGGAAAGCAGGTAGTAACCATCAAACCGCATAAACGGGTTGAGGTTGATCACCAGGGTGATCAGCCAAGTGGTAGTGGCCAGCAGGAATATCGAGCTGCGCAAGGGTCCATCGGGCAGAAAATTCCACAGCAGGGTGGCATAAGCGGCAAGGATAAGTTCTGCCGTCATGCCTGCGGCGCCGACTTTTAGGCGCTGCCCTCTGGACTCCAGTTTCCAGGTTTCAGTAGCATCCGTGTAAAGTACCGGCCACAACACCAACAGCGCCACGCCCATGGCCGGCACTCGACAGCCATAACGGTGGGCGGTATAGGCATGCCCCAGTTCGTGCATCACCTTGGCCACAGACAACGACAGCGCCATGGTGAGAAAGCCTTCAACATTGAAAAAGTAAGGGAAGGTGGCAATGAATGTATCCCACTGGCGCAGTACCAGCACCCCGCCCACCAGCACACTGAGCACCGTGCACACAAAAAATGTCTTGGTCCAGATCCACTGCAGGTAGGGGGCAGTGCGATCCAGAAACCCTTGTGGCGACACCAGGGGAAAACGCATAAACAGGTAATTCTTGAGCAACCATTTAAAACCCCGCTTCCTGGCCCTGGCCGCCTGCTCCCGCAGGCGCTCCAAACCCTGCTCGGTGCGCACCTCCAACAGGTCGTTTGCGGCGAGAAACTTGATCAGGTTTTCCACATCCTCAACCGTTGGTTCAAGGGTTGTGTGGCTGGCGATATCGGCAATAATGGCCTCAGCATCACCCATATGCCAACGGGAGAGTAGTTCAAAGTCGAGCCAGTTAAGGCGGAAAAAACGGTTGGCTACTGGGTCCTGCAACGTCCAGGTGGGCATGCCTTCGGCATAGCGCACCCCTGGGTGCAATGTCAGCTCCTGCCGAAGTGCAGGAAGAGACATCGAGGCACTGAATGAATTGCGTTCCAGCGTTGCGGCTGTCATATACCGAAGTATTGCCTCAAACTGCTGAAAGGTCTTTTCAGAAGATGGAAAATCAGCAGTGTTCTATCGCCGAATACCTTGGCCGTTCCCTTAAGGCCTATGCGCAGAGAGCGGCTATTGTCCTGCACCGTCGCCACCAGCCGGTACGCGTAGTGACCTTCCGGGGTGGGACGCGCTTCGTAACTGGCATATTCCAAACGGCCATCGACGGCCCGGTGCGGGGCCACATTGAGAAAAAGTTTCACCGGCGCGCCCAGTTCCAGCTTCAAGGCCTCTGCCACCGGCAACCACACCTCAATCTTTACCTCGGAAGGATCGGCCACCTGCATAATACGTTCACCGGTTGCAACCGGCCTACCCAGCCAGTCATTGACATTGTCGAAGATCACCAGACCGTCACGGGGGGCACGAATGACAATCCTGTCGAGCAGCTCCTTGACATACTCCATCTCTGCCTTGGCCTGTTCCATTTTTCCCTTCAGGATCGCGATATCGACACGGCTTGAGTGGTCGAAAACCGCTTTCTGGGAGGCCTGCCGGTATTCCGCCTGCACGATTTCCAATGACTTCTCCGCCACTTCAAGGCGGCTCTTGAGTCTTCGGTCATCAAGGCTCAGCAGCTCCTGGCCTTCATGAACCATTTCATTGGGTTTGACGGCAAAACTGTCCACGACGCCATCGATGGGCGCCCCCACGACAGCCGGGTCGCCGGGGATAATTTCCGCAGGGGCAAGGGACGATTGGTGAACCGGCAAACAGGCGAGCAAGGTGACCACTACAGCTGCCGCGAACCAAAATTTGCGCCGCCGTTTCCAGCCTTGGAGGGCGCGAAACCCACCGGGCCGCAATGCTCCCCAGGCGTGGCCATAGCTGCCGGCCAGATAGCTCAACAGATGGCGCTCGGCGTCCTTCCATGGCTCATCTCTCGCCAGCAGCAGGCCGCCAAGAAACGCACCATTTGGGCGCTTGAGGGGCAACCACATCACATGGGGTGGTAACCACTGGGCCCACTCCCTGGCAAAGTCAGGCTCCAGGGACGCCATTGAACAGGCTTTGGTCTCATTCCGGTGATCGGGACCACTGAGAAATCGGCACAGTTTGCCAACCCAGCGGATGAAAGGTGATGTGGCGTCAGGCACAGCAAGCCCTGAAACGGCGAATACCCGACCGTGATCGCTGCCGTCGTCACTCCGCCACAACACCGCTTGACGGTAGGGAACCAGGTTGCGCGTTTCATTAACCGCATTGAATCCCAGAACCTCTTCATCAGCAGACTGGCGAATGCGGTGTTCCAACTCAATAAAGATACTGAAGGTGGTGAGCTGCCCATCAGGGCGTGACGGGGTAGAGCCGCTTGCTGGTGTGGCTGACGCCATAGTCGTTATTCCTTGGGGGAAAATACGGCGGTACCACTCATCCCGGCAACCAGCTCCTGGGGTCTGCCGGCAATAATGCCCACCACCTTGATGGACTGGCTAACGGGGTCTATCTGCGCGCCAATGCGCTCAAGGGTGGCAGTGTACATCGTTCCAGTTTCCTCCACATGGAAGTCAAACGCCATGCCCTTTTCCAGCCACGGCAGCCAGCGCGAGGGCACGATCATTTCCACTTCCAGGGCACTGTCATCAATGATTTCAATCATCGGCTCGCCCTCGGCCACATACTGGTATCGCTTGACCTCCAGGCGTCCCACCCGGCCATTAAAGGGGGCGTTGACCTCGCATTTGGACACCACTGCCTGCATGATGCCCAACTCTGCCCTGGCGGCCGCCAGACGAGCGGCAGAGACATCAATTTCCAGGGTGCTGATAGAGCGCAGATCACTCAACTGTTTGTTTACCTCATAGGTTTTCAAGGACTCGTCCACCAGGGCCCGTGCCTTGGCCAACCGTGCGCGGTGGAGTGTGCAGTCCAGTGCAATCAGGGTATCTCCGGCAGAGAATCGATCTCCTTCATGCAGCGACAGCTCGGCAATTTCCCCGGCGATAGCGCTGGAAATGACGGTACTCGTCACAGGAACCACTTGCAAGCGAACCTCATTTGCCTGGGAGGGCAATTCCACATCGGGCAACACGGACGCTTCTGCTGATGCCTGGGCGTGAACAGCCAGTAACGCAGCGGTGAAAAACGCCGCCATCAACCCGGGCCAAACAAGAAGCTTCCGCACCATCAGGTTTGGTCACCCTTGTTCTGTAGCTCGTACTCCATGGATTTGATCATCAACGGCACAGAGATCTGGCCCATTCGCCAGCTCTCGAAGGCATGGCGCACATTGTTCTCTATGCTCTGGAGATCTTCGTTGCTGGAAACCTCAGGCAACAGGTCAACACCCATGGAGACATAGAGGTTGGCAACTGCTCCCTGCATACGCGCATAGCTTTGATACATTTCCATGTCCGCATAGATGGCAGACATCTTCGCCCGAATCCGCTCAAGCTGACTGAGGGACTGGCTGTCGGCTGCATTTTGCATATGTTCATACAGGCGCTTTTCGATCCTGTTTATCTCGCGGGACTGCAGGTAATTATGGTGGGCCTGGACAAATTGCTGATACCCCAAGTGTACCTGGGTCAATGTCGCAATCCCCAGCGCGAGCCGCCGCATTTCATCAACCTGTTGTTGGGCCTCGACCATTCGCTTCGAGGCGGGACCCGATATCAGATTGAGCAGATTCCAGCTTACCCGCATGCCCGCCTCGGCCCAGTCGTTATGCACCAGGTAGGAGTTGCTGTCGTAATTCGCCGAAGTGGTAAATGTGATGCCCGGAAGCATTTTCAGCATAGCCTTTTTTGCTTCCTTGGCGGTAATCCGGCTCTGATACATCTCTTCCCGGATCTCCGGCCTGTTGAACAGTGCCAGGGATTCCATCTCTTCGATAGCCAGCCCCACTTGAGGTGGCCGCAACTCATCCGCAGCGGGAACACTCAACTCGAAATCAGTACCAGGGGGAAGCCCCATCAGGGCGGCCAGTTCTGTCTTGGCCATGACCATGTCCTGCTCAATGGCCTCAAACTCCCGGGTCAGGCCCGCCAGGCTTTTCTGGTAGCGCAGAATCTCCGGCAAGGGCGACAGTCGCTTTTCTTCCACCTCTCTGGCATCCCGCTGTGCTGACTTGACCTCATCAAGAAGAGGGCGCACCTCCTTCATAAGAGATTCGGCAGTCGCCGCCCGCCAGAAGGCTGCCCGCACCTGCTGGACAATCTGGTTGATCACCTTGCGGCGACGTTCCTGGGCAATAAGTACCTTGTCTGCATTTTGCTGGGCCTGATAGTAGCTCACGCCAAAATCCAGAACATTCCAGCTCAAACCCAGATCTGCCGTGCGACGGTTTCTGTCCAGGCTTTCCGAAGGTGCTGGCGACACCGTGCCGGTAACTGTATTGCGGCTCATCGTCAGATAATCTTCGGTACGATTTGTCCAGCCGGCGTTGAATGCAAGTCTCGGCAGCATGTCATACCGCACCAAGTCCAGCTGGCGATTCCGCAGGGCGGACTCCATCAGGGTCAAGCGATAATCCAGGTTATACCTGATCGCCCTGGCGACGACCTCCTCCAGGTCGAGGGCCTCATCAATGATCTCCTGAGGCGGGAACATATTGGCGAGATCTTTTGTCGCCTGTTCGCGGATCTCCGCATCTGTCATCGGCTCGGGGGTAACCGCACAACCTGCCATCAACAGCATGGCGCACAGGGCTGACCCCAAGGGCGCGGCAAACCGGGGCCTTATTGCTCTGGCCAGAGGGCGTTGCCGACTAAGGCCTTGTCTCTTGGCAGCACCATTATCCACAGTATTGTATTTCATATTCATAGTTCCAGATCCGTATTCCTTAATTCTCCAAAGCCTGCAAGCTTGCAACCAACGCCCGTGCGCCTGCTTGCAAGTCATTGCCACCCGCCTCAGCTGCAACTTGCGCACTAAAGCCTGCCTTACCTCGCAAAGTTTGTTCATTACTGGTGTCATCTTGAGGAGTCTCCTCCAGCAACATGCCAACCTCCTGCTCATCCACAACCTTGATGGTGAATTGCACCTGGGCTTCCCGCCCATCGCTGTCCTTGGCCACCACGCGGATGTGGACTTCACCTTCATACCCTTCCGGTGGTATACCGGAAAACTCACCGGTCTCACGGTCAAAGTAGAGCCAACCCGGCAACGGTGCGCCGCTTTTGAGGGTCGCCTCAAGCACCAGGGATGCCCCCGGATCAGTGTGAAGGAAAGTGCCCGCCTGCAGGTTGAAGGTGAACGGATCGGAGGTATACACCAGACGATCTCTCGGCTTGAGTGCCGCCCAAAGTCGCGCTACAACCCCTTCGTGCTCAGAGCTTTCCCGCAACCAGTTGGCAACAAAGTCCAGCGAGCGATCGAAACTGCCTGATGGCCTGGAAGAGCCTGTATCGAATCCCTCCACCTCCGGCACCCAAAGATCCCCCCCACTATCGTGGCGGTGAATATGGACAGGATGCAGAACCTCGGGCTCGTCGCGACCAAGGATAGTGATCTCCACTACCCGGGAGGTGCCATCAGCTGTGGATATAACAAAGGAGTCAACCAGAGTCTCCCCTTCATACAAGGCATCAACTGCGATGTTGTTGTTATCCAGGGTATAGGTCCAGTTGCCATTGGCATCGACCACAAATGAACCATAGCCGCCATTACTGACACCACTGGCCGGTTCGAAGAGGTTGTCGGGGTTATCCACATCGCTCGCAGTCAACGTGCCGCCTACCGTATTCTCGGCGTCATCTTCAACCACCAAGCCAGTGTCATCACCGCCTATCACTGCGGGATCGTTGGCGCCACGGATGGTGATGGTTACCTGCGTCTCTGTGCCATCCTCGGTTCGCACCACAAAGGTATCCGTCAGGGTATCGCCGTCGTTGAGCGCTGCCACCTCGGGGTTGTCATTGTCCAGGGTGTAGGACCAATTGCCACTTTCATCGACAACAAAGTTGCCATAGCCTGAATCCCCTTCACCCATCTCCAGTTGGAATACGTTATCGGGATTGTCCACATCGCCCGACGACAAGGTACCCTCAGCTACAGGCTCACCCGGGCCGTTAGCTCCGGCCTCAACAACTGTACCACTGTCGTCTCCGTCGATTACCGCGGGATCGTTGGTGCCACGGATGGTGATGGTTACCTGCGCCTCTGTGCCATCCTCGGTTCGCACCACAAAGGTATCCGTCAAGGTATCGCCTTCATTGAGCGCATCTACCTCGGGGTTGTCATTATCCAGGGTGTAGGACCAGTTGCCATCTTCATCGACAACAAAGTTGCCATAGCCATTGCTGCCGCGACCACTATCGGGTTGGAAACGGTTATCCGGGTTATCGGCATCCACCGCCAGCAGCGTACCCTCGGTGGTTGGCACACCCGGATCGCCACCTCCGGCTTCAATGACCTCACCTTCGTCAACGCCACTCACCTCAGCGGTGTCATTAGTGCCTGACAAAGAGATGTTGATTGTCCGGGTATCACTGGCGCCAGACGGATCAGTAACCACCACTGTGAAGCTGTCAACCGGATTATCGCCATCCGTCAGCCCATTCACTGCTGCTTCATCCACCTCGTAGGTGTAGCTGCCATCGGGGTTGACTGTCAGCGTCCCGTATTGGCCCTGACCATCAGGCAGAGTCCACGTCAATTCATCAACCTCATGATCGGGATCGCTGGCCCGTAGCTGGCCAGTAATGTCGTCATAGGTGTCAGCCCCTGGGCCATCAACTATCTGATGCTCATAACTACCACTCGCTACCGGTCCGTCATTGGTGCCGGTAATGGTGATGGTCACCGTCTGGGTGTTGCTGTCGGTGTCGCCGTCGTTGGCGATCACGTCGTAGGTCAGCACCAGGGTTTCAC
>PABE01000002.1 GCA_002702725.1 Porticoccaceae bacterium
TGGCCTCGAGCCAGATCTCGTCCAGAAGCGGTTCGTGACGAAGAAACACATCACCGCGCCGACCGGCATCTCTGTATCCCCTCAAGGTGTAGTCTTCGTGAGCTGCGACATCAATGGCACAACCAACCAAAGGCGGAAAGCGGGTAAGGTCGTGCGTTGCGAGGACACGGATGGCGACGGCGCAGCCGACAAGTTCAGCAATTTCGTCGAAGGCATCGACTCTCCGCGCGGCAGTTGCTACGTGGACGACACCCTCTACTTGACGCAGCCGCCCTTGCTGGTCGCGTACCAAGATCCCGACGGCGACGGTGTCGCCGAGAAGAAGACCGTGCTCGTCAACAATCTCGGGCAACCGCTCCACGCTTCCAGCGCGCACCACGGCGCGAACGGGATTCGCATGGGCATTGACGGCTGGCTCTACCTGGCGATCGGCGACCAGGGCTGCTTCGACGCCACCGGCACAGACGGCAGCAGGGCCACGCTCTACGGCGGCGGCGTCCTGCGCGTCCGTCCCGACGGGAGCCAGATCAGCGTCCTCCTCACCGGCACACGCAACCTCTACGATGTGGCCGTCGACCCCTACCTCGACCTCTTCGCCCGCGACAACACGAACGACGGCGGAGGCTGGAACACTCGCCTCCATCACCTGACCGAGCTGGCTGACTTCGGCTACCCGCATCTCTACAAGAACTTCGGCCACGAACACATGCCGTCGCTCGCCGATTACGGCGCTGGCGCCGGAACCGGGATGTATTTCGTGCACGAGCCCGGCTTCCCCGGGGACTTCGGCGACGCTCTCTATTCGGGCGACTTCAACACCGGTGTTTCGATTCATCGGCGCAAGCGCCACGGGGAGAGCTTCCAGATCCAGCAGAATGGCTTCATGAACTTACCCAAGAATACGGGCATCGATGTGGACGGTTTTTCCCGAATGTACTGCGCCTCGTGGTCGGGCGGCGGGTTTGGATTCGCGAGCGAACTCTTCGGTCACGTCGACCTGATTCAACCCAAAGATAGGGCGCGCGCAGCGGTTTATCCCGAGATCAACAAGGCCAGCGACACCGAGTTGCTCACCCAGCTAGCCAGCCGCAGCCAGGTCGCGCGCATCAATACGATGCGCGAAATGGTGACCCGTGGCAGCAAGCCAATCTTCTCCAAAGGTTTGTTGGCAATGGCCGAGGACACCGACACCCCGCTCTACGCCCGAGTAGCCGCCGTGATGACGCTCAAGCAACTCGACGGAGCCAAGTCGCACGCGGCGCTGAAGGGTCTCTACCAAGACACTGATCTACGCGAGTTCGTCGTCCGTGCCCTCGGCGATGTCGCCAGTGAAATCGATGGCACCGGAAAGAAGATCTTCCTTCAAGCATTGGGGGACGAGAATCCGCGCGTCCAGATGCGGGCGATCGTCTCCCTCGCACGCTCCGGTGATGTCGCGGCCGCGACCGCCATCTTGCCTCTCGCCAGAGATGAGAAGATTCTCGTCGAAAGCGGCGAGACGTTGCTCGGAGAACCCAATTCCGGCGGCTGGTCGGCGCCGAATCGCGCCATCCCTCACACTGCGCTCAAAGCCGTGGTGAAACTGAACGCGATCGACCTCCTGCTCAGCAAGTTGGATGACACCGAGATGCGCGAGACCGGCCTACGTGGCCTACAGGAAATCCACAACGAAAAGGTCGTCTCGAGTCTTGCTGCAAAAGTCGAGTCCACCTCCGACAAGCAGCTCGTCAAGCTGATCGCGGTCGCTCTCTTTCGCCTCTACCATCGCGAGGCACCGTGGGACGGGAAGACCTGGTGGGGGCACCGCCCGAACTTCGCTGGCCCCTACTTCAGGTGCGCAACTTGGGAACACACCCCGTCCGTGAGATCGGCCATCGAGGCGGCATTCATGAAAGCCGACCCGGCAGACTACGCCGACCTCTTCATGCGGATGCGCTTGAACCAGGTGCCAGAGAGCGAACTCAATCTCAAGATCGCCTTCGACGAGGTCTTGTCGTTTCTGAACAAACCGACGCTCACCCATGGAGAATTCACTCAAGTGATGAACGCCGCCGCTGATAAGGAACGACCGGAGGCGGAACGGCTGAAGATCTACGAATACTTCAAGCGTGGCCCCCTTCCGGACAGCTACCTCAACCGCGCGCACATTTTGCGTGTTTGGGGCGAGGGCAGAGCGGAGGGTAAACTTCAGCGTCAGGCTTACGCCGAGTTTGTTAGCGGCAAAGAATTCATCGGCAAGGTGAAAGAGCTAGAGCCTTTCTTCAAGAACAGCGAGAAAGACAGCTACAAATACGCCCACCTCCAGCTACTCAACCTGATCAACAACAAAGCCGCACCCGGAGAGACACGTAAATCCGCCGCCGCAGAGCTCGAGAAAACCTGGGCGGACAAAAAGAACATCTACCCCCACCGCCTTCGAGGCCTGATGCTCGCCTTCGAAGAGTCAGATCCCACGCCCTACGTAGAACAGCTCAAGCCGCTCGTCGAACATCGGGACGAAAGGACGAAACAACCCGCCGCAAGATTCCTTGAGGCAATCAAGAACGGCACGGCTGCACCGTCGGGAGATTAGGCTAGAGATCCTTTAGCTGCCAGATCCTCAGCTCGCCCTTGGCGTCCGTGACGAGCCACGTCCCGTCGGGGCTGAAAGCGATGGACGTCATGGCTTCGCCGGGAACACGAAAGGTCATCAGTTCTTTCCCGGATAGCACGTCCCAGATTTTGGTCGTTTTGTCCTCGCTCGCCGAGGCGATGCGTTTCGAGTCGGCGCTGAATGCGACCATGTTGATCGCATCCGAATGACCCTCCAGTTTGAACGGGGTCTCCTCGAGGGCGGAGTCCCAGATTTTGATCACCCCGTCCCAGCCGCCCGACACGATTAGCTTGCCGTCGGGGCTAAACGAGACCGAGCTGACGGCATCGTCGTGTGCCAGCACCGTCTTTAGCTCCTCCCCCGTGGAGGAATCCCAAATCTTCAACTGCTTCTCGCCACCAGCAGAGACGATGCGTTTCCCGTCAGGGCTGAAGGCGATCGAGGTGACGTCATACTCGTCATCGTGGGACAAGGTAAAAAGGGATTCTCCGCTGGTCGCATCCCAAACTTTCAATGTGTCGTCTCCGCTTCCAGAGACAATGCGTTTGCCATTTGGACTGAACTCGACCGAGGTCACTTGATCCTCGTGCCCCTTCAGCGTTTTGAGCTGTTTGCCGCTCCCGGCATCCCAGATCCTGAGTGTGTGATCCCAGCTGCCGGATACCAGTCGTTTGCCATCGGGGCTGACATCCACTGCTGAGACAGCAGAAGAGTGCCCCTTCAAAACCCGGATCTCCTTTCCGCTGGAGGCATCCCATATCCGCAGCGTTCCGTCTTCGCCCCCTGAGAGAACCCACTTGCCGTCTGGGCTGAACGCTACGGCGGTGACCCACCCGTCGTGACCTTTCAGCGCGATGGAAGGCGGTTCCGCAGCGCGGACGGGCGAGATCAAAATGCTCCCCACCAGGGCGATTCGGAGCGCGCCTGCGGTTGTGAGTTTCACGAGTCTAGGCCAGCACTTCGGAAATCGTTCCCGCGCTCTCCTTGAACGAATCAACCGGGCAGCCGAGCTGCTTCAAGATCGTCAGGTAGAGATCCGACATCGGGCGTGTGTCTTTGCGCCACCTGGTGTGGTGCCCGTGCTTGAACCCGAGCGCCTTGCCGCCGGCGAGGATGGTCGGGAAGCTCGTGCCGACATGGCTGGCCGTCTGGGCGCCGCCGAACAGGATCACCGTGTGATCCAGCAAGGTTCCCTCAGAGGCCTCGATGCCCTGAAGCTTGTCCATGAAACGGGCGATGCACGCACACAGCATCTTGTCGCGCAGACTCAGGGCGATCACATCCGGGTTTTTCTCACCCCGGTTGCCGCCGCCCTTGTGGTGGACGTCGTGCGTGCCGCGCAGGCGCGCGCCCGCCTGATTCGCCCAGTCTTTGTAGTCGTCATAGTTCGGACCCGCTTCCCCACCGAGACACTGGGTAGCGACACGGGTCATGTCTGTCTGGAAGGCCAGCGCGATCAGATCGGTCATGAGCTCAATGTGCTCGCGCATGCTATTCTTGACCTCTCTTTCGAGACGCACCTTGGACTGGTCGAACTTTGGGCGTCCGTCCTCGAGGATCGCCTCCTTC
Source organism: Porticoccaceae bacterium (assembly GCA_002702725.1). Taxonomy (GTDB): domain Bacteria; phylum Pseudomonadota; class Gammaproteobacteria; order Pseudomonadales; family Porticoccaceae; genus NAT127. Next base: position 4,163 of record PABE01000002.1, read on the forward strand.
TGGATCAGGCGCTTCTCGACGTCACGCACCGAGTGCAGGTATTGGTCGAGCCGTTCCTGGTCGATGCGCCCGAGCTTGCGCCTGATGTCCTTGATGTCGCCGGTGGCGGTGTCGAGAATGCTGCGATTGAGCGCCAGGCGCTCCTGCGCCTTCTTGATCTCCGCCCGGTCCGCCGGCGGAAACAAGTTCTCGAAAACCCGTCGGTAGTCAGCCGTCGCCGGGATGTCCACCCCGAGGGAATTCCTGGAGAGCGTCGTCGTGCCGACACCGTTCCCCCAAGACAAAACGAGGGAGTTCAGATAGGTCGCGCCGAGGTGTTTCGCGGCCACCTGGTCGACCGAGATGGTATTGGTTTTCGTGCCCGGTACCAGATTGATATTGTGACCCGTCAACCAGCTGTAGGGATGGACATGCCCGCTGATGCGCCCCTCAATATGAGATAGACCGGTGAGCACAGAAAACTGGTCGCGGTGATGCTCTAGCGGTTTGTGGGTGGCAGCGAGCGTGTAGTCCGGGCCGGTATCCTTCGGGAACCAGTTGTATTGGCTGATCGCGCCGGGGATATAGAAGCAGGCAAATCGGGACGGATCTTTACCTTTCTGTTCGGCTGCCAGCGTCTTTCCGCCAAGGGACTCGAAGAACGGTAGCGAGAGCATCGCGCCCAGACCGCCCAACACGGTGCGGCGATTCAAATGATGTGCTCGTTTCATAACGTTTGTCTGTTCTAGTGGTTAAATCTTTCCTTTTGCGTAGGTGAAGTCAAACAATCCGCATTCATTCAGTGCCCGAGGAACGCCTCCGTTTGAAAAATCGCCAGGAGCATTTCCCGGAGCGGGTATCCCTTGGCGGCATTCGTCTCCATGATTCGTTCGATCTCCGCCATGTCATCGATGTCGGGCTTTCGACCCGTCGCATAGAGCATGAATTTTTTCATCAATCCTTGCACCATGTCTTTCTGGTAGTCCTTCACGACCACCTTCTTGAACTCGTCGTAGCTGCGAAACCCTTCGCCGCCGGGAAGCTCGCCCGCGGTGTCTACGGCCCGTGTCTTGCCCTTGCCACGCCAGGCGATGTTGGAATCAAGCTCGTCGACGATGTAAGACTCGTACTCGACATCGCGCCAGCGACCGCTGATATCGAAGTTCTGGAAGGCGAAACCGATGGGGTCGAGCTTCGTGTGGCAGACCGAGCAGTTCCTGTCCTCCCGGTGCTGCGCCATCAGCTCGCGCGCGGTCAGATACTTGTTGTCCCCCGCCGTGGGATCCAGCTCAGGCACCTCTAGGGGCGGTAGCTGCGGCGGGTCGTCGAGGATATGGCGGGCGGTCCATGCCCCGCGATAGATCACCCAGTTGTCCCCCATCCAGCAGAGCATGGATTGGATGCCGGCGTGCGACATGATCCCGCCGCCGCGCTTGTCGTCTTTGCGCAGCTTCACTTTGCGCAGATGGCCACCTTCGATCCCCTCGTAGCCGTAGTGACGCGCCAGGGTGTTGTTCATCATCGTCCAATCGCTGGTGATCAACTCACGCGCCGGCCGGTTGTCGGAAAGGATGCGGCCGACATAGGTGTAGGTTTCTTCGCGCATGGAATCCTGCAGAAAGCGGCGAAAGTGGTAGCTCGCCTTGCCACGCCGGTCATCCACCAGCGTGATCGGCTGCTCCATCTCCAGCCACTGGGTCACGAAGGGACGGAGAAACGCGCGATCGCTACGGACATCCTTCAGAAGCCGATCCGCTTGGGTCTTCAATACTTCAGGGCGTCTCAGTTTGCCTGAAATGGCCAGCTTGCGCAGCTCCGCATCGGGTGGTGCTCCCACGAGCATGAAGCTCAATCGAGATGCCACCGCATGTTCGGCAATGACTTTGTCCTCGTGCGCCGTCGAATCTAGGTAGCGGAACGGGCTGCTCATCAGGACGGATTGAAAGGTGGACCGCAGCGCCTGATCGAAGGTCATGCCGTCGCCGCGGAGCCTCTTGTAGAATGTGGAGAATCTTTTCCGCTCGATCGCTGTCGCTGGCCGCCGGTAAGCTCGATCCATCCACAGGGTCAGAAGCTTTTCGGCGCTCTCGGGGTTATCGCCGATCTCACCGAGATCGACATTCCACCTCGCCGGTGGCCAAGCGGCGACGTAGCGAGGTTCCAGCTCCACCTGTTTGAGGACGACAAACGGCCGAGGCTGCTGCTCGGGCGTCCTGAGCTTCTTTTTGTCCCAGACCGGCCGGAAAAGCCCAGCGCCATCCGGCAGATCTTGCGGCTTCGACCGATCCTCGTTTGCAAAACCCTTGACCCCGTAAGCAATCTCAACCCGCGGTGTCAGTGCGATGCCGAGCCCCTTTTTCCCGATGATTGTGTCCTCGAGCTGCACCTGGTATTCCAGATCCATCGGACCAGTGATTTCCTGGCGATCCAGAACGCGGCTGCCGATCTTGACCCAGAGGATCGGGTCGGGCACTCCAGGGAATGCGCTATAGGACGCGATGCTGAACTTCACACGCACCAGACCTTGTTCATCCGGCGGCGGCGAAATGCTAAATAGGTTGCTGGAGCGATCCTTCGGCCATTTGGGTTCGACCAGAGCGCCTAGGCCTGGTTTCGCAATCCGGGGCAGTTTTTCAAGATTGATCCCGGCCTCCTTCCATGGATCGAACAGCTTGTGTGGATCCTTCTCAACATTCACCAGGTCGACTTTCAGAATATCGCTAGGCGCAGGTTCCAAAAACCGGATGCCCTCAACCGCACGGCGGGTCACCTCCATCAACTGACTCACCGAGTCAGCGGCATCCTGCAAGGCCTCGGCTCCCGTATCGAAGCCGTCCACTTTGCTATCCCCCGGGATCGTGTAGGCGAAATCAACGCTGAGGCCGGTGACATCCTGCAAGGCGGCGCCAAACTCGCGGCGATTGAGCCGGCGCGTGCTACCCGCCCCCAACGCCCGTTGTTCTTTCTCAAGCCATGCCAGGACCTTCTTCCTTTCCGCGGAAGCCGGTTGGGGTTCATCCTCCGGCGGCATCTCTTCTTCTGAAAGTTGTTCGTGGATCGCAGTCCACAGGTGCCGGTCCGAGGTGCGGAACCCATCCATCTGATCGTAGCGCAGGCGCGCTTTCTGTTTGTCCGGTCCGTGACAGCTGATGCAATACTTGTCCAGCATCGGCTTGACCACCTCCTTGAACGTCTTGCCATCGATACCGGTCTCAGCCGCGGATGCCGCCAACACAGGTAACGCGGTTAGAAGGAGGACTATGGATTTGGCTTTTCTCATCGCAAAAGATCTTCAAACGTTGGCGGGCACTATCGGTTCCGGAAAACCTCTCCTGCCACTGGCAATTGAACCCGGTAGAGCCGGTATGTCCCCGCTCCGGTGATGAACAGGGTCTGCCCGTCCTCGCCCCCGAAAGCGAGCCCGGAAATATTGGTCGGGATCCCGAGGTCTGAGCCCGGCTTGGCCACGATCATCGCGGCCAGCTTCTTCCCATCGGGCGTGAACACGGCGACGGCCGCACCCGAATGATGAGACTCGGCACCCGCCACGTAGATGTATCCGAGGCGGTCCACCGCCAGTCCCTGTAAGCGCCCAACCCAGCCTAGCAAACTTTCCGATCCATCCTTCGCCGGCGGCAGATCTTTCAGATGCGTCGTGGTGAACTGATCGATGGCAATGAAGAACTTTCCCTCCCCCAAACGGCCGTCCTTATCCACCGGGAACCGCCACACACCGCGGGCGTCCTTATTGGGGATCTTCGAATTCACGTACAACCAATCATGGTCAGGGCTCAGCCCGATGCCGTAAGTGTGCACGATTTTCGGCGAAGCTACCGTGACGTCCTTTGACCCGGGCAAGAGATATCGCGTGCCGCCGTTGGGGAAACCGGACCAGTAGACCGTGCCGTTCGGATGAATTGTCAGAAAGTGCGGAGAGCCTACGCCCGACGGGCCGGGTTTCTTGTTGTCGACGTCTGTCTCCTTGACGATGTCCTCCTCCTTGCCATCCGCAGTGCAGCGGGCGAGACGGTAGAGGGCCTTGTCCTCTTTCTCGGTGAACACCAGACGTCCCCGCGGGTCCACCGCGACCCCGACCGGGTGCGTCAGCTCCTTGAAGACTTCGAATTTGTCCGGCGGCGTGAACGCGTGCAGCTTCGGCGGCTCGCGATTCGAGATGATGAGCCGGCCATCCCACCACGCGATTCCGGATGCTTTGAAATGCGGACTCACCGCCATCTTCTCCGCGTAGTAGACACCGGAGACCGGCCGATCTGCCTTGTCGTCGGCCGAAACGAAGGCCAGAGATAACAGGAACAGAGCCAGAGCGAGTCGAATGGTGTGCATACTGGTGGACTACTTTTTCTTGCTGATGATGACGTCGTCGATCGAGCTCTTCGAGAACCCCGAACCGCTGCACCCGTTCGTGATAAAGCGGATGGTGTCGATGGGTCCCTTGTTGTCGAACGGGAGATCCGGGTACGTCTTGCCGTTGAATGTCACGCTGAAGGTGCCGGCATCGACATCGACATCGATCGTGACGACCGCCTTCTCGACGACGGATTCCTTCGCCTTCTTGTCGTTGACCACAAACAAGGTCTTGAA
>PABE01000003.1 GCA_002702725.1 Porticoccaceae bacterium
CGTGAAGGCGGCCGTACCGTGGGCGCCGGCGTGGTGGCCAAAATCATCGAGTAAGCGTTGCGCTGGCGTGGACGCCAAAGGCCGCTCAGTCGAGCGGCCTTTTTGTTTCGCCGATTGGCGTCTTTTTCCTCTATTTAGCTTGACAGTCCCACAGGTCGCCCTTAGAATCTCGCCTCCTTTTCGAGGGGGTTTTCAGCAAAGGGCTGGAAGCAACGTTACTGGAGTTGGTGATTCAATGCAGAATCAGCGTATTAGAATTCGCCTGAAGTCGTTTGATCACAAGTTGATCGACGCTTCTACGCAAGAGATTGTCGAGACCGCCAAGCGGACCGGAGCCCAGATTCGCGGCCCGATACCGCTGCCGACTCGCAAAGAACGGTTTACTGTCTTGATCTCGCCGCACGTCAACAAGGATGCGCGTGATCAATACGAGATTCGCACCCACAAACGGCTTTTGGATATTGTTGAGCCGACAGACAAGACTGTCGATGCTCTGATGAAGCTGGATCTGGCTGCAGGCGTGGATGTCCAAATCAGCCTGGGTTGATCGTTTCAAATAGATAGCCTAAGCCCCGTTATGGGGTGTGTAACGCTCTGAAATGGGCGGCCATAGCGGGTAAAAGCCCCGTACACCAAGAGGTTTAACAATGAGTGTTGGAATCGTCGGTCGCAAATGCGGCATGACACGCGTCTTCTCTGACGATGGTGTCTCTATCCCGGTGACTGTGGTTGAGGTTGACCCCAATCGCATTACCCAGGTCAAAACCGATGAGGTCGATGGCTACCCTGCAGTGCAGGTGGCAGTCGGATCCCGTCGTGCCTCCCGTGTAACCAAGCCCCTCGCTGGACATTACGCCAAGGCTGGTGTTGAAGCTGGTCGTGGTCTTTTCGAATTTCGTCTCGATGGCATTGATGAGCAGTTTGAAGTCGGCGGCACTATAACCGTTGAGCGCTTCGAGGCGGGTCAGCTGGTCGATGTTACTGGAACATCCAAGGGTAAGGGCTTCCAGGGCGTGGTCAAGCGCTGGAACTTTGCCACCCAGGATGCCACCCACGGTAACTCTCTGTCCCATCGTGCGCCGGGTTCTATCGGTCAGAACCAGACCCCCGGTCGGGTCTTCAAAGGTAAAAAGATGGCGGGTCACATGGGCGCCGAGCGTGTGACCGTGCAGAACCTCGAAGTTGTTCGCGTCGACGCAGAGCGCAACCTGCTGTTAATTAAAGGCGCTGTTCCAGGTGCGCCCGGCGGCGACGTGATCGTCCGCCCCGCAGTCAAGGCATAAGGGGGTTAACCGATGGAATTGACTATTTCCAATGGCCAGGGCGCAGCCGGCACCATCACAGTGTCCGATGAGGCGTTTGGCAAAGAGTTTAACCAGGATCTGGTTCACCAGGCCGTGGTTGCTTATATGGCCGCCGGCCGTCAGGGCACCCGCGCGCAGAAAACCCGCTCCGATGTGTCCGGTGGTGGCAAGAAGCCCTGGCGTCAAAAGGGAAGCGGTCGCGCCCGAGCCGGTACGATTCGCAGCCCGCTGTGGCGTAGCGGTGGCGTAACCTTTGCTGCCCGCCCGCAGGATCACTCGCAAAAGCTCAATAAAAAGATGTATCGGGCGGCGATGCGTTCGATTTTTTCCGAGCTCGCCCGTCAGGAGCGTCTGGTGGTGGTCGAGGACTTTGCGCTCGAGCAGCCCAAGACCAAGGCGCTGGTGGCCAAGCTCGGTGAGTACGGTGTTGATAATGTGCTGATCGTGACCGAAGAGGTCGACAACAACCTGTATTTGTCTGCGCGCAACCTGCACAAGGTCGATGTGCGCGACGCCTTTGGTGTTGATCCGGTCAGCCTGATTGGTTTTGAAAAAGTGCTGGTGACTGTGCCGGCGCTTAAAAAGGTAGAGGAGATGCTGGCATGAATCAGGAGCGCATCTTCAAAGTGCTGGTTGGTCCGCACGTGTCCGAAAAGTCCGCCATCGTTGCCGACCACGGTAATCAGGTGGTGTTCAAGGTCGCCCGCGATGCCAACAAGCGCGAAGTGAAGGCTGCCGTGCAGCAATTGTTCAAGGTCCAGGTCGAAGACGTCCGTGTTGTCAACGTCAAGGGTAAAACCAAGCGTACCCGCCATGGTGTTGGCCGTCAGTCCGACTGGAAGAAAGCTTACGTGCGTCTGGCGCAGGGTCAAGAAATTGACTTTGCATCAGTTGAATAAGGGGTTGGTGAGATGCCTGTCGTAAAAAGAAAGCCTACTTCACCCGGTCGACGCTTTGTTGTCAGCGTCGTAAACCCTGATCTTCACAAGGGTGCGCCCTACGGTCCCTTGCTTGAAAAGAAAAGCAAGAGCGGTGGGCGTAACAACGCTGGCCGCATCACCACCCGCCATGTCGGCGGTGGTCACAAGCAGCACTACCGGATTATTGATTTCAAGCGCGACAAAGACGGTGTGCAGGGTAAGGTCGAGCGCATTGAGTACGATCCCAATCGCACCGCCAATATTGCATTGGTCTGCTACAAGGATGGTGAGCGCCGTTATGTTATTGCGCCGAAAGGTCTGAAAGCCGGCGACGTGGTTCAATCGGGTCAGGCGGCGCCTATCAAGGTGGGCAACACGCTGCCGCTGAGAAACATCCCGGTTGGTAGCACGATTCACTGCATCGAGCTCAAGCCCGGCAAGGGTGCCCAGCTCGCCCGCAGCGCGGGCGCGTCGGTTCAGCTCGTCGCCCGCGAAGGTCAGTACGCCACCCTTCGTTTGCGCTCCGGTGAAATGCGCCGGGTGTCTTCTGAATGCCGCGCCACCATTGGCGAGGTATCGAACAGTGAGCACAGCCTGCGTTCCCTGGGTAAGGCGGGTGCCAAGCGCTGGCGCGGTGTTCGCCCCACTGTTCGCGGTGTGGCCATGAACCCGGTCGACCACCCACACGGTGGTGGTGAAGGTCGTACCTCCGGTGGCCGCCACCCGGTTACCCCCTGGGGTGTGCCGACCAAGGGTTACAAGACGCGCAAGAACAAGCGCACCAGTAATATGATTGTCCGTCACCGTAACAAGTGATAGCAGACACAGAATAGCCAGGAAGAGGAAACGATAGTGCCACGCTCCCTGAAAAAAGGTCCCTTTATTGACCTGCACCTGCTGAAGAAAGTGGAACAGGCTGTAGAGCAAGGGGACAAGCGCCCGATTAAAACTTGGTCTCGTCGCTCCATGATCCTGCCGGAAATGGTGGGTCTGACGATCGCCGTCCACAATGGTCGCCAGCACGTCCCGGTTCATGTCAATGAAGAAATGGTCGGGCACAAATTAGGCGAATTCGCTGCCACCCGCACTTACCGCGGACACGTAGCGGACAAGAAAGCCAAACGCTAAGCGCTGGTTTGAGTAGAGGATATTTACGGTGGAAGTAGCAGCAAATTTACGCGGAGCCCGGGTCTCAGCCCAGAAAGCACGCCTGGTCGCTGATCAGATTCGCGGCAAGGCTGTGGAAGAGGCACTGGACATTCTGGCCTTCAGTCCAAAGAAAGCCGCCGCACTGGTTAAAAAGGTCCTTGAGTCCGCTATCGCCAATGCTGAGCACAACGAAGGTGCCGACGTTGACGAACTCAAGGTGTCTACCATTTATGTTGACGAAGGCTTGACCATGAAGCGCATCAAGCCGCGCGCCAAGGGGCGGGCCGACCGCATCTTCAAGCGTACTTGTCACATTACCGTTAAAGTTGCCGACTAGGTAAAAGGCATTAGGAGACCATTGCATGGGTCAGAAAGTACACCCAACCGGGATTCGGCTCGGAATTGTTAAAAAGCACCGTTCAGTTTGGTATGCAAATCCCAAGGATTATGCAGACAAGCTCAACGCAGACCTCAAGGTGCGCGACTTCATTCAGAAGCAGCTCAGCCACGCGTCTGTGAGCAAGATCGAAATTGAGCGTCCGGCTGAATCCGCTCGCATCACCATTCACACCGCTCGGCCAGGGGTCGTCATCGGTAAGAAAGGTGAAGATGTCGACAAGCTGAGACAAGCTGTCACTGCGGAACTGGGTGTGCCTGTCCACATCAACATCGAAGAGGTGCGCAAGCCCGACCTGGATGCCGCATTGGTCGCCCAGAATGTCGCCCAGCAGCTGGAGCGTCGCGTCATGTTCCGCCGTGCCATGAAGCGTGCCGTGCAGAATGCGATTCGCCAGGGAGCTGAGGGTATCAAGATTCAGGTCAGTGGCCGTCTCGGCGGTGCCGAGATCGCCAGGACCGAATGGTACCGGGAAGGCCGTGTGCCATTGCACACCCTGCGCGCAGACATTGACTACGCGACCGCTGAGGCCTCCACCACTTACGGCATCATCGGTGTCAAGGTGTGGGTCTTCAAGGGCGAGGTACTCGGTGGCCAGGACGCAGAGCCGGCTAAACCTAAGAAGTGATTTTGAGAAGGGTTGATCGAAATGCTGCAACCAAAACGTACTAAATTCCGCAAGCAAATGAAGGGCCGCAACCGCGGTCTGGCACAGCGCGGCAATAAGGTCAGCTTCGGCGAGTTTGGCCTGAAATCCACCGATCGCGGTCGCCTGACGGCCCGTCAGATCGAGGCGGCGCGCCGCGCCATGACCCGGCATATCAAGCGGGGTGGAAAAATCTGGATTCGGGTTTTCCCGGACAAGCCGATTACCGAAAAACCCCTCGAGGTACGTCAGGGTAAAGGTAAGGGTAACGTGTCTTACTGGGTTGCGCAGATCCAGCCTGGCAAGGTGCTGTATGAAATGGAAGGCGTGTCCGAAGAGCTGGCCCGCGAGGCGTTTGCACTTGCCGCTGCCAAGCTGCCTTTCGGAACAACCTTCGTTAAACGTACGGTGATGTAATGAAAGCGTCAGAACTTCGCGAAAAATCTTTAGATGAACTGAATGCCGCCCTGCGTTCTGAACTCGAAAGCCAGTTTAAGCTGCGCATGCAGCACAAAACCGGTCAACTGGGCCAGTCTCACAAACTGAAAGAGGCTCGGATGAACATTGCACGGATCAAGACCGTGCTGAACGAGAAGGCAGGTAACTGAAATGGGTGAGAAAACAGTTCGCACGCTGACCGGCAAAGTGGTCAGCGACAAAATGGACAAGACCGTCACGGTAAAGATTGAACGCCGTGTAAAGCACCCTGTGTACGGAAAGATCGTCAGCCGCTCCACCAAGATTAAGGCCCATGATGAAAGCAATCAGTGCCGCATCGGTGATCGTGTGACGATCCAGGAGACCCGTCCCCTGTCCAAAACCAAGTCATGGGCGCTGGTTGAAGTAGTTGAGAAAGCCGCGGACATTTAATCCCAGCGGGCAGTAACGGTTTCGGAGCGGAACAATGATTCAAACGCAAAGCTATTTAGACGTTGCAGATAACAGTGGTGCACGTCGTGTCATGTGTATCAAGGTGCTGGGCGGTTCGCACCGCCGTTACGCCAGTGTGGGTGACATTATCAAAGTGTCTGTCAAGGAAGCCATTCCCCGCGGCAAGGTCAAAAAGGGCCAGGTCATGAATGCGGTTGTGGTTCGAACCAAAAAGGGCGTCCGTCGGCAGGACGGCAGCCTGATCAAGTTCGATGACAACGCGGCGGTATTGCTGAACAACCAATTGGCGCCGATTGGTACTCGTATCTTCGGACCTGTCACCCGCGAGCTGCGCGGCGACAAGTTTATGAAGATTATTTCGCTGGCTCCAGAAGTGCTTTAAGGCCTGGGGAGGTTGATGATGGCTATGAACAAAATTCGCCGCGATGATGAAGTCGTGGTAATCGCCGGTAAGGACAAGGGCAAGCGCGGCAAGGTGCTTAAGGTTCTGTCCAACGGAAAGCTGATTGTTTCCGGCGTTCAAATGATCAAGAAACACCAAAAGCCGAACCCCCAGTTGGGTGTCGCCGGCGGTATCGTAGAGAAAGAAGCGCCGATCGACGGCTCCAATGTGGCGCTGTACAACCCTGCGACCCAGAAAGGCGACCGCGTCGGTTTCAGGGTCCAGGAAGACGGCACCAAGGTGCGGGTATTTAAATCCAGTGGCGACCTGGTCGCTGGCTGATAGGGTAGAGAGCAATGGCTAAACTCAAGCAGGTTTACAAAGACGAGATCGCGCCGAAACTGCAAGCCGAACTCGGTCTGGATAATCCGATGAAAATTCCGCGCATCACCAAGATCACCCTGAACATGGGTGTCGGTGAAGCGGTTGCGGACAAGAAGATTCTGGAAAATGCGGTCAACGATCTGACGCGGATTTCCGGTCAGAAGCCAGTCGTTACCAAGGCTAAGAAGTCTGTTGCCGGATTTAAAATTCGGGAAGGCTGGCCGATCGGCTGCAAGGTCACGCTTCGCCAGGACCGTATGTACGAATTTCTGGAGCGGTTGATCAGTATCGCGATACCGCGAATCCGTGACTTTCGCGGTATCAGCCCGAAGTCGTTTGATGGCCGGGGCAACTTCGCCATGGGCGTTAGCGAACAGATCATTTTTCCCGAGATTGACTACGACAAGGTCGACAAACTGCGTGGTTTGGATATCACCATCACCACCACAGCACGTACCGACGAAGAAGGTCGGGCCCTGTTGAGAGCATTCAATTTTCCTCTTAGAGGATGAGGTAGAAACGAAATGGCAAAGAAATCTATGGTTGAGCGCGAGCTGAAGCGCACAAAACTGGCCGAGAAATACGCCGGTAAGCGCGAAGAGCTCAAAGCCATCATCAGGAACCCGAACACCTCCGACGAGGACCGCTGGGCAGCGCAAATGAAATTGCAGCAACTGCCGCGGGATTCTTCCCGAGTGCGCCGCCAACGTCGTTGTCGCATCACCGGTCGTCCCCACGCGGTGTATCGGAAGTTCGGTCTTTGCCGTAACAAATTGCGCGAAGCAGCAATGCGCGGGGATGTCCCCGGGCTTGTCAAGGCTAGCTGGTAAGTTTGAGGAACAGCTGATATGAGTATGCAAGATTCCCTGGCGGATATGCTGACCCGCATTCGCAATGCGCATGCAAGAGCACGGGCTACCGTGGTAATGCCGTCATCCAAGTTGAAGGTGGCTGTTGCCAATGTGCTCAAACAGGAAGGGTACATCACTGACTTTGCGGTCAGTGAAGGCGCCAAGCCGGAGCTGACGATTACACTTAAGTACTTCGAAGGCAAGCCGGTGATTGAAGAACTCGCTCGATATAGTCGCCCGGGCCTGCGCCAGTACGCCGGCTCCTCCGAGCTTCCCAAGGTTCGCGACGGACTGGGTGTCGCTATTGTTTCGACCAGTAAAGGTGTTATGTCTGACCGCGCTGCCCGAGCAGCCGGTATCGGTGGCGAAGTACTCTGTACAGTTTTCTAACTGGCTTTTTAAAGAGATTGCGAGATGTCTAGAATTGCTAACAGCCCGGTGACACTCCCCAGTGGTGTGGAGATGAAGCAGGGCGATGGTCAGATCACGGTCAAGGGCAAGAATGGTACCTTGTCCGTCGCCTCGAACCCGCAGGTCGAGATCAGTGTTGAAGGCAACACGCTGAGCTTCGCTGCTGCGGACGACGCTCAGACGTCCAAGGCCCTGGCGGGCACCATGCGCTCTGTGGTCAACAACATGGTTGTCGGTGTCAGCGCGGGCTTTGAACGTAAATTGCAGCTGGTGGGTGTCGGATATCGCGCCCAGGTTCAGGGTAACAAGCTGAATTTGAGTTTGGGCTTCTCCCATCCGGTTGAGTATCAGCTCCCGGCGGGCATCACTGCTGAAACCCCCAGCCAAACCGAAATTGTGCTCAAAGGTGCCGACAAGCAATTGCTCGGCCAGGTGGCTGCCGAAGTTCGCGGTTATCGCCCCCCCGAGCCCTACAAGGGCAAGGGCGTGCGCTATGCCGACGAACAGGTACGTCGTAAAGAAGCCAAGAAGAAGTAACAGGTCCGGACTATGAAAGACAAAAAGCAAGCACGTCTGCGTCGCGCCCGTCGCACCCGCATCAAGATGCGCGAGTCCGGGCTCACCAGACTGACAGTACATCGCACACCGCGTCATATTTACGCACAGGTGATTTCCGGTGAAGGCGACAAGGTTATCGCCAGCGCCTCCACCCTGGATACAACTCTGCGGGCGGGTGCTACCGGGAACATCGAAGCGGCGCGAGCTGTGGGGCGTCTCATAGCAGAGCGTGCCAAGGCATCCGGTGTCGAAGCGGTTTCATTCGATCGCAGCGGTTTTAAATATCACGGTCGAATCAAGGCACTGGCTGACGCGGCCCGAGAAGGCGGACTGGAATTCTAAAGGTTGAGACATGGCTAACAATCCAAGAGAAGTAGATCCAAACGAAGGGCTGATGGAAAAACTGGTTCAGGTGAACCGGGTTGCCAAAACCGTCAAGGGCGGTCGCATCTTCGCATTCACCGCGCTGACCGTTGTCGGCGACGGCAAGGGCCGTGTCGGCTTTGGTCGGGGAAAAGCTCGCGAAGTACCCCAGGCTATCCAGAAGGCCATGGAAGCTGCCCGTCGTAACATGATCGATGTCGAGTTGAATGGCACCACCATTCAGTATCCGATCAAGGCGAATCATGGCGCCTCCAAGGTTTACATGCAGCCAGCGTCCGATGGTACCGGTGTCATTGCCGGCGGCGCGATGCGTTCAGTGCTGGAATTGGCCGGTGTGCAGAACGTATTGGCCAAGTGCTATGGCTCCACCAACCCGGTGAATGTCGTGCGCGCCACTTTCAAGGCACTGCAACAGGTTAAGTCGCCCGAGGCGGTTGCCGCCAAGCGTGGTCTGACGGTAGAAGAAATCCTGGGCTGATAGTTGAGTCCACGAGACGGGAATTAAGCAATGTCTAACGCAAAGATGATTAAGGTCACTCAGACCCGTAGCGTTCACGGCCGATTGGCCGCACACAAGGCCTGCGTTGCCGGCCTCGGGCTTCGCCGCATCGGTCACACTGTCGAAGTGCAGGATACGCCTGCCAATCGCGGGATGATCAACAAAGTCACCTATATGGTTAAGGTCGAGGGAGAGTGAATATGCGTCTCAATACCCTGAGCCCGGCCCCCGGTCGGATCAAAGAAGGCAAGCGCCTCGGTCGCGGTATTGGCAGTGGCCTGGGTAAAACCGGTGGCCGTGGCCACAAAGGGCAGAAAGCCCGGTCCGGCGGTCGTGTGCGTCCAGGTTTCGAAGGCGGCCAAATGCCGTTGCAAAAACGTCTGCCCAAGTTCGGCTTTACCTCACGGGTTTCACGGGTGAGCGCGGAGATTCGCACCAGCGAGTTGAATGCGGTTCAAGGTGACGTGGTGGATATTGCGGCACTCCGCAGTGCCGGTTTGGTTAACGCCAGTATCGAACGTGCGAAGATCTTCCTGTCCGGCGAACTGAACAAGGCGGTTACGGTTAAAGGCCTTGGCGTCACCAAAGGTGCCAGAGCTGCGATCGAAGCGGCCGGCGGTAAAATCGAGGAATAACGGACTTTCCCATGGCTAAACCAGGCGCATTGCCGGCAGGTGCAACAAAAGGGTTGGGCGAGCTTTGGGCTCGCCTTCGCTTTTTGCTGCTCGCCATTATCATCTACCGGATCGGCACCCATATCCCCGTGCCGGGAATTGACCCGGATCGCCTCGCCAATCTGTTCAATCAGAATCAGGGCACGATTCTGGGCCTGTTCAATATGTTTTCCGGTGGCGCCCTGGAGCGGATGAGTATTCTGGCGCTGGGGATTATGCCCTACATCTCTGCGTCTATTATCATGCAGTTGCTGACGGCGGTGACGCCCTCTCTGGAGCAGCTCAAGAAAGAGGGCGATGCCGGTCGACGGAAAATCACCCAGTACACCCGCTACGGCACTGTTGCGTTAGCGCTTGTTCAGGGAATCGGGATGTCCGTCGGGCTCGCCGGTCAGGGGCTGGCCTACTTGCCGGATTTCACGTTTTACCTGATCTCGGTCGTTTCTCTGGTGACCGGTGCGGTATTCATGATGTGGCTGGGTGAGCAGATTACCGAGCGCGGTATTGGCAACGGTATTTCCATGTTGATCTTTGCCGGGATCGTCGCAGGCCTCCCCAGCGCTGTTGGCCAGGCCTTCGAGTCGGCCCGCCAGGGAGATCTGCACATCCTCGCGGTTCTGGTGATCGCGGTGTTGGCAATTGCGGTGATCTATTTTGTCGTGTTCATCGAGCGTGGTCAGCGCCGGATCACGGTCAATTATGCGCAGCGTCAACAGGGCCGCCGCGCCTACGGCGGGGCACAACAAAGCCATCTACCGCTCAAGGTCAATATGGCCGGTGTTATTCCGGCGATCTTCGCCAGTAGCCTGTTGTTGTTTCCGTCCACCATTGCCACCTGGTTTGGCCAGGGCGCGGATGCCCCGGATTGGCTGCAGGACGTTGCCCTGTTCCTGGGTCCGGGACAGCCATTGCATATCTTGTTGTTTTCGGGATTGATCATCTTTTTCTGTTTTTTCTACACGGCGCTGATGTTCAATCCAAAGGAAATTGCCGACAATCTGAAGAAAGGCGGCGCCTATTTGCCGGGAATCCGGCCCGGTGACCAAACGGCCCGTTACATCGATACCGTGGTCACCAAGTTGACTGTTGTCGGCTCACTTTACATTACTGCAGTGTGCCTGCTTCCGCAGTTCTTGAATGTGTACTTCAACGTCCCGTTTTATCTGGGCGGGACGTCGCTGTTGATCGCCGTTGTGGTCACTATGGACTTCATGGCGCAGGTGCAATCCCACCTGATGTCACAGCAATATGAATCGCTGATGAAAAAAGCGAATTTAAAAGGGTATGGCGGTGGACTCCGCTGATTTTCGAGGTAGTTGAACCATGAAAGTACGTGCTTCTGTAAAAAAGATCTGCCGCAACTGCAAGATTATCAAGCGCAAAGGTGCGCTGCGTGTAATCTGCAGCGCCGAACCGCGTCACAAGCAGCGCCAAGGTTGATGCGATTAACGATTGATTTTTGTTGTCTGTGACGCTATTATTTCGCGCCTTTTTTCCCGCTTTTGGCGGGTGGTGCGATGCCGACCAGGCATAACCAGTAGATAATTGGAGTAAAAGAATGGCCCGTATTTCCGGCGTCAACATCCCTGATAACAAACATGCGGTGGTTTCCCTCACCTATGTTTACGGAATTGGCCCTAGCCGGGCCAAACATATTTGCCAGGCTGTTGGTGTTGCTGAAGACACCAAGGTTGCTGACCTCTCCGAGGAGCAGCTGGACTCGGTGCGCAACGAGGTTGCCAAGTTTATCGTTGAGGGCGATCTGCGCCGCGAGGTGAACATGAGCATCAAGCGCCTTATGGATCTGGGCTGTTTCCGTGGATTGCGCCATCGTCGCGGCCTGCCGGTCCGGGGCCAGCGTACCAAAACCAATGCTCGTACCCGCAAGGGCCCGCGCAAGCCCATCAAGAGATAAACGTCGTGCCATTTCGCTGGCAAAGAGAGTTAATCAGGTAATTTTATGGCCAAGACACCGAACAAACCTCAGCGCAAGAAAGTCAAGCGCAATGTTGTCGATGGTATCGCCCACGTGCATGCCTCGTTCAACAACACCATCATCACCATTACCGATCGTCAGGGTAATGCTCTTAGCTGGGCTACTTCAGGCGGTTCCGGGTTCCGCGGTTCTCGCAAGAGCACGCCGTTTGCGGCACAGGTCGCTGCAGAGCGGGCCGGTGTAGCCGCTCAGGAATATGGCGTGAAAAACCTGGACGTTCAGGTCAAGGGACCTGGTCCCGGTCGCGAGTCCGCCGTCCGCGCGCTGAATAACGCCGGTTTCAAGATTACCAATATCACCGACGTGACACCGATTCCGCACAACGGTTGTCGCCCGCCCAAGAAACGTCGCGTTTAAAGAGGAATTACAGAATGGCCAGATACTTAGGTCCTACCTGCAAACTGTCGCGCCGTGAGGGAACTGACCTGTTCCTGAAGAGCGGTATTCGCCCGCTGGAGTCCAAGTGCCGCGCGGAGAGCGCCCCCGGTCAACACGGTCAGCGTCGCGGTCGTCTTTCAGACTACGGTGTTCAATTGCGTGAAAAGCAGAAAGTTCGCCGGCTTTACGGTGTGCTCGAGAAGCAATTCCGCAACTATTACAAGGAAGCCGCCCGTATCAAGGGTGCTACCGGTGAAAACCTCCTGGCCCTGCTGGAAAGCCGACTGGACAACGTTGTCTATCGTATGGGTTACGCGTCGACCCGCGCCGAAGCTCGTCAGCTGGTGTCCCACAGCGCCGTGCTGGTGAATGGCAAGAAGGTCAATATTCCTTCTTATCAGGTTCAGGAAGGGGACGAAGTCAGCATCCGCGAGCGCGCCAAATCCCAGCTTCGCATCCAGTCTGCTGTGCAGTTGTCCGCCCAGCGCGGCTCTGTCGAGTGGGTTGAGGTGGATGCCAATAAACTGGTCGGTGTTTACAAGCGTAATCCGGACCGTAGCGAACTGCCGGCCGAAATTAACGAGAACCTCATCGTCGAGCTTTACTCCAAGTAATCGGCCGCTCCCAGTCAAGACCAGACAGGAACTTGTATGCAGACTTCAGCGACAGAACTCCTTACGCCCCGCACCATTGACGTCACCGTGCTTGGTGCCAATCGTGCCAAAGTGGTGCTTGAGCCCCTCGAGCGCGGGTTTGGTCACACGCTGGGTAACGCCCTGCGTCGGATCCTCCTTTCATCCATGCCGGGGTGCGCCATTATCGAAGTTGAGATCGATGGTGTGGAGCACGAATACAGCACAATCGAGGGCGTCCAGGAGGATGTCATCGAGATCCTCCTCAATCTGAAAGGCGTGGCTTTGGTGCTCCACGAAAAGGATGAAACCGAGGTGACCCTGAGTGTCGATGGTCCCGGTGTGGTTTGTGCCGGGGATATCCAGCACGACAGCCATATTGAGATCAAGAACCCCGAACATGTGATCGCCACCATTACCGGCAAAACCAAGTTGGGAATGCGCCTGAAGGTGGCCCGGGGCCGCGGGTACCAGCCTGCCGATGCCCGCATAGGGGACGAAGATGAGACGCGGTCTATCGGTCGCCTCCAGCTGGATGCCTCCTACAGCCCTGTTATGCGCGTGGCCTACGTGGTCGAAAGCGCCCGGGTTGAGCAGCGCACCGACCTGGACAAGCTGGTCCTTGACCTGGAGACCAACGGCACCATCGACCCCGAAGAGGCAATCCGTCGTGCGGCCACGATACTGCAGCAGCAACTGGCAGTGTTCGTTGATCTCGAAAGCGAAAAGACTGCCGAGCCCGAGAAGAAAGAGGACGAAATCGATCCCATTCTGCTGCGCCCCGTAGACGACCTCGAGCTGACGGTACGCTCTGCCAACTGCCTCAAGGCGGAGAGCATTTACTATATCGGGGACTTGATTCAGCGCACTGAGGTTGAGCTGCTGAAAACGCCTAACCTCGGTAAGAAATCGTTAACCGAAATTAAGGACGTGCTCGCTTCCCGCGGCTTGTCGCTGGGGATGCGCCTCGAAAACTGGCCGCCAGCCAGCCTGCGTAAAGACGCTGAAAACGTCTGAGCCAGTCGGGCTGAAGCACGGTAACTGACAACATTGCTGCGATAGCAACCGTTAAGGAATTAAGACTATGCGTCATCGTTATAGTGGTCGCAAACTGAACAAAACCAGCGCTCACCGAAAGGCCATGTTTCGCAACATGACGGCCTCCCTGGTTGAGCATGAAGTGATCAAGACTACGCTGCCCAAAGCAAAGGAGCTGCGCAGTTTCGCCGAGCCCCTGATTACCTTGGCGAAAGCGGACAGTGTTGCCAATCGGCGCCTGGCGTTTGATCGCCTGCGCAGTAAGCCTGCGGTCGGCAAGTTATTTGGCGAACTGGGGCCGCGCTATGATCAGCGTCCGGGCGGCTACATTCGTATTCTCAAGTGTGGCTATCGAACCGGCGACAACGCGCCCATGGCGATTGTCGAGCTGGTGGACCGACCGGTGGTCGAGATGGAGGCCGAGCCGGTAGACGCCGAATAGGGCTCCGCTCCCGCGCGATAAAAAACCAGGGGTAACCCTGGTTTTTTTATGGCAGATGGCCGCCGGGGGCGCAGCTGGTGTGCCAGTACTTGCCATCGTTAAGTCGCATCAGGCGCAGCCGTCCTCCCCAAACACACCCCGTATCGAGGGCGTGAAGCCCGCGCTGATGCACCTGGCCATTCAGGGCCGCCCAGTGCCCGAACACAATGGTCAGATCCCGTGTCCCCCGGTTGCTATGGGCATACCAGGGCGCGAATCCGGGTGGCGCATTTCCCGGACCCTGTTTATGGGTCAGGTCGAGACGTCCCTGGGCATCACAAAAGCGCATCCGTGTCAGGTAGTTGGTGATCACTCGCAGTCTCTCATCACCCGTAAGGTCGTCGTGCCAACTGTCGGGACTGTTACCGTACATCGAGCGGAAAAGGCGGCCAGGGGTTTCACTGTGCAGTACGGCCTCCACTTCGCCGGCATAGTCCCGGGCCTGGCCGGCATCCCATTGGGGGGGTATTCCGGCGTGCACAATCAGGTTGTCGCCGTCGCGCACCAGCAGTGGGTGATGGCGCAGCCACTCGAGGAGATCGTGGCGGTCAGGGGCCGACAGAATCGCGTCCAGTGTGTCTTTCTGGCTGGCCGATCGGTCATCACAAGATGTCAAATGATGGTGGTCTATTTGCAACCAGAGGTTGCTCATTACTATA
>PABE01000004.1 GCA_002702725.1 Porticoccaceae bacterium
CTTTCGCCACGACCACCAGGAATTTATAGGCGCCCGGGACCGGAAGTTTGTGGTCTTTCCCGGATCGGGATTGGCCAGAAAGCCCCCGAAGTGGCTGGTCGCAGCCGAGTTGATCGAGACCTCCCGCCTCTTTGCCCACCAGGTAGCCAGCATCGACCCGGACTGGCTGCCGGACCTTGCCGCTCATCTGGTCCGCAAGAGCCATTCAGAACCCCATTATGACCCGCGGCGGGGTCAGGTCATGGCCTACGAAAAACAAACGCTGTTCGGGTTGACCATTGTCGATCGCAAGCGGGTCGGTTACTCCGGCATCGACCCGGTTCAGGCAAGGGAGGTGTTTATTCGTGGGGCGTTGGTCGAGAACCGCTATCGGGGCGACGGCGCCTTTGCCCGGCACAACGCCGGCTTGATCCAGGAATTACAGGAACTCGAAGACCGACTGCGGCGCCGCGATATCGTAATTGATGATGGGGCGATATTTGATTTTTATGACGCGCGCATACCTTCGGATATAACGAATCTCCGGGCTTTTGAGCGGTGGCGGCGAAAGGCCGAGGGGGAGAACCCCCGCCTGCTGTTCCTTGACCGTACATTGCTTGTCGATCGCACCGCGGTTGGCGAGGCGGAGGAGCAGTTTCCCAAGGCCCTTGACTGGGGCGACACGGAATACACCCTGAGCTACAGATTCGAACCGGGGCATGCCAGTGACGGCGTCACAGTGCACATACCCGCTCCCCAGGTGCACCAGGTGCCGGATTACCGCTTCCAGTGGCTGGTGCCGGGACTTTTGCGCGACAAGTGCATTGCCCTGGTAAAAGGGTTGCCGAAGCAGCTGCGCAAGCAGTTCGTGCCGGTGCCGAACTTCGTCGACAGGGCCCTGCAGACAATGGTGCCCGACAACAAACCCCTTGGCCCGACCCTGGGCGACCATCTGAAAAAGCATACGGCCATCGCTATCCCTGCGGATGCCTGGGATGAGTCCGCCGTTGACGACTTTTATCGAATCACCTATTGCCTTGATGACGAAAAGGGCAGGGCCATCGATCAGGACAAGGACCTCGAGGCCCTCAAAAATCGCCACCGGGCGACGGTGCGTTCCGCCATCAAATCCGGACGCGGCGATGTGCGCGAACGGAAGGGTATCGACCGCTGGGACTTCGG
Organism: Porticoccaceae bacterium; assembly: GCA_002702725.1. Lineage (GTDB taxonomy): Bacteria > Pseudomonadota > Gammaproteobacteria > Pseudomonadales > Porticoccaceae > NAT127. Next base: position 1,162 of record PABE01000004.1, read on the forward strand.
GACACTTCAGGCAAATACCCGGGTCAGGAAGGGGAAACTGGAAATCGATGTGTTTCCGGGACTTGTCGATGAAGGCGACAGCGTACGCCTCAAGCTTTTTGATAACCCGCAGGAAGCGGAAGTCGAGAGTGTTCGCGGCGTGGCACGCCTGATGCGGTTGCACTACCCGGATCCCGCCCGCTATCTGCGCAAGCAACTCCTGAAAGGAAGTGAATTGCCTCTGGTCGCCGCCGGTTTTGGCGATCCCTCCGTTCTCAGGGAAGACATCATCGACGCGGCCTACCAACAGGCCTGTCTCGGGTTGAACCCGCTGCCCCGGAGCGAGGCCGACTTTCTGGAGCGTCTACAGGCTGGCAAACCCCATGTCGTCGGCAAAGCCCAGGAAATTGAACGCCTCATTATGTCGGTGCTAACACCGCTGAAACAGCTCCGGGACGCCGCCAAACGACTTGAAGAGCGCTATCCCGAGGCCATTGCCGACGTACGGGCGCAGCTGGATGAGCTATTCTGCCCCGGGTTTTTGTTCGCCTGGAACGAGGAGTGGCTGGCGCAGTACCCCCGTTATATCCAGGCGGCACTGATGCGCCTGGAGAAACTGCCGGGGCAGGTCGAAAAGGACCGCCAGTGCCTTATGGAGATTCAAGAGCTGCGCCACCGTTGGCAAAGTCTTTGGGACAGGAGTCCAACAGGGTCCAATGCCTTCCGTCGCGAAATGGAAACGGCCCGTTTCATGTTTGAGGAGTATCGGGTTTCCGTCTTCGCACAGGTATTGAAGACCCGGCTGCCGGTCTCACCCAAGCGTATTCGCCAGCAACTGGAAAAAGCGGAAAAATTGTTGTCGACGGTGTAAAAACGTCTTTTCCCCATGACCTGTAAGGTTTAGTCTTGGACAACGACTACGCTTTGGAAACCAACAAACGAGGACATTCTCATGAAAAAGCACACCAGCAAGTCACTCACCGCTGCCGTCGGCGTCGCCTTTTTGAGTACTGTTTCACTGGCCCAGGTTGGCGGTGCGGACGATAACCCGTTCCAGGCGCGGGAGTTGACCAGTGGCTACCAGGTTGCCGATGCCCACGGTAAGGATGCCGAAGGTAAGTGCGGCGAAGGTAAATGCGGTGACGATAAAGAGGCCGAAGGTAAAGCCGGCGAAGGCCGCTGTGGTGAAGACAAGGATGCCGAAGGCAAGTGCGGTGAAGACAAGGACGCCGAGGGCAAATGTGGCGAAGGCAAATGCGGTGAGTCCTGAGTCGTGATTCTCAACGGGCTACTCGGCTGCACCACAAACCTGACTGAACCATGACTGAAACGGCATTGGTATCCGGCGCCGGGCTCGGTTTACGGCGGGCCCTGTTGGGGCCGCTGACCGATGTCCCGCCCGGTGCCGTCGACTTTATGGAGATTGCCCCCGAGAACTGGATTGGACTCGGCGGTCGTTTTTCTCGCCAATTACAGGGTTTCGCCGAACGATACCCGCTGGTCTGCCACGGCTTGTCCCTCTCGATTGGTGCCCAGGACCTCCTGGATTTCGACTTGCTCAAGGCCATCAAAAACTTTATTGCCGATTACGACATCCGGTGTTACTCGGAACACCTGAGTTACTGCAGCCACGAAGGGCATCTGTATGATCTCCTGCCGATACCCTTCACCGAGGAGGGGGTTCGCCATACCGCGGCCCGGATCCGACAGGTACAGGATTTTCTGGGCCAGCGTATAGCGCTGGAGAATGTCTCCTATTACGCGGCCCCCGATCAGGGGATGACAGAGAGCGAATTCATCAACGCGGTACTTGACGAAGGGGACTGCGATTTACTGCTCGACGTCAATAATATCTATGTAAACAGCATCAACCACGGCTACGATCCGAGCGAATTTCTGCGTTCCATGCCGGGTCACCGGATCGCCTATATCCATATCGCCGGTCATTACAAGGAAGCTGAGGACCTTCGAGTCGACACCCACGGTGCCGATGTCATCGAACCCGTTTGGGCACTGCTCGATCTTGCCTATAGCTGTTTCGGGCCACTGCCGACTCTGCTGGAACGGGATTTTAATTTTCCCCCGATTGCCGAGCTGCTCGGCGAAGTCGGGCGGGTCCGTCGTGCACAGGGACAATCGGCGCCATTAGCCGAGCTCCAGTTCACCGAGGCCTGATTCAGTGACGAGAACGACTCTGGCCGACTCTCAGCGACGGTTGGCGATGCACCTTCGGGACCCGGTCTCTGAACCTGCCCCCGCGGACATTGAGCCCCGTCGCTTGCAGATCTACCGCGACCTGATTTATCGAAATATCGAATCCTTCATCCGGAAGGGCTTTCCGGTGCTTCACACCTTGATGGGGGATCAGCACTGGAATGTACTGATACGACAATTTATCGTCGAGCACCGTTGCGAAAGCCCCTATTTCAGGGATATCGCCGGCGAGTTTCTCTCGTTTATCGAGCACTGTCCCGCGGCGGTTGATGGACAGCCTGAATTCGTACCGGAGCTCGCCCATTACGAGTGGGTGGAATTGGCACTCGATACCGCAGGGCAGAGTATCCCCGACAACCATCACGATGAGGTAACGGAGCAATCCTTTTGCCAGCTTTCACCACTGGCATGGCTGCTGCGCTATCAGTATCCGGTACACCGGATACGGCCGGATTTCCAGCCAACGGAGCCACCCGCCGAACCGACGCTGCTGGCGGTCTACAGGGACCGCACCGACCGGGTGCGATTTCTTGAAATCAACGCTGTCACCGCCCGGCTGATCGCCCTGTTCGACGGGCAGGGCATGGTGGTATCCGATGCCATGGTGTCGCTGTCCATGGCGTTGCCCGATTGGGACAGAGACCGCCTGATGGCGTTTGGCTTACCGTTGGTTTGCGACCTTGTGGCAAGGGATATCCTGTACCTGCCCGGGCCATAAGCCAGTCTCCGCGTTTCTTTGGCGTCCTGTCATATCACTGTCATATAAAATTCATCTAATTGTCATCGTTCTCCTGAATCTTAGCTTCTGCGAGTTCAGCAATTTGTGACTCCATCCAACCAAGAGGGTATTACGATGAAGAAATCTGCCATTGCTTTGGCCATTGCATCGCTGTCCGCCGCCACACAGGCCGGCACCGTAACCAGCGATGGTGCCGATATCGTGGTAAGCGCCAAAAGCGGATTTGAAGCAAAAACCACCGACGGCGATTACGCGTTCAAGATCGGCGGGCGTGTCCAGATTGATTACGACAGCTACGATGGCGTTATCAACGCTGTTCCCGGCGAAAACGGCAGCGATCTGTATTTCCGTCGCGCCCGACTGGAAATCAAAGGCAAGGCCAAGGACTGGGGCTATGAGTTCTCCTACAACCTGACAGGAAGCGGTTCCATCGACCAGCTGCACACTACCTTTGCCGGGTGGGGTGATCTGGCAGAGATCACCGTCGGGCAACAGAAAGAAGATTTCGGCCTGGAGGACACTGGCAGTTCAAAGTGGATCACAGCGGTCGAACGATCGCTTCCGTCGAGCGCTTTTGACACCGGCAACAATCTGGGTATCAAGTTACACGGTGCCAATGACTTCCTGACCTATAGCCTGGGCGCCTACAAGACCGGCATAGATTCCGACAACGATCTCGACTCCGCGGTCACAGGCCGCCTGGTGATTCGTCCCTATATGGATGGCGACAACCTTATTCACCTGGGCGTCGGTGCCACCACCCGTTCCGGTGTCAGCGCCGACTATAATTCCCGCCTGGGTGTTCGCGGCGGCGAGGAGGGCGACGGTGCCGGCCGTGTTCGAGCCCGCTACCGGATTGCAGGCGTGACCCAGGACGGCGACCGCGATGACTACAACATCGAGGCGGCGGTCAATTTTGGCCCGTTCCACCTGACGGCCGAATACTTTGATGGGGAGGCGGATGTCGACACTGCCCCCGTAACTGTCGAGTCCGACGGTTACTACGTACAAGCCGGCTATGTTCTTACCGGTGAGAGCCGCAGCTATAAAACCGGGATTGCCGCATTCGACAAAGTCAAACCTGCCAATGCCGGTGGTGCCTGGGAAGTTTTCGCCCGTTTTGACAGCCTGGATGTCAATAATGCCGCACCTGTGTCAGTTGCCGGAGAGCAGGCCGACACCATTACCCTGGGTGTCAACTGGTATCTTAACTCCCTTGTCAAAATGTCCGTCAACTACGTAAATGTCGAGACCGATCAGCCCATTGGTGGAGAAGATGACGGCGATGCCCTGGTCGCCCGTCTGCAGGTTGCCTTCTGAGCCCGATATTCGGCCATCTGTGAAACGAAAGCCCCTGATGCGTGTCAGGGGCTTTTTCTTTGATCACCCTGTGCTAGGCTTACTGAGGGAATGTTGTTCTTAGAACCCTGCCTGTAATGACTTTGCGGACTATACGTTGCGGACGCCTGTTCGTTACAATGGCCGCCGCTTGAATGGCCGATGATCTGGATCACGTAAGACATGAAACAATTGCTGTCGGTGTTGGTGCGTAGCCTGTGCACACTGCTACTAGTGCTTCCCCTGAGCCTCCATGCAGAGTCCAACAAGGACCCTTTCGAAGGCTTCAACCGTGTTTTGTTCAAATTCAATGATACGGCGGATACCTACGTCATCAAGCCCATGGCCCGCGGCTATAGCGCAGTAATGCCCGACCCTTTGGAAAAAGGGGTGTATCGCATGTTCGATAATCTTGGTGAAATTCGCAATATCGCCAACGATCTGCTTCAGGCCAAATTTGCCCAGGCCGCCAACGATAGTGGTCGGTTTCTGGTCAACACCACGGTCGGCTTGGCGGGTTTTTTTGAGGTCGCGGAGCCGATTGGCCTCAAGCCCAATGACGGAGAAGACTTCGGACAGACCCTCGGTTACTGGGGTATTGCCGAGGGCCCCTATCTGGTACTGCCGATACTTGGCCCCTCGACCCTGCGGGATGGACCGTCGCGCTATATTGACAGTTTTCTGAACCCGGTTAATGAGGTCGACCACATCCCCACCCGAAACGTGATCCACGGCACCTCTATGCTTTCGGGTCGGGCGGCGTTGCTAAAGGCAGAGAAACTTGTCAGCGGCGACAAGTACACATTCACCCGCGAGGTTTATCTACAGCGACGGGCCTACCTGGTCAACGACGGGCAGCTTGAGGACAGTTTTGGCAGTGAGTATGACGACGCCTACGATGATGATTTCGGCGACTAATCGCCCCTCCCGGTTAATACATATCGAATCCGACTTGAATCGCGGCCCTAAACGAGAGTTCAGGTGAACGTCTCCCCCAAACGTTTACTGCTGGTTGTTCCCGGCAACCAACATCCAGAGCACCTACAGGACTTACTGGAAGCCGAAGACTGGCAGGTCGATCAGCGCTCGGTGATGGAGGCGTTCCCGGTCTCACAGTGTGATCAGTATCAGGTCATTGTCATCGAGCCCAGTATCGACGGCGAAGCAGAGGTGATGAGGCTTCTTGAACATTGCCCCGAATACAGTTCAGCGGTGATCTTGCCCATATTGCGCGATCCGTCGCCCCAGGGGGTGGTTAACCTGATCCGATCCGGGGTGGTGGATGTTCTGCTTCCTCCGTTTACCGATCATGAGTTTATAGAAACCGTTAATCGCGTCGCGGGCCATAAGAACCTGTATCTTGAAAATCTGAGTTACAGCGACGAACTCGAAAAAACAAACCGGGAGTTGCGCGAAAGCCTGAATATTCTGCGCATGGATCAACTGGCGGGACGACAGGTTCAGAAAAGCCTCTTGCCGCGGTCTCCCTTGAATTATGGCGAATACGAAATTGCCTATCGCATTATCCCCTCGTTGTACCTCAGCGGCGATTTTGTCGGCTTCAACGTCGTACTGGATCGCTTTGTTCTCTTCTATCTGGCAGACGTATCGGGGCACGGTGCATCTTCAGCGTTCGTAACGATCCTGTTGCGCTTCATGCTCCGCCGAATACTCAACAGGCATACCAACCAGAACGACATCAAGGCGCTGTCCCGTGCACCCGAGGGTTTCATGGAGTATGTCAATCGACAACTTATCGCCACTGGCCTTGAAAAGCATCTGACAATGTTTGCCGGGGCAATCGATCTGGAAACCAGCCTGCTTCGCTATACCGTCGCCGCTCAAATGCCGATGCCGATCTTTGTCGCCGGCGGGGATGCGCGTTTCCTGCCCGGCAAGGGAAAGCCCATCGGTTTCTTCGAGGACACCACATGGGAGGTGCAGGAAATCGCATTGCCAAAGACCTTTTCACTGCACGTGGTGTCGGATGGGCTGCTGGAAGCGCTTCCCGGTGATACGCTCAAGGCGAAGGAGGCGCACCTCCTGGACCTGGTGGCCCGAAAGGGCGAGTCCCACGACCCGCTATGCGAGGCACTGGGGCTGAACGACATCGGCGAGGCCGCCGATGATATCTCCATATTGTCTGTGTTTCGCCGGAGTTCTTCGTGAGTAACGGACGCATTCTCATCGCTGAACAGGAAGGTATTTACCTCCTCAAGCTGGCTGGCGATGTGCGAGTCACCCTCTGTGCATCTATCAGTGATTATATCGAACGCATTTTTTCGGGTGCTTCAGTAAAGGAAGTCTACGTTGACCTTCTCGAAGCCGAGGGCCTCGATAGTACGACGCTGGGATTGCTGGCAAAGCTCGCGATCTATTGTATTGATAAATTACACATCAAGGTCAAGCTGCTCTGCCTTAATCGAAACATCCTTCGCGTTATCGAATCCATGGAGCTGGAGGAGTTTTTCGATGTGCTGGGGCTGCCGGAAGCGCCTGAGCTTGCCACGACTGACGTGACGCCGGAGGAGGGTGAGGAACCCGACCATGAGGAGCTTCGGCAACAGGTATTGGAAGCGCACAAACTGCTGGTTAAGTTGAAACCCGAACTCATGGGCGAGTTCGTCGACCTGATCCATTCCCTCGAGGTGGATTGTCCCTAGATTCCGGGCCTAGGCACGCTTCGGCCAGCGGGCCTGGGGACTGTCTGAATAGTTCGCCATCATCTCGAGGGCCGAGACAAGCACCTCAATACCGGCACCCGGCCGGTGCGCCCGCTCGCTGAGGAACCGTCTGTACTTCCTGCCTCCCGGTTGGCTGTTATACAAGCCGAGTATGTGACGGGTCATATGGCTGAGTCTTGTTCCATTGGCCAGTTCCCTCTCAACAAACGGGATGAATGCTGCAAGGATTTCGTCGCGCTCGGGAATTGGCCCCGAGTCCTGGAAAAAACGTCGGTCGGCGTGGGCAAGCATGTAGGGATTACCATAGGCTTCCCGACCGATCATCACGCCATCGACTGACATCAGGTGGTTTTGCACATCGTCAAGGGTGGCAACTCCGCCATTGAGGATGATTTCGAGATGTGGAAAATCCCGCTTCAGACGATAAACCAGATCGTATTGCAGCGGCGGTATTTCACGGTTCTGCTTTGGACTCAGGCCCTGTAGCCATGCCTTTCTCGCATGGACGATAAACGTCTCACAGCCCCGTTCATGGACAGTGCCGACAAAATCTGCCAACTGTTGATAGCTGTCCATGTCATCGACGCCAATGCGGTTTTTAACCGTGATCGGCAGGGCGCCTGTGGCATCTTTCATCGCCGCGACGGCATCGCCCACGAGACCGGGTGACTTCATAAGAACCGCGCCAAACGCGCCATTTTGGACCCGATCGCTGGGGCAGCCGCAATTCAGATTCACTTCGTTATAGCCCGCCTGCTCGGCCATCCGTGCACAGGCCCCCAGCTCGGCGGCGTCATTGCCGCCCAATTGCAATGCCAGGGGATATTCGGCCCTGTCATGGGCGAGGAATCGATTCCTGTCGCCATGAATTAACGCCCCGGTGGTGATCATCTCGGTATAGAGCAGGGTATTTTTGCTGATAAGACGCAGGAAATACCGACAAAAGCGGTCTGTGTAGTCCATCATCGGCGCTACACTAATGCATCGATTGACGACGGTTTCAGGGTTCAAAAGGCTACTCTCAAGCTGGGGGATGGCTTCGATACAGTTATTGGGCCATTATACCCGGGATTTTTACGCAAGACCCTATGATCCACGCAGGCTTGGGTCCTTGGCCCATTGAATAAGGATTGTAATTCGCTTTATGACCAGCATGACGCAAAACGAAGAATTATCCGCGTTGGCAGATTCACAAGAGGGGCAGGTGGCAGGGGAAGAGGATAAGCGGGTAGAGACCAGCAGTTTGCTGGATTGCCTGTTACTGGTCGCCGAGCTTGAGGGCAAACCCTCGTCAGAACCCGCGATCGTATCGGGGTTGCCGCTGAGAGACGGCAATCTGACGCCGGAAATTTTTGTTCGGGCAGCTAACCGGGCCGGCCTCGCAGGACGGATTCTCCAGCGCAAGCTTGCGGATATTCCCAAGAATGTCTTGCCGGCCATTCTTCAATTGCGCGATGACGCCTATACCGTGCTTACGGATATCGATATCGATCTTGGTTATGCGGTTATTCGCTCGGGTCGAAAGGGTGAAGACCGGCAAGTGGAGCTCTCCGAGTTAGCCACCATTTACGACGGCTTTGTTTACTACACAAGGCCTATGCAAATGTTCGATCGTCGGACTCCGAAAATATACCAGAACCCGCAGGAGCACTGGTTTTGGGGCGTCATCAAAAGCTCCACCAGTATTTACAGGGACGTGCTGATTGCCTCGTTTTTTATCAATTTGTTTGTCCTCGCGCAGCCGTTGTTCGTCATGAACGTTTACGACCGTGTAGTACCGAACAACGCGGTGGAAACCCTGTGGGCCCTGGCTATAGGCGTGGTGATCGTCTACGGTTTCGACCTGTTGCTGAAAACGCTGCGCAGCTATTTTGTTGAGTTGGCTGCCAAGCGCTCCGATGTGATTCTTTCCTCAATCCTGTTTGAACGGGTTCTCGGGATCAAAATGGAGAACCGGCCCGTCTCCGTGGGGGCCTTTGTCAACCGGTTGCAGGAGTTTGACTCGATCAGGAATTTTATTACTTCAAGCAGCCTGCTGGCGCTGATCGACCTCCCGTTCCTGATACTTTTTCTGCTGTTTATTGCCTATATCGGCGGCTGGCTGGTGCTGGTTCCTGTGGCGGCAATACCTGTCGCGCTGTTCATGGGTTATTCGACTCAACGACGCCTGCGCCCGATTATCCAGAATGTCATGACCGGCGGTGCAAAGAAAAGCGCGGCGCTTGTCGAGAACCTGAGCGGGGTCGAAACGATCAAGACCCTTGGTGCCGAAAGCCGTATGCAGAAAAGCTGGGAACAGGCCGTGGGCTACGTTTCCCAATGGAGTCTGGAATCCCGCAAGCTGTCCAATCGCACCCTGTTCTCCGTCCAGTCCCTGCAACAGTTTTCCATGGTGGCGATTGTGGTGTGGGGCGTTTACCTGATTGCCGACCAATCCCTTACCCTGGGTGGCTTGATCGCCTGCGTTATCCTGAATGGTCGCGCGCTCGCGCCACTGAGTCAGGTCGCATCTCTCATTACCCACTATGACCACGCGGAAGCGACGCTCAAGTCCCTGAATGAGATCATGGCGTCGCCAACGGAGCGGGAGCCGGGTAAACGATACCTGCATCGCCCCGAACTGAAAGGCGATATTCAGTACAAAAATGTGACCTTTGCCTATGGTGACCAGGCCCCGGCCCTTGACGGTATTTCCATTTCCATCAAGGCTGGCGAAAAGGTGGGCATTATTGGCCGTATCGGCTCGGGAAAGACAACGTTGGGTAAGCTTTTACTTCGCCTTTACGAGCCACAGCAGGGGGCGGTGCTGGTAGACGGCTTCGATACCAGCCAGATCGACCCTGCGGATCTGCGCGGCAATATCGGTTACCTGTCACAGGATGTCACGCTCTTTTTCGGTACATTGAGGGAAAATATCACCCTCGGCAGGCAGCCGGTTCACGACGAGGACATTGTTAAGGCAGCAGAGCAGGCCGGCATTGCCGACCTGGTCAATAGCCATCCCCTGGGTTTCGATATGCCCATCGGTGAGCGGGGTGAAACGCTTTCCGGTGGCCAGCGCCATGCCATTGCCCTGGCGCGGGTCTTTTTGCGCGACCCTCCCATACTTTTGCTGGATGAGCCCACAGCCTCGATGGATCAGGGGACTGAAATACGGGCCACCCGGCAACTCAGGGATTTTGGCAAGGACAAAACCCTGCTGTTGATTACCCACAAAATGTCGATGCTGGAGCTGGTCGACCGCCTGGTAATTCTGGACAAGGGAAAAATTGTTGCCGACGGTCCCAAGGAGAAAGTGATAGAAGCCCTGAAAAATGGCCAGGTGAAGGGGCGCATATAGTCATGGTCAGAATGAAAAAGCTGGAAGAACACTTCAAGCGCACCGATGGCACCGACCTTAAATACATGTCCTATTCCTCCGAGGCGCTCCTGCAACAGGCCCCTGGACTGAGCCGGTTGATGCTTTGGGCTGTCTGTGCGTTTATTTTGCTAATGGTCGTCTGGGCATGCTTTGCCCAGGTAGACGAGTTCACACGGGGAATGGGCAAGATTGTTCCGTCATCTGACATTCAGGTCGTTCAGAATCTCGAGGGCGGAATTCTTGCCCAGCTGATGGTCGAGGAGGGCAGCCTTGTCGAAAAGGGACAACCGCTCCTGCAAATTGACGACACACTGGTGTCGTCCACCTTTGAAGAGAAAAGCCTGCAGATTGCACAACTGCAAGTAAAGGCCGCCCGCCTTCGGGCCGAGGCAAATGGCACCACATTTGAAGAAGAGCTCGATATTTATGACAGGGACTTTGACCCGGCACTTGTGAAACGGGAGGCTCAGCTCTATGAGAACCAGCAACGGGAATTCCAGCTTCGACACAGTACCCTGATGGCAAGGGTAGAACAAAAGCAGCAGGAACACTCCTCGGCAAAGGTCAATTTCGAGAGCCTGAATCGAAGCCACCGGTTATTAAGCCGCGAGGTGGCAATGACCACGCCACTGGTTTCTGAAGGGGCGGTTTCGCCGGTGGAATTGCTGCGCCTGGAAAGGCAATTGAACGACCTCAAAGGCGAGATGGAGAAGGCCGAGCTTGCTGTGCCACAGTTGCTGTCGGAGTACGAAGAAGCCAGGCAGAATGTCGAAACCTATGAGCAGACCTTCACCGGTGAGGCCAGAAAGGAGCTCAATGAGGTGACATCCGAGCTGGGCCGCGTCCAGGCGAGCAATCAGGCCTTTGCCGATCGGGTCCAGCGCACCGTTGTGCGCTCTCCGGTGAGAGGCACGGTGAAGCTTATTCGAGTAAAGACAATCGGTGGCGTGATTCAGCCCGGCATGGACCTTGTCGAAATTGTTCCCATTGACGACTCGCTCCTGGTCGACGCGAAAGTGAAGCCATCGGACATTGCCTTTATCCATCCGGGGCAATCCGCGACGGTGAAGTTCACCGCCTATGACTATTCAATACACGGCGGCCTGCCTGCCAAAGTGGTACAAATCAGCCCCGATACCATTGAGGATCAGGAAGGCAACAGCTTCTACCAGATACGCCTCGTCACTGAAAGCAGTCATCTGGGCAAATCGGAAGACCCGCTTCCCATCATTCCCGGGATGACTACACAGGTGGATATTCTCACCGGTAAGAAAACCGTCATGGACTATCTGCTAAAACCAATCCTCAAGACCAAAGAGCTGGCGTTTCGAGAAAAGTGACCTAACTTCCTGATAAATCAAAATGCCTGATTTCGTATGACTGGTCCAATCGTCGGACTTAACGGTAGTCGTGCAACTCTTTTTTTGTGTTAAAAATCACAATTAACGAAACCGGGTTTCCGCGCACATCCCAGATGGGGGAATCGCGCGGCGACTTAATGGCTTGGATAAATTACTGCAACTTCAATTAACCCTACGATTTAAGTGATATTGTTGAATGAACAGAGTCATAGAAGACAAACTGCCCTTATTTCGCAACACTGTGTCAACACTCTTTTTGGCCGGCGCTCTATGCACTTCCGCGCATGGGATGGATCTCTCGGAAGCGATAGCCCAGACACTGAGTAGCAATCCCGAGATTCTTGCCCAACTTCGCGAGGCGGACGCCCGTAATCGTCAGGTCCGCGAGGCGCTTGGTGGCTTCTATCCCGATGTTGACCTGTTGGCAGGCATCGGGTTCCAGGAACGGGATCCCACTAATCAGGGCTTCATCAATGCACCAGGGCGCACAAGAAATGAGCTTGAGCGTAGCGAAACTCAGTTAAATGTCCGTCAGATGGTCTTTGACGGTTTCAATACCTGGAACGAATATCAGAATCAGAAGTCCCGCGAGGAAAGTGCCCAGCACAGAGCCATCGCTGTCGCCGAACAGATATCATTGGATGCCATTGAAGCCTACCTGGAAGTCCTCAAACGGGAGGAGATTTACAACCTGGCTCAAAGCACACTTGCCTTCCACCAGGATATCTTCGATCGCATGCAAAAGCGATCCGATTCAGGTGTTGGCAGCCGTGCCGATTTCGATCAGATTTCCGGTCGTCTGGCCCTCGCCAACACCAATCTCTATAACGCCCGGGCGAACCTTATCAACGCCAAAACCAATTTTCAGCGGGTCGTGGGTGAGTATCCGGAGCCCGCTAATATGACAACGCCTACTTCAGTTTCTGCACAGCTGCCTGGCTCGGTGGAAGAAGCGATTGCCAAGGCTGTCGAAAGCCACCCCATTGTCCAGGTGGCCATGTCTGATATTAACGGCGTTCAGTTTCAGTACGAACAAACCAAAAGTCCCTACTATCCGGAACTCTACGTCGACGTGGAGCGGGATCTGAACAAAAACATCGACGGCATTGAAGGTCAGGTGGACGATCTGCGCGTCATGTTGCGCATGCGGTACAACCTGTATAACGGCGGTTCAGATCAGGCGCGCAAACAACAGTTCGCTCATCTGGTTGAAAAAGCCAGGGAGATCAGGAATAACGCTGTCCGGCAGGTCGAACAGGAAGTTCGGCTCGCCTGGATTGCCCGTGAAATCCTGGTCGATCAAATGCCGTCGCTTCAAGCACACGTCCGGGACTCCGCTGCCACCAAGAATGCCTATATCAATCAGTTTGATCTGGGACGGCGCACCCTGCTTGATCTGCTGAACACCGAGAATGAAAACATCACCGCTCAACAGGCCCTGATCAGCGCAAAATACGACATCGTTTTTAACGAGTTCCGTATCTTCCAGTCCATGGGGCAGTTGATGCCGGTACTGGGCGCCAGCTTTCAATAGCACTTGTCCGGGAACAGAAGCCGATCTGCGGTTGAACAGCATTAAGGAAATCCCATTAGGGAGACATTATGAATAATCAAATTGCACCTGGCCTTACAGTCAACGAAGGAGAAAGCGTTAGCGGTTTTCTCCTCTCTTCGGTGGGCGGAGAGCTTCAGTCACGGTCACCCGATGGCAACGTCACCAAGCTGGATGTCGGAGCACCTCTCATCGAAGGCCACACACTTGTTTCGCCGCAAGGCGGTCAATTCCTCGTTGTAATGTCCGACGGTACTGTCCGCGAACTGCCTCGCAGTGGGGAGTTTCTGATATCCGGGACATTACTGGAACAGCTGGCGGTGATTGACTCGGACTCCGGGCAATACCAGCAATTGCTCGCCGGGATCAGCTCCGAATCAGGCAATGGGTCAGAAATGGCGAGTGCGGCCACCGGGGGCGATACCCAGCCTTCCCTGACCGAAGATGCAAGGGAATTGTTGGCGCAAACCGGACTGGATCCGGACAGCCCGGAATTTCTCGAATTGCTCGCCGCTTTGCAGGCAGGAGAGGATATCTCTGAAAAACTTGAGGCTCCTGCTGCCGGTGAAGGCGGTAATGCACCATCCAGTGAATCCATTCAAAATGCAACCCAATTCGTTTTCCTGAATCCTCAGGTAAGACCCGCGGCCGGGATTGATCCCGATCTGACGTTTACTCCGGGCCCGATACCAACCGCAGACAGCAGCTTTGCTGTCGAGACAGTCGACGATTCGCCAACACCTCCGCCGGATGACGACCCGACCACGCCGCCGGATGACGACCCGACCACGCCGCCGGATGACGACCCGACCACGCCGC
>PABE01000005.1 GCA_002702725.1 Porticoccaceae bacterium
AACCCGGCGATTTGCGAGAAAACAGACTCGGTTGATTTCGAGTATCCGGCCTGGGTATTGGGCCTCGACTATCAGGTAAGCGACGAACTGTTTGTCTATGCCAAGACCAGTGGCGCGTCCATGTCGGGCGGCTGGAACATTCGGGCCACCCGGGTGCCGGCATTCGAACCCGAGGACGCCATGGACCTGGAGTTGGGTTTCAAATCAGATCTGTTCGACGACACCTTGCGGCTCAACGGTGCCTTTTTCTACATCAAGTATGATGGCCAGCAGCGCTTCGTGAACGAGTTCGATCCGATTGTGAATTCCGCTACCCAGTATGTCCGCAATGCGGGTAAATCCCATGCCTACGGCGCGGAGTTTGAGTTGACCTGGCTGCCCTGGGATGGCATGACCATCACCAGTGGACTGGCATTGCTTGAGACCGAATACGACAACTATGAGGTTCTGGAGAGTATCGTTAGCGGTCCCAACGCCGGTCAGCAGGTACTGGTGGATCATTCCAGCGAAAACGCACCGCAAGCCCCGGAAATGACCTTTAACGTCGGCGCAACACAGTTGTTCGATACCTCCCTGGGAGAGGTCGAGTTGCATGCTGACTATTACTGGGTTGATGAAACCTGGTTTGCCGATACCACCCCCCGTCCGGGAGAGAGCGCAGCCTTGATCGAGCAATTTGAGGAAGAGAAGCGCTGGCAGTCCGTGCCGGACTACGGTCTGTTCAATGCCAAGGCAACGCTGCGTACCAATGACGGCGCCTGGGAGTTCAGTCTCTGGGGTAAAAACCTCACCGACAAGGAATACTATAACGGTGTAGGCAACTTCTACACCGGCTTCGGCACCGCGATGTGGTGGACGGGTGATCCCCGCACCTTCGGTGCCTCAGCCAAATATTCCTGGTGATAATACGCCACGGTTGAAGAAAGGGCTGCTCATGCGGCCCTTTTTTCTGCACGTTGATAAAGTAGGTAGACTTGCCTGACAGCAAAACGCCCCGTACAACGGGGCGTTTTTTTCAATACAAAAGGAGTTTAGCGCTCAAGGTATTGGAGCTTGTCCGGCTTGCCTTCCCACTCCTTGGCATCGGCGGGAGGTTCTTTTTGCTGGGTGATATTGGGCCAGATGTCCGCGAGTTCGGCGTTCAGCTCCAGGAAGACTTCCTGCCCGCTGGGCAGTTCGTCTTCGGCAAAAATGGCTTCTGCCGGACACTCCGGCTCGCACAGAGCGCAGTCGATACACTCGTCCGGGTGAATGACCAGAAAGTTCGGCCCTTCGTAAAAACAGTCTACCGGGCAGACTTCAACGCAGTCTGTGTATTTGCATTTGATGCAGTTTTCGCCGACAACAAATGTCATGAGCGGGTATCTCCTGTTGGCTATTCTGGCAGGGGGCCGATTATAGTGGAAAATCGCTGGGGCGTCAGCTTTGCTCCAGCAATGATTTTAACCGGTATACAAGATCGAGGGCGGCTCTAGGCGACAGCTCGTCCGGGCTGAGATCGGCCAGTTCTTCCAGCACAGGATGCGTCGCCGGTGGTCCGAAAAGCTCCGCCTGGAACGGATTGGTGTCCTGACTGCCGCTGGCAGCGCGCGGCGGTCTTTGCTGGGCCGGTTGGCCAGAGGCCTCGAGCCGGCTCAATTCTGCTCTCGCTTCGGTGATTACCGACGCTGGAATGCCCGCCAGCCTGGCCACCTGTATGCCGTAGCTCTGGTTCGCCGGTCCCTCCTGGACAGCGTGGAGAAAGACGATGTCATCCTGGTACTCGGTGGCGTCCAGATGAACGTTTCCAGCACAGGTTATCTGCTCTGGCAGGGCTGTCAGTTCAAAATAGTGGGTGGCGAAGAGACTGAAGGCACCGACCTGGCTGGCCAGGTGGCGGGCGCAGGCCCAGGCGAGGGAGAGGCCGTCAAAGGTGCTGGTGCCACGACCAATTTCATCCATGAGCACCAGGCTGGCCGGCGTCGCATTGTGCAGTATATTGGCGGTTTCGGTCATCTCTACCATAAAGGTTGAACGGCCGCCGGCGAGATCATCGGAGGAACCAATACGGGTGAAAATACGATCCACAAGGCCGACGGTGGCGGCGTCGGCGGGCACCCAGCTACCGATGTGGGCGAGCAGGGTAATCAGCGCCGTCTGGCGCATATAGGTGGATTTGCCGCCCATGTTTGGTCCGGTAATCACCAGCATGCGTCGCCCCTCATTCAGAACCGTATCGTTGGCGACAAACGGTTTGTCCAGGGTGGCTTCCACCACGGGATGGCGCCCGCCGCGGATGTCTATACCGGGCTCCGACTTCAGGATGGGGCGGACCCAGTCGAGGGTTTCCGCCCGTTCGGCAAGGTTAACCAGCACGTCCAGCTCGGCCACCGCCTCGGCACACTGCTGTAGCGGTGTCAGGAACTGGTTGAGCGTTTCCAGTAACTCGTCGTAAAGGGCCTTTTCCCGCGCCAGCGCCCGGCTCTTGGCACTGAGCGCTTTGTCTTCAAAGGTTTTCAGCTCCGGGGTAATGAAGCGCTCGGCATTTTTCAGTGTCTGTCGACGGATGTAATCGGCGGGCGCCTGTGCGGCCTGGGCTTTGGATATTTCGATATAGTAGCCGTGTACCCGGTTGTAGCCGACTTTCAATGTGCTGAGTCCGGTGCGCGCTTTCTCCTGTTCCTCTAGCTTAACCAGGTAGTCGCCGGCGTTGCTGCTCATGCCCCGAAGCTCATCGAGTTCTTTATCGTAGCCGGGCGCCAGAACGCCGCCATCGCGAATCACAACCGGTGGATTGTCTGTGATGGCGCGGCAGAGAAGGTCGACCTGATCCGGAAATTCGCTCATCCGTTGACGCAGTTCGCCCAGGTAGGGCGTCGCCAGTTCCCGAAGTTTCTGTTGTAACTCCGGAAGTACCGAGAGGGAATCGCGCAGGCGGGTGAGATCCCGGGGGCGAGCGGAGCGCAGGGCCAGTCTGCCGAGAATACGCTCCATATCGCCGATGGCATCGAGGCTTTCATTGAAGGTCTCGTATACGAAATTTTCGGTCAACAGGGCCAGCGCTTCCTGGCGTTGTTGCAGGGTGTGCAGCTTGCGCAGGGGCCGGTTTAGCCAGCGGCGTAGCAGCCGGCTGCCCATGGCGGTACGCGTACCATCGATAATCGACGCCAGGCAGTTGTCGTCGCCGCCCTGAAGATTCTGGCTGATTTCCAGGTTGCGACGGCTTGCCGCATCAAGAATGACGCTATCTTCCGGTTGCTCAACCAAAATGGCCTGAATATGGGGCAGGGCAGAGCGCTGGGTATCGCGGGCGTAGTCGAGCAGGGCGCCCGCACAGCCGAGGGCGCGGCTGAGATGTTCGCAGCCGAAGCCACTCAGATCCCGAGTGCCGAATTGTTCGTTGAGTTTTCGGCGGGCGGTATCCAGTTCAAACTCCCAGGGCGGGCGGAAGCGCAGCCCCGGTCTTGAGGCGATAGGGCCAGGGCATGGGAAATCCTCGCTGATCAGCAGCTCGGCGGGGTTGAGGCGCTGAATTTCACCGAGAAAGGTCTCCTCTCCCTGGACTTCCAGAACCTGGAAACGGCCACTGCCGATATCCAATGCGGCAATGCCGTAAATGTCTTTGTGATGGCTCGCCGCCACCAGCAGGTTGTCCTGACGCTCATTAAGCAGGGCTTCGTCGCTGACAGTGCCCGGGGTGACAATACGCACCACCTTGCGTTCGACCGGTCCCTTGCTGGTTGCAGGGTCGCCGATCTGTTCGCAGATGGCTACGGACACGCCAAGGCGGACCAGTCTGGCGAGATAGCCCTCCGCCGCATGGTAGGGCACGCCGGCCATGGGAATGGGCTCCCCCGCGGACTTGCCGCGGGAGGTCAGGGTGACGTCAAGCAGTTTGGCCGCCTTCCTGGCGTCATCGTAGAACAGCTCGTAAAAGTCCCCCATGCGATAGAAGACCAGTTCATCGGGGTGATCGGCCTTGATGCGGAAATACTGCTGCATCATGGGGGTGTGTGCAGAAGTATCAATTTTATTCATATAAAACAATCACCTATAATTTTCTCTGCGAGCCTTTGGGGCAAATTTTGGGTGAAGTTCTTGCGGTTTATATCTCCGAGTTGCTGTGGAGTGGCCATTGCCCGGTTTTGGGCATGAAAAACTCGAAAAAACTAGGGTCATCGCCCGACCCAGTCGCCGGCCTCCCATTGCTGCCACCCGTGCAGGGAGAGTTAAACCCTATGAGCCGCTTCCGATTGGGCCAGTATGATTGCGGGCATTATTCTACGCGCAGTGCACGTATCGGTGCCAGGGTACAACTTTGCAATGCCCACAACTCATCCCTCAAAACAAGCAATCTCTTTGCCGGTCTTTGTCAAACCATGTTGGAAATTCCGCGCCAAGTGCGGATATGCGGCCATGATTTTCCCAATAGCTCGGGAATGCAATATTGTTGTCAAGTTTTCAATGTGTAAAACTTGACAATCTGGCCTATTTCCTCCTACAGTACGTTTCTGGAGGAGTTTATGAGTATTAGCCAAGCTGTACAGAGCAGGATTGACACCCTACCTCCCGGGCAGGTCTTTGGCTATCGGGACTTGCCGGATTACGCGGTGGCCCCGCTCGCGGTTGCGCAGACCATGAGCCGCATGGTGTCTTCCGGGCGGGTCAAGCGTCTTTCCAAGGGCAAGTTTTATGTTCCCCGCAAAGGCATTCTTGGGTCGCGAAAGCCATCCGATAGTGCATTGGTTCGCTCCATCCTGTATGACGGTGAGCGCTTGCGGGGCTATGTCACGGGATTGGCGTTGTTCAACCGTCT
Source organism: Porticoccaceae bacterium (assembly GCA_002702725.1). Taxonomy (GTDB): domain Bacteria; phylum Pseudomonadota; class Gammaproteobacteria; order Pseudomonadales; family Porticoccaceae; genus NAT127. The sequence continues at coordinate 4,796 of PABE01000005.1, forward strand.
GGGGTTGACCACCCAAGTTCCCAGGACGGTCACCGTTGCCATTGAAGGTGGGCGTGGGAAAAAAGATTTCGGGACGATTCGTATCAAGACTGTTCCCAGCCGCTTCCCTGTTCGTGAAGCCGATATACCACTCTTTGAATGCCTTGATGTGCTGAGGGATATCAAAACCATTCCGGACACCGATTTCAATCAAGTGCTTCTGACAATGAAGGACAGGGTTTTCAGCTTAAGCGAAGCGGAGCGCAGGCGGCTCGTGGAGCTGGCATCGGAATACGATACCCCGCAGGTGCGTGCCTTGCTGGGACTGATTCTGGATTCCGACGGCCAGGAGGTTGCAACCTTGAAAAGTACGCTGAACCCCACCACCGTTTATAAATTGCCCATCGACAACGACGCATGGCCTTTGGCTAAGGACTGGAATATTCGATGAGACTGCATGAAGACAAGGAGGTTTTCGCGGAACTGATTGAGAATGCCGCCGAAATAATTGGGTTGCCCCAGATCTATGTTGAGAAGGATTATTGGGTTACCCATGCCCTGAAATGCCTGTCTGAATCGGGCTGTGCCGAACAAGCGATTTTCAAGGGCGGTACGTCTCTATCCAAAGCTTATAGATTGATTTACCGATTTTCGGAGGATATTGACCTTGCGGTTATTGCCGGCGATCTGAGAGACGGAGCGCGCAAGAGGCTGCTGAAACGGATTGAAGACGCGGTCTCTTTCGGTTTGACGCCCATCAAAAACGATACGCGAATATCCAAGGGCTCGAAGTATCGTAAAACCGTATACCGTTACCCGCGGCATGTGACGGGCGAGGACTTCGGGCAGGCTTCGGCAGAGCTGCTGATTGAGATCAATGCCTTTGCAACCCCCGAGCCGCTGGAAGTTCTTCCCATCCAGACGCTCATCGCCGACGCCTTGCAGAGTCAGGTGCGGACTGACCTAGTCGAGGATTATGGTTTGACGGATTTTCCCATCCAGGTCCTGTCTATTCGGCGCACCTTGGTGGAGAAGCTGCTCGGGATCATAAAAGATAGTTATCACGATGATCCTGTTGGGCGGTTATCGAACAGAATTCGCCATCTGTACGATATTTGCCAGATTTTAAAACGCGAGGAACACCGGGCGTTTCTGGAAGGGGATGACTTTCATGGTCTATGTGCTGCATGTATCGAAGATGAAAGGTCCGGTGGTTTTGAGCAGGCGGCCTATCTGGAGCACCCGCTGGGCCAGGCGCCTCTTTTCGATAAATTCCAGGAATGGTCCCCAGCGCTTCGTCAAACCTATGAGAGTGTGTTTTCTCAGTTTGTCTATGGTGAGCTGCCCGCCATGAGAGAGATAGAGGAAGCCATTGCTTTAATCGGGCGTCGGTTCGAGCGAAGTTAATCTTAGAATGATCGCGTATAAATTCAAAGAATTATAGCTTGGGGCAATCTGGACGTGCTTTGATATGAAGTGCGAACCTGTTCCGCTTGACCGGTATTTCTCTCTGGTTCCCGAATCCAAGCGGTTCACTGGATTTCTACAATACCTATAAATCGGTTTGCCAGCTTTTTAACACCCTCGTCACTTTTGACCCGCTATGGGCTTGCGTTAAGGCTTATGAAAAAAGTTCAGGGGTGATCGGCCGGCTATCACTGTGAAGCAACTGCGTTTTTCGCCTGGTTTGAAAACGCCGCCAGGGCTTGTAAAGTTTCCGGATTTTCCTGTGTCGGGTGGTGAGTGGCAGGTGATGCTGATACTGAGCTAGCTGAACTGCGGCATTGTAGTGCTTGCGGCACTGACCAGTGGAGATGCGCAAATAAGTTGCGAGCTCTTTGAAGTCTCCAAATTCATCCAAGAGTTGAGTATAAGCATGCGCCAAGGAACCTTTGAGTTTGGTGATCAGAAAGTTATGCTGGCTGGCGGCCTTCTGGCGCGTTTCCTGTTTGACAAGCTGCTCAAGCGGCCCCAGCTCTTGTTCATCGGCGATGGTGTCCTGTAAAGTCATTCTAGCGTTGCCATCACCCACTGTTAGCGGGTGATCCAATTTTTTGGCGTACCGTAGCTTGCCGTCCCAGCGTTTGCTGAGCTTTCGGCGAAGTATCTCAAAAAATGTCTCCGGGGATGAAGTAATCAAATTGTCGAAAGATATGTTCCCTTCTGACTGCATTTCGAGCGCGAGCACCCATGCTTCGTTCTGGACGTCTTCCGGCGAATATTCATTACCTGTCTTCGCAGCAATGGATTTTAGTGCCTTCTGATGAATTTTGAACAATTTGTCTAACGCAGTATGAATGTCGTTATTCATTATTCTGCAGCCTTCCTGGTACTTTGATGGCTCAATTTTCAGGGCATTGCCCTACGTCAAGGGCGCATGGTTTCGGAGCCGGGTCGGGCTCAGGAATTCCTGGTCGACAAAGCGCCTGTGTGTGCGTAGGGCGGGTAGTAGTACCTGGTCGGCATAACTGCAACCGCTCGTCCCCGGGTCCGACTGCCCCTGTTTTGCAGCTTGCTCAACACTGTGGCCGCCGCCGCTTTCCAGCAGCTCCAGCAGGGGCTGATAGCCGGGCTCCCAGGCTCGTAGTGTTGGCAGGCTCAGGCGTAGCCCTTTGAGGATGCTCATCCCGGCAAAATCCAGATCGCCCCAGAAATGCACGGGTAAATCAGGGTGCAGCCAGTGTTGCTGAAAATAGTGACTGTCGCTGCCCGGTAAAAAAGCAAAACGGGTGTGATCGCTGGTGAGTCGGGTTGCGCTGGCGCGAAAGCCTCCGCTGTACATAAGGGCGCAGCCGGGTGGCGGGTGCTCGGCCAGGCGCAGAAAACTGTCCTGGTTTTCCACGATCAATAGTCTGTCGAAATGTGGCGGTGCGAACGCGGTGAGCAGCAGTGGCCTTGGCAGGATGGTGGCTGCCCTGTCGCCGTAGAGCCTGGCCAGCAATTCCTGCCGGGTATCGAGGAATTTGGAATCCCCGCGAAAACAGCGGGCGGCGATTTCCCGCAGGCTGAGACTGTGATCGAGGTGCTCGGCAATGGCGGCAAAACCGGCGGCGAGTTCGGTTATCTCCCACCCGGGGCACCGGGGCAGGCCGGCAAGCAGGGCTGCGCCGCCATCGATGAATTTTTCACCGTATTCGTCGATCGCGTTTTGCCAGGCCAGTCGAACGGGGTCAATGCGGGGACGCTGCAGCCAGGCCCGCAATAAGGCTTCGCTGTCGTGATTCAAACGCAGTTGGGCGTTTTCGTAACGCTCCTGATGGCTGCCGATGCCGCGGTCATAGGTAATACTGAACAGGTCATAATCGGTCGCAAGCTGTTCGATCAGTTTCCAGCGATAGCGGGTGTCTTCAGAAAACCGGAACAGCGCTGGCACCGTGGACTTTCTGATCCGTCGGGTAACACCCCGTTCCCGCGGCCTGTCCAGCCGGTCAACAAACCACTCGAGCAACTCCTGCAGCCAGCGTTCTTCCGCCAGCCAGACGGGAGCTTGTTGCAGGTGACTGCCGTTACCTGCCATTTATACCTCGTCCATAAAATCCAGTGCTCCCTGCTGGCGGATCACCCGTCGGTGCCGTTCCCACAGTTCCGTTACCCGTTCCACATTGAGTTGCTGGCGATCCACCAGCACCCGGGTGTTGAGTTCGCCCACAGGGGTGGCGCTGGGCACTTTGCTGAACACGAACTGATTACTCACCAGATCAAGGAAGGGGCCGGATTTGCTGGTGGGCATGATAAAGATCAGCTGCAGGCCGAGGGTGTTGGTGAGGTAGCCGATCACTTCCCGGGAACGGGTTTCGTCCATGTGCATAAAGGCTTCGTCCACGATCACCATGCGCAGGTGACTGTCGCCCTCGTTGAAGCGAAAGGCGCTGGTGATGGCGGCGGCACGGATAATATAGGCGGGAGTTTCGAGCTGACCACCGGAACCGGTGCCGTACTGGCTGAGACGGATGGGTGATTTGTTCTCCGGGAGCTTGAGAATATCGTAGCGGCGGTATTTGCGGTAGTCGCTGATGCGCTCCAGTTCGCGCAGGGCCTGCTGCTCGTCGCCGTCGAGCAGCAGGTTGAGCAGGCGGTCTCGAACCCCTGCGGCCTTTTCCGGCAGGGTGGAGTCGAACAGACTGCTGCCGTCTCCGAGATTGGGAATCTGGATAATCTCGCGAAAGAAATCCCAATATTCCTTGTACTCCGGCACCCAACTCCACTCGAAGGCAAAGCGCTCCCGGTCGGCGCCAAACTGGTGATGCTCGAGCTCGTTGTTGAGACTTTTCAGGGTGCGCTCGCCATCACGCACGGCCTGGTGGATCTCGTGGCAGAGATCGGTAATAAAGGTATCGTTGAAGGTGTCGCGCAGTTTGCCGAGCTCCGTCTGCTTGGCCAGCAGCACATTGTTGCGAAGCCGGTTGTGCAGGTTGTCGAGCTGTTGTTGCAGCGCGCGTACATGGCCGAAAAAAGACGCGCTGTGCAGTTCCTCGGCACTGTCCGCCAGCACCTGGTCGGCGGGCTGGGCCTGCTGGTTGTACTGGTTGATGGACTGTTGCAGGGCCACCGCCTGTTTCATCAGGTGCTCGTCGAGCAGTTTCTGCTCGTCGGCAAAATCAATGGCATCGTGGGCGGCGCCGAGCCGTTGCTCCATTCCGTCAATGCGGGATTGCACGTCAAGCCCTGGCCAGTGGCGCTCACTGGCGAGCAGGGCGGCTTCGGCGTCGTCACGGGCCTGCTCCAGCGCTTCGCTGCGGTCGGCAAACTGACGGAGATTTTTGCCGCAGGCGTTGAGCTGTTCTTCCAGCTGGCCTTCCCGCCGGTCCTGCTCCCGCTGTTCGTGCTCCAGTGACTGGTAGCGTTGCTGTGCCTGTTCGTGCTCCTGCTCCAGATCACGGTGGTCGCTGAGATCGAGATTTTCCAGATCACGCTCCACTTCCCGCAACTGGCGCTGGTTGTCGATGAGTTCGCTGACGGTTTCAACCCAGTGCAGAGGCTGGAACCGGTTGACCTGCTGTTGCAGCTGACGCACCGCCTGGTAGGCGTCGTTGGCCTGTTGGTGCTGAAGCTGTATCGCCTGCAGGCTTGCCAGCTGGGCGCGCAGATTGCGCTCCCGGGCGGCCTCGCCGAACACCAGTTCACTGTCGTTGAGGTCGCAGCGGAACATAGCATAGCCACCGGAGGCGAGGCCGTCGGCGGTGATGCCGCGCCGTGTCAGGCGCAGGGTGGCGGCGTCCGGCACCCGCACCACATTGCCGTAGGAGGCCTTGAGATAGTGCTCGGCCACGCCGTGGGAAAAGCGCAGTACATGAAAAACGGAATCTTCCGGCAGGGATTGTCGTTCACCATCCCGCCGGGCCTGCTCACCCTGGATCACCCGTGCCCGATTGCGGCGCGTGCCTGCCAGCTGGCGCACGATACGGATGGCTTCGGCCTCGAACTCGGGCTCCACCAGAATGCCGAAGCGGGCATTGCCGAGGTACCCTTCGATGGCCATCTGCCAGTCCGGGTCGGTGACTTCCACATGATCGCAAAGCACCCGGGGATCGGCTTGCGGGCATGCCTTGCGGATGGCGGACAGGGCTTCGTCCACATCCCGGGGATAGCTTACCCGGTGGGCCTGCAGGGTGTTGATCTGGTGATCGATACGCTGCTGTTCCTGCTCAATGCTGTGCAGATCCCTTTCCCGTTCCGCCACCAGCCGGTCCAGGCGTTGCGACAGGGCAGGGGTTTCCCGCTCGAACTGCTGCCCGCCGCCATGCAGCAGGGTGGCCAGGGCGTTGTGCAGGGGCTGTTCGTCGCGGCTCTGGTCGATGCCGGCTTCGAGCGGGCTGAGGTCGATCCAGTCACGGGCCAGCAACTGATTGAGATCGGGCAGGGGCCGGTCGGCACGGGCCAGCAGATCCTTGACCGTGTTGCGCCAGCCCCGTCCGGCAAATTCCGGTAACAGCAGTTCCAGGCTGTGGCGATTGAGTATGTCGCGGATATTGCGTACAGCCGTGATATTGGTGCTGCGCTGCTGGTCCTGTTCCAGCAGTGGCTGGGCGCCTTGATGCAGTTTGGCTGTGAGCTGGTCGCGCCGGGCTTCCAGTGATTCCTTGCTGAGCAGGGCGGGGATGCCCTGGATGCGGGCCTTCAGCTCGGTGAGGCTGTCGAGGGCGTGGTTTTTGCGGCGCTGTGTTTCCTCGCGCTCGGCCTGGAGTGTGGCCAGCTGCTGGCGCAGGGCAATCTGGTGGTCTTTTTCCTGGTTGTACTGCAACTGGTTGCGGCGATGCTGCTGGGCAGCGGCGCCGTAGCTCAGGGTGCAACGCTGCAGCCAGCTCTCCAGGTAGTCCTCAGCCCGCTGGCGGGACTGACCCAGCAGCTCCACGCTGTCGCGCAACTGGCGGGCCTCCTGTTCCATGCCGTGCACGGTGCGCAGCAGGTCGCGGATGCGGCGGATGGTATCCCCCAGATCCCGGGCTTCGAGCACTTCGCCGGCCACGAACTGGTCGATCGAATCCACCGGCTTGTAGGCCATAAAGCGGGCAAAGGTGCGGGCGGCGTTGGTGCCCTCGCGCAGTGAGACGGCGTCGCGCTTGCCGCGCAGGGCGCCGAATAGCCGCGCCAGGTAGGCGCCCTTGCGTTCGTAGGTTTCCACGGCTTTTTTGCCAAATTCCTGACGTAACAGGTTGGGCAGCTCGGTGAGGGGCACCGCGTGGCGGCCATCCGGGTATTCGCGCACGAAGTGGGAGAGGTAGAGCATTTCACCCGGCACGATCATCATCAGCAGCTCGTCCTGCCGGGCCTGGGCTTGCACGCCGGCGCGGTCGAGGTGGGCGCGTACCCCGATCACTGCGGTGAAGGGCTCCGCGGTTTCGCCTTTGGTGGGATGGAAAATACCGGCGATATAGCCGTCGCAGACCCAGGGCCGGGCGAAGGCACCGTCGTCGCAGCCGAGCACATAGGAGGCGAGGGTGCGTACCTGTTTGCCGCCGCGGCCCCGCTGGGTGGTTTCGTCCTGGCCGGGGTTGTAGGTGAACAGGTTGTCGTGGGCCGCAGTCATCAGGGTCTGCAAGGCGTCGGCGGCGGTGGTTTTGCCCGAGCCGTTGCCGCCGGAAAACAGGTTCACCGGGCCGAACTCCAGCTCTTCCGGGGGCAGGTTACCCCAGTTGACGGTGACGGCGCGTTTCAGGTACATGGTGGATAAGGCGTCCTGTGGTTGGCGGTGGGAGGGCGACCCTGCGGTCAGGGTGCCTCTTCTCCGGGAGTGTCGGTATCCATGCTGTCGCGGCTGGCCGGACTATCGCCCGCCAGTTCTGCCAGTACCGTGTCGGTGACCAGGCTGGTGATGTCCGGGCGTATGGTGAGCCAGGATTCGCTGTCTTCCATGGCGTCGTCACCGGCGTAGCGGATAAGCCGCAACTGGCGCAGGCGGCGGAACAGCTCCCGGCGTTGTACCAGCCCTTCCGGTAGCGGCCGGCCCAGCAGGTTTTTGTGGGCGAGGCTCAGGGCTTCGAGGGGCAGGGTCACCTGTCCGTTTTCGTCAATTTGTCCCTCCCGTAGCGCCTTGTCGTACTCGGCACGCAGGATCAGGATCAGCGCCACTTCCGGCTGGCTGAGTCGCTCCCGCAGGCCGCTGTTGAAGGCGTCCTCGGTGTCGGCCAGCCCCGGCACCTCGGCGCCGGGGGGGAACAGCCGCAGGGAGTGAAACCGTGGTTCGTGCAGTAAGCGTACCCGCAGCACAGCAAGGTAGTCTTCAACCAGGTCGGCCACCTGCAGGTAGCGGTCGTAGAATTCCGCTTCGCGTTTGTTTTCGTCGCGGCACAGTACGCCGTGGTCCAGAAGGCGGATCATCAGCTCGGAGAATTGCTCCGCACTGACGCCCCGGGCCTCCAGCGCGTGATCAAGGGCAGTTTGTATCGTCATCGTGCTCCAGCTCCAGCAGGAAACCGTCCCTGCGGGCAAAATAGTGTTCACCGGTAATGGGTTCGGTAGGTTCCAGCTTCAGGCGAAAACCTGTGCTGGCATGGTCCGCACTGCCGAGTTCGATCACGTGGCTCAGGGCCAGCAGGTCACTGGCGTTGTTGACTGGCAGGTCGCGGCTGTCAACGCGGCGGCTGGCGCCGAGCGCTGAGCGCAAATAGTCCCGCAAGGCACCGCTGTTAATGTTGAAGGCTTTGTCCAGCAATTGCTGGACGTGCATCTCCTGGCGGGTGGCTGGGTCCGGTTCTGACAGTTCCGTGATGCGGTTTTGTATCGGCCGTTTCTGCCGTTGCTCCCGCAGGCGATTGTGGGCGGGATCAACCAGCCCCAGTTTTAGACTCGCCATGGCGTCGCCGGCGGCCGCCAGTCGCTGGCTGAAGTCGGTGTCATTCATTTCCGACAACTCACGGCACAGGCCGACAATATCGTTGTGCTTCTGGCTGTGAATGTAACTGAGCTGTCGGATGATAATGTCGGCGCGTTTGGTAAAACCCTGCAGGGTGCGACGCAGGGCAGGCAGCATGATTTCGGAGGCATTGCGCATGCGGATTTCGATGCTCTCCAGCAGGGTCAACAGCACGGACGCGTCATTGCTCACTACAAGGTCCGGTGCCAGCCGGCGCAGTTCGCGCTCCGCATGGGCCTTCCATTTGTTCTGCTTGCGGCGGATTTTATTGATTGTGTGCTGAATGCGTTCCCGGTGTTTTTCGACACTGTCGGCGGAGAGACGGATGGCCACATCGGGCTGGAAGCGTTTTTCCATAAAATCGAAAAACTGGTCCGATGCCTGCTGCACCAGCTGCTGGGCCTCCACTTCGCGCACCAGTTCCCGCTTGCGCTCTTCCAGCTCCGCGATGATATCGGTGAAATCGGCGATGATGCGCTCGGAGTGTTCGTAGGCGTCCAGCAGGTCATAGACCTCACCGCGCTCCAAGAAAGCGGCCAGCGCATTGAGGGTGTTGCGCGTATTGCGGTGGCGAGTGCGCACGCTGCGACCGTCCACTTCGGCAAGTGTTTGCGTAAACAGCCTGCCGCTGCGGCTGAACGGGTAGGTGGACTGGAAGGAGGCCTCGTCCTTGTCGCGTTTCAACCAGCCATGATCCACCAACTTGTTGAGGATCCAGCCGGCCTGATCCCGGTTGCTGGCAAAACGTCCCTCGTCCTCACCCTCGAGCAGAGGGGCGCGCTCTAGTGCTTCGCTGAAGAGATCCAGGATCTGCTCGCGACGAAGCGACTCACCGTAATCGGCCTGGGAGCTGTAGAGCCGTTCATGCAATAGGCGCAGGCACTCCGCGATCTGCTCGCGATATTTGCCGGTAAGCGGCCTAAAGAACTGAATGCGTTCGTCCGTGAAGAACATGCCCTTGATCGTGTGAATAAACAGCGTCTATTTAATCATCTTGTTAGTGCACTTCCTAGGGTCAGGAAGTGCCATACAAACCAGGCGAAGTACTACAACATATGCCTGGATATGCCCCAAGTTACCGGCCGGTTTCTTGGGGCAAATTTGGGGCAATTTGGTCGCCAAACCATGCCATTTCAGGCCATTTTGCGTATTTTGGAGTGGTCCAGCGTAGTTATCCTAAGATGCTGAAAAATAAGCAAAAATACCCGATTTATAGCCTTTTTGCGTTCAATCTGCACCCACTATGGGGGTGTGGTCGGAGGATGTCTGTTTGTC
>PABE01000006.1 GCA_002702725.1 Porticoccaceae bacterium
CGACAAGCGTTAAGGATATCTCTGATACCCCGAAATCTATCGCTGGTCGATCCGGAGCTGGGCGATATGCCTATGAATTTCGGCGATATCTATTTGCCTACCGACGGTTTGTCGCTGTCCTATAGGATTAGATAATAACGATATTAATAGATGGGGAATCTGAATGCGTCTTGCTCACCAAAGCAAGAACACGTTTTCCCGTCCATTGCCGGACCAATTACCGGTGTTCCACCTGCCTACGTAAGAATAAAAGGAAATGGTAAATGCTTTATTCAAACCGTTTTGTTGCTGTCACAGCCATCGCGATACTCTCAGCAATTCCACAGGTTCAGGCGCAAATTGCTGAGTCAGATCCAGAAACAGAAAAATCTGGGAGGAGCTATGGAATTGCAGAGATTGTTGTGACGGCTCGGCGGCAGGAAGAGTCCATTCAAAGCACGCCGGTGGCCGTTACTGCATTCACAAGTGAAGCGATCAGCCAAAAGCAGATTGTCGATATACCTTCCATCCAGCAAACGACACCGGGTTTGGTAATCACAACCAACCATTCTGGGGTTGGTATTAGCTTGCGGGGACAAGTACAGACCTCAGCGGACAGCAGCGTTGATCAGTCGGTTGGTCTCTACGTGGACGGCATTTACGTCGCCCGTCAAATGGGTGGGCGGTTTGATCTTGTTGACGTTGAGCGCGTTGAAGTGCTGCACGGTCCTCAGGGGACACTCTTTGGTCGAAATACCACAGGAGGTGCTGTCAATATAACCACTAACCAGCCGACGGATATATTTGAAGGTTCGGCAACGTTTGGAATTGGCAATTTCGACCGCGTTGAAGGGACTGCAATTGTAAATATGCCGTTGTTCGATGGTGTTGCCGCCCGATTTGTGGCGCGTCATATGGAGCACTCTGGGTATGGGGAGAATGTTTTTCTCGGACGTGATGTAGGAGATGACAACTACGATCACTTTCGTGGCTCGTTCAAGATAGCGCCTGCGGACGACTGGTCACTAATTATTAGCGGTGAATACATCGATCGAAGTAATAATGGTCCCATGGTACAGCCAACTGCCTTTGTGGCCGGTGTTCCGGATACGGGTTTCTCTGATCTGTCGTTCTACGATTTCGCGAGTGAACAGCGCACATTCGAGAACATAACTATGGCAAATGGCAGCGCTACGTTGTCGGTGGATATCGGCGAAGTTACTTTCAAGTCCATTACTGCCTACCGGGACCTGAAGGTCCACACCCTTTCCGATTTTGATACCACACCGTTACCGTTGTTTTTCAATGAAGCAAATAGTCGCATAAGACAGATTACCCAGGAGGCCCAGCTATTTGGCAAAATTGGCCCGCTGGATTGGCTGGTAGGCGGATTTTATTTTGTCGAGAAAGGCCCCGAGCGATATGACATATTCGGCGGTTTCCTCGCATATGATTCACGTATCCGGCATGAATCCTATGCCCCTTATAGCCAAGTCACTTACCACGTTAACGAACAGTTAAGATTGACAGCCGGCATTCGTTACACCAAGGATGAACGCGATCTTACTGCAAGCAATACGTTGGGCGGTGGCTGTTTTATTAATGTCTCGGAGCTGGATGATGTCGCGGGCTGTATTTCTCGGAAAAGCCTCTCAGACAACTATTTTTCCTATACGGCAAGTGTTGATTACCAGTTTGCTGATGGGCTCTTTCTGTATGCCCGGACCGGTATGGCGCATAAATCGGGTGGATTTAATAAAACGAACAGCGGCCTGGAGCCATTTGGTCCTGAAAAAGTGACCGACTATGAACTTGGTGTAAAAAGCGACTTTTTTGATCGGCATCTGCGAATCAATATGGCGGTATTTACGTCGGACTATGAGGATATGCAGCGTCCTTTGACCTCAGATTCGACAGGTGTACCCATCGTCCTGGTCCAATCGGTGGGCGAGGCCAGGATCAGGGGGGCTGAAATTGAAGTTACTGCCATCCCGGTTGAGGGTTTGGAAGTTTACGGCAATATCGGTTTCCTGGATCCTGAATACAGGGATTTTTCCGATGCTTCCGGTGATCGATCTGACGAACCGTTCACAAGAGTTTCAGAGAGAACCTGGAGCCTTGGGGCAACCTTTGAGTTCCCCGTTTCCTATGGTACCTATCGTATGCACGCTGACTATGGTCACCAATCACGCAAGTATTTCTTCCCCAGCCCACTTACCAGAGAACCCGATTACGGCGTACTCAATGTCCGTCTGAGTGTGGAGCTTACCCGCCCGCGACTGGAAATCGCCTTATGGGGCCGCAACCTCACGGAAAGGGAATATCTGGTCGAAAATCTTGATTTTATTGCGGCAGCTCAGGTAAACCCTGGATTTCCCGGCGAGCCCCGGACTTATGGAGTATCGGTCACGCACCAGTTTGGTGACTAGCGTCGGGTTGGTTATCTATAGAGTGCGCTCATCTAAAGCCCGAATACCTGAGGTAGATCATCACAGGCGCGATCTGGGCTATTGGAAAGGATTGCGGAAACCCGATTTTGTCGCTTCAGGTCAATCTGGAACGTTTTTGATCCCTACTTCCTATAAACGATAGTCTGGCCGGGTACTCCATATGGCTGTTGATTTGGAAAGATAATCTTGCTTTCTGACGATATTATAAAGATAACCGCTTGGATCGAACGGAACATCGGTGGCAAAGTTGAGCGCTGTGAACGTCAGGTTCGCTGGCGGCCCGGTTGGTGGGTCGATCTGAGGCGGGACGAGGAGTTGTTGCATCTCTATGTACGCGGAGACCGCAACGAGGAGTTCCCTCCATGGCCGCTGGAATATGAGCGCGACGTGATCATGCTTCTTCAGCAAAGTCCCGTACCTGTCCCCAAGATTTACGGTTTTTGCCCAGACCCACGTGCTATTGTCCTTGAGAGAGTGGGCGGTCGGCCCAACCTCAAATCGGCAAAGAGCGAAGAGGAGCGTTTGAAGGTTCTCCAACAGCTCGCGGGGCATGTCGCGACAATGCACAGCATGGATATCGAGCCGTTTGTAAAGGCGGGGATGAAAATGCCCAATTCAGCTGAACAGAGGATTGTACCTTTCTTCCTCGAAGGCGAAAAGCTCTACCTGCGTTACAAGAATGCTCCGGATCCCAGAATGGAATTTGTCAGATCCTGGGTGCGACGCAACTTGCCCGCCGGCCGCGAGGAAGTCTGCTTTCTCCACGGTGATCCAGGTCAGTTTTTGTTTGAAAATGGCGCTATCACCACGATGCTGGATTTTGAGTGGTCTTGCCTTGGCGATCCATTGATGGATATGGGCGGGTTGCGTCTGCGAGCAGTACACGAGCCCATGGGCGACATCGGTCCATTGTTTCGGCGATATCACCAGCTCACCGGGCGGGCGATTAAGGCAGATGTGCTTGGTTTCCATACGGTCGCGTTTATTGCCAATACCTGTTTGGCAATCTCCCCCGCGTTATCATATCCCAGGGTCGGGGCCAATTATCCCGAGTATGTGAACTGGTACATTGTGGCGCTACTGTTTGCAATCAAAGCCATTGCCGAAGTGAAAGGTGTTGTCTTGCCAGACCCCCTCCCCATGGAAAGCGGGAATGACTCTCGTTGGGCAGGTGTCTACCAAGTCATGGCAGGGACTTTCGCTAATTCCAGTGCCGATGACTCAGAGAATTCGGGAGAAGAAACGGGTGACAGGTACAAACACTACCTCGCCAATGCGCTTGTCGGTTTTGCTAAAAAAGCGGATCGCTTTGGTAGTCGTCTGGAGCAGGACTATATTGCAGATGTTTCCGAAATTCTGGGCCGTCAGGTTACAGGATGGCGAGAAGCGGATTGCGAGCTGGAAAGCTTTGTCATTGAGGCGGATGAGAGTAGCGAAGCCCAACTGCTGAACATATTTCACCGCTGGTGTTGGTCGCAGATCAACTTGTTGGAGGGAGTGATTGATAATCCCATGTGGACTGTTGGGTTGCAGCCGCTATCAGAGTTGGTCAGTGAATAACGCTCATCCCACCTCAACCACCAGAAAGAATGAACCAAATTTCTGCCGTGATTATACAGATATGACCTCCGGACAGAAATTCAAAGACGTGATTGACAAGCAGGAACTCTACGAACGGGTGGTTTCCTATTGCAGGGGCACGGATCGCCATGATTGGACTATGATTTGCGGGCTCTATCACGAAGATGCGATTGATGATCAAGGTTCGCTGTTTTATGGCACTCGGGATGAGTTCCTGGCTTTCTGCCGGGGCCCATCGAGACATTCAATGCCGCCACCCACCACATCGCCTCACATATTACGAGAGAAGCCCCATCCCGCAATTTTCTGGTGAGCGGCCGATATCTGCATAAGTTCGAGCGTCTGGACGGAGTCTGGTGTTTCCTTTTGCGCGTATCCCTAATATTTCGGCTGAAGAGTTAAATAAGATTCTGCCACGGCTCCTGGACCACCCAGCGCTACTTCTTACCCAGGATCAAACGGAACCTTCCTACACATTGCTCAGCATGTTTCGGTGATGAATTCACGCGATAGACTCTCACTCATAAACGTGGGTGCAAAGGGCGAGATCCGTGGCTAAACCCGGAATATTAGTCGGTTGTTTGCAGTATAATATTGTTGTTACTATCACCCCGTATTATCACCGAGAACAGGGATTTGTCCGCTGGTCAAATACGCTAAAAGCAGCGACAACAACCGGGATCCGCCATGTCGAGTATTCAGGTTCAGTCCTTCCATACTGAAGATCATTTTGTCAGTAATCTAGACAGTCAAGTAACTGGCCCTGGTTATGATATCGAAGCCCACCACTTGCAACTCCCTTCTACCGGGACAGGTATTTATCATTCGGAGACCCATTGTTTCCTTCAGCTTGTAATGGTCCCCGGGCACATCCTCCAGGGCACCTACCCCTGTTGGCACCAGAACCGCTCTGTAGGCCAGTTAGTATTTGTTCCCCCCGGAGCAACATTGGAGTGGCACTGGGCTTCCGGTAGCCAGCGCACAGTAACCTGCATGTTTGAGGTCGATAAAATTGGTGCACTCGGGGCTTATGATTGGGACTGGCGTGAGGTAGACCTCTACAAAACACTTGATATTCGAAATGACTACCTTGTCATGGGTATGCGCAAACTTTGGCAAGAAGCACGTTCGCCGGGCTTTGCGAGTGAGCTCCAGATCGAAAGTACATTGACGCTGATGGCGTTGGAATTGCGTAAGAATTTCATGAAGCGGACAGTGAACGCCGAACCAGCAAGGCATCGCTTGGCCGATTCAAAGCTGCGCTCTATCCGCGACTATATCCACGCCAACCTTGGCAAGGGGCTTGCCCTGTCGGACATCGCAGAGTCCAACGGTCTGTCGTCTCGAGCGTTGTCGGAGCTGTTCAGAAATACAACGGGCATAACTATCCGGGAGTTTATTGCCAACGCTCGGCTTTCCAAGGCTAAAGCGCTACTCGCCAACCGGGAACTGCTAATCAAGCAGGTAGGCTATGACTGCGGTTTTCGCGGGGCCGCGGCGTTTGTGGCGGCGTTTCGCAAGGCTACGGGCATGACCCCGACGGAATACCGTCAGCGCTTTTGTTTATAGTGAATCGAGGGCGGCGACAAAATCAGTAATCTTCCAGCCCATAGAGCGAATCCGACTCAATGCTGGACAGGGGATCGTCATACAGTTCGGGGTTGAACGAGCGATCCGGGTCCAGGCTGTCGTCGTCGCCGGCTTCATCGTAGGACAGGCGCCAGTCTTCTGGCGGCTCCGCGGGCAGTACGATCATTTGCATCCAGGTTTCAAGGTCGAATTCGTTTACGTCGCCGTCTTCGTATTGCACTTCAATAGTCGCGGCGTTTTCGTCGACGGCAACGACTTCAAAAAGGACGTCCTCGACGGCATCCTGATACCAGTCACCAATAATGGGGATCTGTTTGGCCATCTTGTTTTCCTCCTTCGCTTGGCGATTTTCTTCAACATATCACCGGATGAAAGCCGGTAATAGCAATGCCGAAGGTCCGCGGGGAATAGCGATAGAGCATTCACCTGTCAGGTATTTGAGAAGGTGTCGACAAGGTTCTGATATGCAAGATAATTTGAAATCAAAACGTGGGCTCTTATAATTCTCTCAGCTATTAGGGTACCGGTGTTAAATGAAAAAATTGTCTAAAGCGACCCCGGGTCAGTAAAAGGTTGACAGACGCCTGCCACGTTCTTACTGTCCGGGCCTCTCCCCCGTCTGGAATGGCTCTGAGGAACTGATTATGCTTGCTGGCCCGTTGATGCTGGATCTGGACGGCCTCGTCCTCTCCGAAGAGGAGCGGCGATTGCTCCGCCATCCCATGGTCGGGGGGGTAATCTACTTTGCGCGCAATTTCGAATCCCGGGAGCAGATCACTGCGCTGTCGTCCGAGGTGATGCGCATCCGGCCCGAACTTCTGCTGGCAGTGGACCAGGAGGGCGGACGGGTACAGCGGTTTCGGGAGGGTTTCACCCGTTTGCCGCCGATGGCCACGCTCGGTGAATATCTCGCCCGAGAGCCGGGCGTCGGCACGCGCCTGCTGCGTGATGCGGGTTGGCTGATGGCAGCTGAAGTGCTCGCCTGTGGTGTCGATTTCAGTTTTGCCCCGGTGCTGGATGTCGATCGGGATGCTTGTGAGGTCATCGCCAACCGCGCCTTTTCCGACAATCCTCACCGCGTCGCGGATGCCGCAAAACTGTTTGTCGAGGGCATGCATGAGGCGGGTATGGCGGCCACCGGCAAGCACTTTCCGGGTCACGGTGGCGTACGCGCTGACAGCCATCTGGAGACCCCCTTTGATGGGCGCTCCATGGACGAACTCGAAGCGCGGGATCTGATACCCTTCAGGGCTCTGTCAGGACAACTGGATGCAGTCATGCCTGCGCATATTGTGTTTTCCGAAATCGACTCCCAGTGTGTCGGATTTTCCCGTTACTGGCTGGAGGAGTGCCTGCGCGGATCACTGGCGTTCGACGGTGTGATTTTCAGCGATGATCTTGCCATGAAGGGCGCCGACCACGCCGGCGACTATGCCCGTAAAGCGGAACTGGCCGTCAACGCGGGTTGCGATATGGTGCTGGTGTGCAATGACCGGGCCGGCGCCCTTGAGGTGCTGGATTATCTCGAACGTACCGGCACAGTGGCCTCGCCGCGACTGGAAAAAATGAAAGCCCGGCGTCAGTGGTCGTGGCAGGAACTGGAGCGGGATTCCCGTCGCCAGGCCATTCGCCGTCAGCTGGAGGTATTAGTCAATGGGCAATAACCGGGGGGAACGACATCCGTGAAAGCCTTTGAGGATTTTTTGCTGCAGTTTGTCGATGATAAGGCCCTTTTGTGGGTGGAAATTTTCCTGCTCATTTTCGCCGCGCTGCTGATTGGCTATCTGATCAACAGGCTGATTCTTTTCCTGGAACAACGGGCGAGCTTGACCCAGACCGTCTGGGATGACGCTTTCCTCGAAGCCTCGCGTAAACCCGCGGTCTGGCTGGTGTGGATTGTGGGTGTGAACTTTGCCGCCGCTTTGGCGGCAAGAAAAACCGATTCTGACTGGTATGAGCCGATTGTCCACGCAAATCGTGTGGCGGTGATTTTCCTGATCACCCTGTTTGCCGTCAATCTGATAAAACGCGCCGAAAGCAACCTGGTCAATCCGCGTTTCGTCAGTGAGCCGATGGATGCCACCACGGTCCGCGCAGTCGGCAAGTTGCTGCGCGCGACGGTGATTATCACGGCTTTGCTGATCACCATGCAGCTGTTGGGTTACAGTGTTTCAGGGGTGCTTGCCTTTGGCGGTATCGGTGGCCTGGCAGTGGGTTTTGCCGCCAAGGACCTGCTGGCCAATTTTTTTGGCGGTCTGATGATCTACCTCGACCGGCCTTTTTCAGTGGGCGACTGGGTCCGGTCAGCGGATAAGGAAATTGAAGGTACAGTGGAAGACATTGGCTGGCGTTTGACCCGGATACGGACCTTTGACCAGCGTCCGCTGTATCTACCCAACGCCATATTCAATACCATTGGTGTTGAAAACCCGTCGCGGATGCTGAACCGGCGCATCTACGAAACCGTGGGCGTGCGTTACGCCGATATCAGTCGCCTTAAAACAATTATCTGTGAGATTAAAGCCATGCTCGAGGAGCATGACGCTATCGATACATCCAGAACCCTTATCGTAACGTTCAATAAATTTGCCGCCTCGTCACTGGATATCATGATCTACACCTTTACCAAAACCACGCAATGGGTCGAGTTTCATTCAGTGAAGCAGGATATCCTGTTTCGAATTGCCGGCATTATTGAACATCACGGCGCCGAGATTGCGTTCCCGACACAGACGGTGCATTTGCCCGATCCGCTGACCCTGGATACCGGAGATGGCCGTGACAATGGCGCAGACGAGGTCAAGGCTTCATGAAGCTGGGGATCATCGGCGGTACGGCTCTGGAACAGTTGGTCGTAGGCCGCAGCGACAGCATATTTGTCGAGACAGCCTGGGGGCGCCCGTCGGCGCCAATCAGTCGCAACCGGATCGGTGCGACCGAGGTGCTGTTCCTGAACCGGCACGGTCTTGAACACCGCATTCCTCCACACCTGATTAACTACCGCGCCAACCTCAGTGCACTCCATCAGCAGCACGTCGATGGCATTGTTGCCGTTTACAGCGCAGGCGGTATCACGCAGCGTATGACAGCGGGATCCCTCGTGGTTCCCGACCAGATTGTCGATTACACCTGGGGGCGTGAGCACACTTACTCCGATGGGCCCCACCAGGTTCTACAACACATCGATTTTACCCACCCCTATGATGACGAGCTCCGGCAGAAGTTGCTCCGGGCAGGGGCGGATTGTGGTGCCGGTCTGATCGATGGCGGGGTTTATGGTGTCGCCCAGGGCCCACGACTGGAGACCGCCGCCGAGGTCCGTCGTCTGGAGCGGGACGGCTGTGATTTGATCGGCATGACCGGTATGCCGGAGGCAGCGCTGGCCCGGGAGCTGGGTGTGCCTTTTGCCGGCCTGGTGATGGTCGTCAATCCGGCGGCGGGGAAAAGTGACAGACTGATATCAATGGCGGAGATCGCCGCCGTGATGGCGGAGGCTACGCCTGGGCTGTTGTCGGTGCTTTCGACGTTTTGTCAGGGTTCCGGCCCCTAGGCCATCGGCAGGGTGGCCCGATGTGGCCTCAGAAACGGGATTGATAACAGTGCGCATACAGCGAGTCCTGCGAATATCAGGAACATGATCCTGTAACTACCGGTTACGTCGAAGAGCCAGCCGGACAGTAGCGGCGACAATGCTGCAACAGAAATCACTACCCTGCTGACCTGTCCGAATAGTCGCGAATAGAGTTGCTGATCGAACAACCGGCCAATGAGCGACGTCCAGAGGGGCATAAAGCCGCCGCCACTGACCGCAATCATGCCTGTGGCAAATGCCAGCAGCATGAACGAGTTCGCCACCGAATAGAGCGACATGGCGCCCAGGACCATCACGAGACTGCCGGCCAGAACCAGTCGGGCGTCAATCAGATCACAGATGCGGCCGACGGTGACAGCTGAGCATAAACCCACCAGTGAATAGAGCGAAATCATCAGGGCGGCGGTTTCCCGCGCTTCGCCGATGTCCAGGGCAAACAGGGCCAGGTTGGCGAGTACGGCGGTGAAGCTGGCCATGAGCACCGCAAGAATCGGGGTTAACAGCCAAAAGGTGGGGCTTTTCCGGGCATGTCCGGCCAGTTGATCCAGGTCTTCGTGGGAGACGATGGTTGCTTCTGTATCGCCCGGTGCGGTTTCGACCCCGTCCGGATAAAGGCCTTTATCGGCCGGGCGTTCGACGACAAACAGGTAGACAAGCAGCGGAATAAGCGTCGCCATGGTGAGACCGAGACAGGCCATGGCGACCCGCCAGCCCAGTAGTTCAAATAACACCGCCACCAGTGGTGGCAGGAAAAATCCGCCGGTCTGTGTCCCCAGTGTGGCCAGGCCTATGGCCGTACCCCGATGCTTGACAAACCAGCGCGACAGCAGGATTGCCGGTGCCAGTGAAGTAAAACACAGCGTAAATACCGGCAGCAGCAGTGCGTAGGTCCCGACAAAGAGCCAGATGCTTGGTGTAACGGCAATGATCAGATAGCCAAACCCGGCGATCAGGGCCCCGGCAATCAATACTTTCCGAACAGACAACCGATCCATGAGTTGGGACAGCCGGGGCGCCATAAAGCCCGCCACCAGATTGTGGCCGGTGAGGGCCACCATGATAACTGCGCGGCTGACCTCAAAGGTCTCTTCCATGGCGCTGGCGATCAGGCTGATTATGTAGAGGGACATGCCGCCCCCCAGCCCCCCGAGGACCAGTGTGACCAGCACCAGCCACCATCCATAAAAAAGCGGTTTTCGTGACGGCAAAGCGGTAGTCCCCTGTTCTGTAAGTTGGTTATTGTGGTTGATCTCTGCGGTCCGCGGTGCGGCGTGTTCGTCCGGCGCCTATTCGCGATTTGCCGGACCGCTATCCTCCAAAAGCCCATCCATTGGATTGATCATTGCCGGAGGCTCGACATTGGCTTCGTCCTGCTCCGGCTGATCGGGCTGATAGGGGGTCACCTTGACCAGCAATCCCAGGCGGGGATGGTCGAGGTAGTGCAGGTCCTGATCGTTGATCCGTTGCCTGATTTTCATCAGGTCGATGTCCTGGATTGCGTAGCCGTCGGTCCCGTCGTCCCGGGTGGGTGTTCCCCTGGATGAAACAGGACTGCCGTCGACCACCGGCCAAAGTGCTGGGTCGGGACGCATGAAGGCGGGGAGGGGTTGGGTCATTTTCGGCAAACGGGGCAGTGCGGGCCACGGCTTCGCAGCGGTGTTACCCCCGTCGGATGGTCGCAGGGCGAGGGGAGCACCAAAGCGTGTTCGCCAGAGTCGGGTATCGATGGCTGTAAACCTGCCCGTATAAATTCTCAGGCTTCCCTCAAGCTCCCGGTGATTGCCAATGGTGGCGCCTCCGGTAATCACCACCCAGGGGGTTGAATTTCGGGGTGATAGTCGCTGACGCCAGGCTTCGTGGAACAAGACCTGGTAGGTTCCAGATCGGCCCAGGGTATGGGCTTCGGGATTGAGTGTTCGCTCCTGTTTGTCCAGTGTTCGGTAGGGCTGGGGCTGATCGTCGTCCCGCCGTTGTAAGGATGCCGCGGGAACCATCAGGGCCAGCAGCTGCCTATCCTGTTCCGACAATAACGCCAATTGCCCGGATTCATAGGGAACTGTCTCACCTGAACGCAGAAAAACCCGGGGTTTAGGGTAGTCCAGGGTGATGGAGCGCAGGTTCTGCTCGTTTCGAGCGTCGTCCCGCTGGGCAAAAATGATCACTTCCACCTGATACCATGGCGTCGACGTGGTGTTGTCCTGGCCCTGTGCCAGCATCGGGAGGCCGCTCAGCAGTGCGGCGAGTAACGCGGTGGCGATAGTCCGTTTCATGGTGATCAGGGTTGTGATTGTGGTGTAAGAGTGTCCAGCAAAGCGGACACGGTTTCCAGTCTTGTGTCACGGCTTTCCATCGGTACGGCGAATCTCAACTCCGTGGCGCCCGCAAGCCGGTAGCGTTCGGGCTGTTGCTGTACCAGTTGCACGATGGTGATGGGCTCGACGGGGGTGTCCCGCTTGAATTCCACCTTGCCGCCCCTGGCCCCCGCTTCGATGCGGGCAATGCCCAGGGCCTCTGCCCGTTGCCGGAGCAGTGCAATCCGGAACAGGGTTTTAGTGGCGTCCGGCAACAGGCCGAAGCGGTCAATCATCTCCACCTGCAGATCGCGTATTGCTTCTTCATTTTCAGCGCCGCTGATGCGCTTGTACATGATCAGCCGCGTATTGACGTCCGGCAAATAGTCGTCGGGTATCAGAGCCGGAACATTGAGATTGATCTCGGTGTTGTCGTGAAGGGAGTCCTCGATATCGAGGATTTTTCCCTGTTGCAGGGATTTGACGGCTTTTTCCAGCAACGACATATAGAGGCTGAATCCGATGCTGTGGATGTGCCCGCTCTGGTCCTCGCCGAGTAATTCGCCGGCGCCGCGAATTTCCAGGTCATTGGTGGCGAGCGTGAAGCCGGAACCCAGATGATCCGCCTCCGCCAGGGCTTCCAGTCGTTTGATCGCGTCATCGGTCATGGCGCGGGTTTCCGGGGTCATCAGATAGGCGTAGGCCTGGTGATGAGAGCGGCCTACGCGCCCCCGCAACTGGTGCAGTTGGGCCAGGCCGAACTTATCCGCCCGCTCGATGATAATGGTGTTGGCGGAGGGGATGTCGATACCGGTTTCGATAATGGTTGTACAGACAAGTACATTGAAGCGCTGGTGATAAAAATCCGACATCACCCGCTCCAGTTCCCGCTCCCGCATCTGACCATGGGCGAAATCGATTCGGGCCTCGGGCACGCGCTTTTTCAGTTCCTCGACGGCCCTTTCGATGGTTTTCACTTCATTGTGCAGGTAATAGACCTGGCCGCCGCGCAGGATCTCCCGCAGGACCGCTTCCCGAATGACCCGGTCCTCCCGCTGCCGTACAAAGGTTTTCACCGACAGGCGGCGGGCCGGAGGGGTGGCAATGATGGACAGATCGCGAATCCCGCCCATTGCCATGTTGAGGGTGCGGGGTATGGGTGTGGCCGTCAGTGTCAGAATATCCACCTGGGCGCGCAGGGACTTGATCTTGTCTTTCTGCTGGACCCCGAAGCGGTGCTCCTCGTCAATGATCAACAGGCCCAGGTTTTTGAAGTCGGCCGGCGTATGGAGCAGTTTGTGGGTGCCGATGAGGATGTCCACCTTGCCGTCGGCGACCTGGTCGAGGAGGCCTTGCTGGCTTTTGGCGGATTTGAAACGCGAAATCACGTCGATGGTCACCGGCCAGTTGGCAAAGCGGTCGCGGAAGTTGTCAAAATGCTGCTGGGCGAGGAGGGTGGTGGGCACCAGCATCATCACCTGTTTGCCGCTGGCAACGGCGAGGAACGCGGCGCGCATGGCCACTTCGGTCTTGCCAAAGCCGACATCGCCGCAGACCAGCCGGTCCATGGGTTGCGGCGAGCGCATATCCTTGAACACGGCGTCGATGGCGTCCTGCTGGTCAGGGGTTTCCTCGAAGGGGAATTCGGCACAAAAACGCTGATAGTCTGCGCCCGGATCACTGTAGCTGAAACCCTCTCGGGCCGCGCGACGGGCGTAGATGTCGAGCAATTCGGCGGCGGTGTCGCGAATCTGCTCGCTGGCCTTGCGTTTGGCTTTTGTCCACTGATCGGTGCCCAGTCGATGCAGTGGCGCCAGTGCCTCGTCGCCGCCGCCATAACGGCTGATCAGGTGCAGGTTGGCCACCGGTACGTATAACTTCGCGTCGTCGGCGTAGGCCAGGGCCAGAAATTCCTGGCTGGCACCGTCAACCGCCAGGGTTTCCAGCCCCCGGAAACGGCCGACCCCGTGGTCGGCGTGCACCACCGGCGCCCCGGGTTTCAATTCTGTGAGGTTGCGAACCACCAATTCGCTGTTGTCGCGACCGCGATTTCGCCGCCGTCGCTGCATGACCTGCTGGCCGAACAGTTGTGATTCAGTGATGATCCGAAGGGCCGGTTGCTCCAGTACCAGGCCCCGCTCCAGGGCAAAGGTAGTGATGGCGAGGGGCTCTGACCGGGAAACAAAATCCCCCCATGTGTCGACGGGGGCCGGTGCAATGCCCGCGTCTTTCAACAGTTCCAGCAGGGCCTCCCTGCGACCGGAAGACTCGGCGCAAAACAGAGTCCGATGGTTTGTCGTGCTAAGCAATGTTTCCAGGGCCATTACGGGGCGAGCCGCCCTGCTGTCGATGGCGACCTCATCGGGCTGTCGGGCCGGGAAGTCCATGCTGCCGGCTTTGGCGGGTGCCGGGTGGGGTGAAAGATCAGTGCGCGGATAGCGGCCGAGGGCTCCAAACAGCTCGCCGGCGCTGAGGAACAGGTGCCGGGGTGCAAGCAGAGGTCGCGTCGGGTCGACGCCGTATTCTTCGTAGCGCTCCTGTACTTCCCGCCAGAACTGTTCTATTGCTTCCGGCAGTGCGCCTGTGGTCAGTACCAGCGCATCCTCGGGCAGGTAATCAAAGAGGGTTGCGGTCTGGTCAAAAAACAGTGACAGGTAAGACTCAATGCCCTGGGGCGCGAAGCCGTCCTTGATGTCCTGGTAAATGGGGCAGCGGCGGGGGTCGACATCGAAATGGTCATGCCAATGGTCCAGGAAATGTTTGATGCCGGGCTTGTCCAGGGGGAATTCCCGGGCCGGCAACAGGCGAATTTCGTTTTGTTTTTCCAGCGTAACCTGAGTCTCCGGATCGAAACTGCGCAGGGTGTCGATTTCGTCGTCGAGCAGATCGATCCGAAAGGGCACGTCGCTGCCCATGGGGAATATGTCGACAAGATTTCCACGCACGGCATATTCGCCGTGTTCATAGACCGTCTCGACGGCGCGGTAGCCGGAATTATCCAGCGTCAGACGCAGTTTCTCGATATCGATGGACTCGCCGACGCGGTGCACGAAGCTGTTGGCCGCCACGTAGGCGGGCGGCGCCACGCGCTGTAACAAAGTGGTGATAGACACGACCAGAAGGCCGAGGCCCGTGTGAGGGAGCGTGTAAAGACAGTCGAGCCTCTCGGAAACGATATCCTGGTGTGGCGAGAAGACATCGTAGGGCAGCGTTTCCCAGTCCGGGAAATGCAATACCGGAAGCGCCTGGCCTTTGGCGAAAAAGCGCATTTCGCTTTCCAGCTGAGCAGCTTCTCCGGCGGATTCCGCAATCACCAGGCACAACCGACCGGACCTTGTCGCCGCCTCGAACGCAGCCAGTGCCGCAGCCGCCCCCGGCAGACTGGCCCAGAGTCGCCGGTCGCCGGGCGCGTTGTCGGGTGGGAGGCTGAGTACGGAATCGGTCATGGGCGGCGTGCGGGTCAGTGGGGAAAAAAGGCCGCCATTGTAGCCGCCCAGACGGGAATCGTCATTGACGACCGTTTCAGGGGCCTCTGTACCGGGGCGCTATCGGATGGGTTCTGCCCTGTGCAGGGCCCGGCCACTCGCCTTGCGCCGGCGCCACGTAATCACGATAATAGCGGCCCTCTATCGACTCTCTGCAACACTAAAGAAGGTGACCTTCCGTGAATCGACCAAAACCCGACGATTTTTTTAAGGACTGGAAAGAGCGTGAGGCACTCGCCGAAGGCATGATTCCGCTGATCGGGAAGCTGTACAGAAGTAACAATGTGTCCCTGTATATGTACGGTCGCAATCTGGTCAACCGTTCGGTGACCGAGATCATGAAGGCGCACCGTTTTGTGCGACAGATTGAGAAAAACGAGTTGTCGGAGTTTGAAACATTCCCGGTGATTCAGGCCCTCGCGGCCATGGACTTGGGCCCTGCCCATATTGATATCGGCAAGTTGACGGTGCTGTTTCAGCAGCAGAGCAATGGGCGTTCTCTCGAAGAATTCCTTCAGCAGGAAATTGGTGACGACATAGGTAGCACCCGGAAGCCTATTCCCCAGCCCCAGGACGTTGTGCTTTACGGTTTTGGCCGCATCGGTCGCCTGGTTGCCCGGTTGCTGATCGAGAAGGCAGGTGGGGGTGATGTCCTGCGTTTGCGTGCCATTGTCGTTCGGCGGACCAAAAGTGCCGATGACCTGGCCAAGCGCGCCAGCCTGCTCCGCCGCGACTCGGTTCACGGTTCCTTCAAGGGGACTATCCGGGTGATGGAGGACGAAAACAAACTGGTATGCAACGGCAATGAAATCCAGGTGATCTATGCCAACTCGCCGGAGGAGGTCGACTACACCCAGTACGGCATCGGCAATGCCCTGGTGGTCGACAATACCGGCGTCTGGCGGGATGAAGAAGGTCTCAGCCAGCACCTCAAGTGCCCCGGTGTCTCGAAAGTGTTACTGACCGCGCCGGGCAAAGGTGACCTGCCCAATATCGTCTACGGTATCAACCACCACACCCTGACCGGTGATGAAAAAATCGTCTCTGCAGCCTCCTGCACCACCAACGCCATCGTGCCGGTGCTGAAGGTGTTGATGGAGGATTACGGGATTGTGAAGGGGCATGTCGAGACCGTTCACGCCTACACCAATGACCAGAATCTCATTGATAACTACCACAAGGGCGCCCGCCGGGGTAGAAGTGCGGCGCTGAATATGGTGCTCACGGAGACGGGCGCCGCCAAGGCTGTCGCCAAGGCGATCCCGGAGCTGGCCGGCAAGCTTACGGGCAATGCCATTCGCGTCCCTGTTCCCAATGTCTCGATGGCGATTCTCAATCTGCAGCTGGGCCGTGACACCACCGTCGAAGCGCTCAACGAATTCATGCGTCAGAAGGCGCTGTACTCGCCACTGCAGCAGCAGATCGGCTATACGGTTTCAGAGGAGGCTGTGTCCACCGATTTTGTCGGTGATCGTCATGCCTGTGTGTTTGACTCCAAGGCAACCATCGTCAACGGCGACAGCTGTGTCCTTTACTGCTGGTACGACAACGAGTTCGGTTACAGCTGTCAGGTGGTTCGCGTCCTGGAGCAAATGGCTGGCGTGGAATGGGCCATTTACCCGAAAGGTCTCTGATACGATTGATATTTGGGAAGCCCCGCGCCGGCGGGGCTTTTTTATGGCGTGATATTTGCTAACCCCTAAATGGTTGAGCCTTCGGCGTGCTGGAGAGTTCAGATATATCCGGCGTGTTACTGGCATTAGGTCCCCTCACTCTTTATAATGCAGCCCCATTTGGGATAGGGTCTTTTGAGCGTCGACTATGCCCTGTCCGTTCGCCGCCAAGGTGAAGCTGAGCTGAATTACGCCGCGAATTTTTACCGTTCTCAATCGGAGGACGGTTACCTGATTTTGTTTACTTGGTGAGTGTTACTTCTATGATCAAAATCCGTCGAGGTTTGGATCTGCCTGTGGCCGGCGCGCCGGAGCAGGTGATTCAGGATGGACCTGCGGTGCGATCTGTCGCCATCGTTGGCAACGACTACGTGGGGATGAAGCCCACGATGCGTGTCCAGGAAGGTGATCGGGTCAAGCTGGGACAGGTTCTGTTCGAAGACAAGAAAAACCCCGGAGTTCTTTTTACCGCACCAGCGGCCGGTGTTGTCAATGCGATTCATCGCGGCGAGCGTCGTGTTCTGCAATCGTTGGTTATCGACATCGAAGGCGATGCCGAAGAGACATTTCAGTCCTACGATGCCGCCGATCTGACGTCCCTTGATCGGCAGAAAATTGTCGATAACCTGGTGCAATCCGGTGCCTGGACCGCACTCCGTACCCGGCCTTTCTCCAGGGTCCCGGCCCCGGATGGCAGTGCCCGGTCGATCTTTGTCACCGCCATCGACACCAATCCCCTGGCGGCGGACCCGGCGGTGGTTATCGGCGATCGTCGCGACGACTTCGTCAATGGCCTCAGGCTTCTTACCCGTTTGACCGATGGCGCCGTGCACCTTTGTACGGCCCCCGGCGCGGATATTCCCGGTGCAGATGTGGAAGGGGTTCAACGCCATGAGTTCGCCGGCCCCCATCCGGCGGGTCTGGTTGGTACCCATATTCACTTTATCGATCCGGTAAGCCACAACAAGACCGTTTGGCATATCGGGTACCAGGATGTCCTGGCGTTTGGCCACCTGTTTACCACCGGCCGCCTCGACGTCAGCCGGGTAATTGCTCTCGGTGGTCCCCAGGTGGAGCACCCGACACTCATTCGTACGCGCATTGGCGCCCAGCTTGAGGAGCTCACCGCCGGCGCCCTCAAAGGCGGCGAGAATCGCCTGATTTCCGGATCGCTCCTGTCCGGGCGCAAGGCGTCCGGCCCATTTATGTTCCTGGGGCGTTACCATAATCAGGTATCCGTTATTCTGGAGGGGCGTGAGCGGGAGTTCATTCATTACCTGTCTGCCGGCTTCAATCGTTATTCCGCCATGCCGGTGTATTTCTCGGCACTCAATCGGGCGCGCAGGTTTTCGCTGACCAGCTCCACTAACGGCAGTGAGCGGGCGATGGTGCCCCTGGGTAACTATGAAAAGGTCATGCCCCTGGATATTCTGCCCACCCAGTTGTTGCGTTCGCTGATTGTCGGCGATACCCAGACTGCCCAGCAGCTCGGCTGCCTGGAGCTGGATGAGGAAGACCTCGGCCTGTGTACCTTCATGTGTGTCGGCAAGTACGAGTACGGCCCGATCCTTCGGGAAAATCTCACCCGCATTGAGAAGGAGGGCTGATCCATGGCATTACGCAAATTCCTCGACCGCCTGGAACCCCATTTCCACAAGGGTGGAAAGTACGAAAAGTTCTATGCCCTCTACGAGGCCGTGGACACCATTTTCTATTCGCCGCCCGATGTGACCAAGAACGCCGCCCATGTGCGTGACGGTATTGATCTCAAAAGGGTGATGATTACCGTCTGGCTGGCCGCATTCCCGGCCATGTTTTACGGTATGTACAACCTTGGTTTCCAGGCCAACACCGCCCTGGAGGTGTTGGGGGCAACGTCCGTTGACGGCTGGCACGGCGCCCTTATCAGTCTGTTGGCAGGGCACGATCCGAACAGTATCTGGGATTGCTTCTGGTACGGCGCAGTTTACTTCCTGCCCATCTATATCGTGACCTTTGCCGTGGGCGGCTTATGGGAAGTCCTGTTCGCCATCGTCCGCGGCCATGAGATCAACGAAGGTTTCTTCGTGACTTCCATCCTTTTTGCCCTGACCTGTCCGCCGGACCTGCCCCTTTGGATGGTCGCCCTGGGCATCAGTTTTGGCGTCGTCATCGGCAAGGAAGTGTTTGGCGGTACCGGCAAGAACTTCCTCAACCCGGCACTGACCGGCCGCGCCTTCGTGTTTTTCGCCTATCCGGCGGAGATGTCCGGTGATGCGGTTTGGACTGCAGTGGATGGCTTTACCGGCGCCACTGCGCTGTCCGTGGCGGCATCTGACGGTATGGCGGCACTTCAGAGCCAGATGTCTTGGCTGGACGCCTTCTTTGGCCGTATTCAGGGTTCCGTCGGTGAAGTGTCCACCCTGGCGATCTTTATCGGCGGCGCTATCCTGCTGATTACCCGTATTGCCTCCTGGCGAATTATGCTCGGCGTCATGCTGGGGATGATAGCGCTGTCGACCCTTTTTAACCTGGTGGGCTCTGACAGCAACCCGATGTTCGCCATGCCCTGGTACTGGCATCTGGTGATCGGCGGCTTCGCCTTTGGTATGGTCTTTATGGCCACGGACCCGGTATCCGCCTCCATGACCGATACCGGCAAGCTGTGGTTTGGTGCGCTCATTGGCGTGATGGTGGTGTTGATTCGGGTCGTCAACCCCGCGTTCCCCGAAGGCATGATGCTGGCCATTCTGTTCGCCAACCTGTTTGCGCCCCTGATTGACCATTTCGTGGTCCAGGCCAATATCAAGAGGAGGCTCGCCCGTGGCTAGTAGTAATGATCGCATCAGCAAGGTGCTTCTGGTTGCCATCGTTTTGTGCCTGGTTTGTTCGGTTGTTGTCTCTTCGGCAGCGGTACTGCTGCGCGACGCCCAGCAGGCCAACAAGGCGCTGGACATGAAGCGCAACATCCTTGCCGCCGCCGGTATGCTTGAGCCCGGTGTCAGTGTCGAAGAGCAGTTCAAACGCGTCGAGACCCGGGCCATCAACTTCGAGACCGGCGAATTCACCGATGCCGTGAATGCCGCCACCTATGACCAGCGCAAGGCCGCCAAGGCGCCGGAGACCTCCGAAGCCCTCGATGGCGAGGAAGACATTGCCGGTATCAATCGTCAGGAGAAATACGGCCTCGTCTATCTGGTCTACGAGGGTGACCGCCTCGACAAGGTTATCCTGCCTGTGCGCGGCTACGGTCTCTGGTCTACCCTTTACGGGTTCCTGGCCCTGGAGTCCGACCTCAATACCGTGGCGGGGCTCGGTTTCTACGAGCACGGCGAAACTCCCGGTCTCGGAGGTGAAGTGGATAACCCGTTGTGGAAAGCCAAGTGGCACGGCAAGCAAGTCTACGAGCCGGGCGATTTCGGTGATGTGCAGCTTTCAGTCGTCAAGGGGGAAGTTGACCCGCAGGCGCCTAACGCCCAATACAAGGTGGACGGTCTTTCCGGTGCCACGTTGACTTCAAAGGGCGTTGACCAGCTGATCAAATTCTGGCTGAGCGAACAGGGATACGCTCAGTTCCTGACCAACCTGAAATCCGGGGAGGCCTGATTGTCATGAAGATCAAAGAAATCGTCGTCAATCCGATTTTCAACAACAACCCTATCGCCTTGCAGATCCTGGGGATCTGTTCTGCCCTGGCGGTGACCTCGAGCATGAAGGTCTCCCTGGTCATGTGTATCGCCCTGACCCTGGTGACAGCCTTTTCCAATCTGTTCGTGTCGTTAATCCGGCATCATATTCCGGGCAGCATCCGCATTATCGTGCAGATGACCATTATCGCCTCCCTGGTGATCGTGGTGGATCAGGTGATCAAGGCCTACGCCTACGACATCAGCAAGCAGCTGTCGGTATTCGTCGGGCTGATCATCACCAACTGTATCGTCATGGGCCGCGCAGAGGCGTTCGCCATGAAAAACCCGCCCATTCCGAGCTTTCTGGATGGCATCGGCAATGGTCTGGGGTACAGCTTTATTCTGATCGTGCTCGCCTTTGTTCGGGAGTTGTTCGGTTCCGGCAGCCTTTTCGGTGTGCAGGTTATCCCCCTGGCCAGCACCGGTGGCTGGTATATCCCCAACGGCCTGCTTCTTTTGCCACCAAGCGCGTTCTTCCTGATCGGCCTTATCATCTGGGGCATCCGTTCGGTGAAGAAGAACCAGATCGAAGAGCCGGAATTCAAGATCGCCCCCAATTCCGGACTGAAGGAGGTCGCGTAACATGGAACACTATCTCAGCCTTCTGGTTCGCTCGATTTTTATCGAGAACATGGCGCTGGCGTTCTTTCTGGGCATGTGCACATTTATCGCCATTTCCAAAAAGATCAGCGCCGCGATCGGCCTGGGTATTGCCGTTGTGGTGGTGCTGACCATCACGGTGCCCGTCAACAATTTGATCTTTAAGGGGCTGCTCACAGAGGGGGCACTGGCCTGGACGGGTATTGATTCTCTCAAGAATGTCGATTTGAGCTTTCTGGGGCTACTCAGCTACATCGGTGTGATCGCGGCAATCGTGCAGATCATGGAGATGTTCCTCGATAAATTCGTGCCGGCCCTCTACAACGCCCTGGGTGTGTTTCTGCCCCTCATTACCGTGAACTGCGCGATTTTGGGTGCCTCCCTGTTCATGGTCGAGAGGGACTATAACCTGGGTGAAAGCGCGGTCTTTGGTCTCGGTGCAGGTCTTGGCTGGGCCCTGGCCATTGTTGCCCTCGCCGGTATCCGGGAAAAGCTCAAGTACAGTGATGTGCCCGCCGGCCTGCAGGGCCTGGGCATTACCTTTATCACGGTGGGACTGATGTCCCTGGGGTTCATGTCCTTCGGCGGCATCGATATCTAACCGGTGAAATGGAGTAACAATACGCTATGAATCTTGAAATTATCCTGGGCGTTGCCATGTTCACCGCTATCGTGCTGGCGCTGGTGATGGTCATTCTCAGTGCCCGCGCCAGGTTGGTGAGCTCCGGTAACGTTGAAATCGTCATCAACCACGAGAAAACCATTACCGTCCCCGCCGGCGATAAGCTACTGCAAACCCTGGCGGGCGAAGGCATCTTCCTCGCTTCTGCCTGTGGTGGTGGCGGCAGCTGTGCGCAGTGCAAATGCATTGTCGAGGAGGGCGGTGGCGCGATTTTGCCCACCGAGGAATCCCACTTTACACCCCGGGAGATCAAGCAGGGCTGGCGCCTGTCCTGTCAGACCCCCGTCAAGCAGAACATGAAAGTGGACGTGCCGGAAGACGTCTTTGGTGTCAAGCAATGGGAATGCACGGTGGCATCAAACCCCAATGTCGCGACCTTCATCAAAGAACTGACCCTCACCCTGCCGGAAGGAGAGAACGTCAATTTCCGCGCCGGTGGTTACGTTCAGCTTGAAGCCCCCCCGCACCACGTCAAGTTCAAGGACTTCGATATTGAGCCTGAGTACCGGGGCGACTGGGAGCGTTTTGGCTTTTTTGATCTGGAGTCCAAGGTCACTGAACCGGTCATTCGTGCCTACTCCATGGCCAACTATCCGGAAGAGCGCGGACTGGTCAAATTCAATATCCGGATTGCAACGCCGCCTCCGGGCAGTAAGGGAATCCCCCCGGGGCAAATGTCCTCCTATGTGTTCAGCCTGAAACCGGGCGACACGATCACTGTCTACGGGCCCTTCGGTGAATTTTTCGCCAAGGAGACCGAGGCGGAGATGGTCTTTATCGGTGGCGGTGCCGGCATGGCGCCAATGCGTTCACATATCTTCGACCAGCTCAAACGTCTCAATTCCAAGCGCAAGATATCGTTCTGGTATGGCGCGCGCAGCCTGCGCGAGTGCTTCTACAACGAGGAGTACGACCAGCTTGCGGCGGAAAACGATAATTTCGAATGGCATCTGGCCCTGTCCGATCCCCAGCCGGAAGACAACTGGGACGGCCTCACCGGGTTTATTCATAACGTTCTCTACGAGCAATATCTCAAGGATCATCCGGCGCCGGAGGACTGTGAGTACTACATGTGTGGCCCGCCGATGATGAATGCCGCCGTGATCAAGATGCTCCAGGATCTCGGTGTCGAGAATGACAATATTCTGCTGGATGACTTCGGCGGCTGATGTGAGTGCTGCCAGGTTTGCAAAAACGGGGCTTTGGGCCTCGTTTTTGTTTGTGATCATGGTGGTGAGCGGTTTGCCGGGTTGCGATCGCGGCCCCGCAGTCCATGAGTTTACTGGCAGCACAATGGGTACCCGCTATCACGTCAAAGTGATCGCCAACGAAGTTCCCGGGGCGATCGAAAAGGGCATTTACGAGGCCCTCGACGCCGTCGATAGGGCCATGAGCACCTATCAGATTAACTCAGAGTTGAATCAGCTCAATCGCCAGCCCTTGGGACAGCCGTTTGCCCTGTCCGACCCGCTTTACGAAGTCCTGGTCCATGCCCGGCAGGTCTACCGTGAGACAGGCGGTGCTTTTGACCCCAGCATCGGGCCGCTGGTGGATCTTTGGGGTTTCGGACCCGCCCTGGAGCGGGGCGGTGAAGTGCCCGCCGAAGCTGATATTGACGAGCTGCTCTCCGTGTTGGGCTATGACGGTCTCAGTATTGACAGCGAACAGCGAACGGCGACTCGGAACCGGGCGGTTCGCCTGGATTTATCCGCGATTGCCAAGGGGTACGGCGCGGACAGGGCGGCGGCCTATCTTCGGCAAAATGGCTTTGACCGTTTTCTTGTGGAAGTCGGCGGAGAAATGGTGCTCTCCGGTCTGAACGGCCAGGGTCGCCCCTGGCAGGTCGCC
Source organism: Porticoccaceae bacterium (assembly GCA_002702725.1). Classification (GTDB taxonomy): domain Bacteria; phylum Pseudomonadota; class Gammaproteobacteria; order Pseudomonadales; family Porticoccaceae; genus NAT127. The sequence goes on from PABE01000006.1 coordinate 23,440, forward strand.
ATAGAAACGCCGACCCCTGATCGAAGGACGGTTCAGCGGGTGATTGGTCTGTCAAAGGGAGCAGTCGCGACGTCCGGTGATTACCGCAACTATTTCGAGAAAGACGGCGTGCGTTATTCCCACACCCTGGATCCGCGCGATGGTTACCCGATTCGCCATGCCCTGGCATCGGTGACCGTCATCGCCGATAATTGTGCCCAGGCCGACGCGCTCGCAACCGCGTTTATGGTGATGGGCGATCAACCGACGTTGGCCTATGCAGAGGAACGGGATATCCCGGTCTTTTTGCTGGTCAAAGCGGGTGATGGTTTCGTCGAGCAATACTCCCCTGCCTTCGGGGCGTATTTGCAGGAGGTTAACTGATGGTCGAGTTTTTTGTTGCGTTAGTCGTGCTGTTAGCCATTGTCGCCGCCATGTCCGTGGGCGTCATCATGGGCCGAAAACCCATCGCTGGCTCCTGCGGCGGTGTGGGCGCGGCGTTGGGAGAGGTGGACTACACCTGTGAGATCTGTGGCGGTGATCCGGCCAAATGTGAGGAAAATACCGACCCTGAGGTCTCAGGCGCCGGGAAGAACCTGGGCTACGATGCGTCCAGCGGTAAAGGGCAATAGTATCCGGCCCGAGAAGTTTTCTCTCCCCGCTGTTTCTGCCATTGCTCCGGACATCTCCAGGACACCATGACCGGCATTTATTACTCGCTCAGGGAAGGGTCTTTCCTGAATGGGACCACGGCGTGCAGAACCCGATCATTCTCGAAATAAACCACAAATTCTGCGTATTCCCATCGGCCGATTGGTGGCTCGCCAACGGCGGGTATCCGGGTTAACGGTTCGCCATACGCATTCAGGACTCCGTTGGCCGTCATTCCCCGGTGCGGGAGTTGGGCATGTGGCCTGTCGCGGCTCTGGCTGCCAACGGGGATAATCAGTCTGTCAACCCGTTGTACGGACCCCGCCTCGTTTTGAGCGCTTGCCGCGATCGGGATTATCAGCGTTAGGATCGCGGTGAATGCTGACAGGGCGAAAAGACGATTCCTGATCATGGCACTTCCTTTTCGTTTCGTTTGCGTTAGAGAGCGACGAATGGACCCGGCCGACTCAGGCCCAACCCCCCTTAACAATCGGCAACTCGCTCATGCCACGGGATCCCGCTTGTGGATGCCGGGTCTTTCCGATTAAATGCCGGCCATGAAAAATATCTTACCTCTGATGATCGGTCTTCGCTATGTGCGTAGCAAGCAAAGCGAAGGTTTTTTTTCGCTGGTATCCGCTTTTTCGTTCGGTGCCATGACCCTCGGTGTCATTGCGCTGATTGTCGTGCTGTCCGTGATGAACGGATTTGACCGGGAAATCAAGAGCCGCGTTCTCAGTGTTGTGCCCCACATTTCCCTGATGCAATCGGTGCCACTTTCCGACTGGCGGCAGAAGCTGGCGAGACAACTGGGCGATCCCTCGGTGGTATCCGCCTCTCCGTTTGTCGAAACCCAGGGCATGTTGTCGACAGAGAAGCGTCAGCAGGGGGTCAGTGTTCAAGGTCTGGATCCAGAACTTGGGAGCACCGGCAACTTGCTGGATCGGCACATGATCAGCGGTTCCCTGAGTCGTCTGCAGCCCGGGGAGTTCGGGGTTGTTATGGGCAGTCTCCTGGCACGCAGTCTGGGCGTAATGGCAGGGGATTCCGTGGTGTTGACCTTGCCGGAAATGACGTTGACGCCATTTGGGGCCTTTCCGCGTGTTAAACAACTCAGGGTTGTCGGGATCTATCAGGTCGGTGCCCAGGTGGACAGTGGCATCGCCTTTGTTCATATAGCCGATGCGCAAACCCTGAAACGTAACGGTGACATGGTGGATGGCGTGCGTTTCACCCTGGTCGATCCCTACAGGGTACAAGAAGTCGTCGATCGCTGGCGGACAGATATGGGACCGGATGGGCAACTGGTTTCCTGGCGCGATTCCCTGAGCGCACTGTTTGACGCGATCCATATGGAAAAACTGGTGGTTGGCTCTTTACTGACCATTATCATCGCCGTTGCTGCGTTCAATATTGTCGCCAGCCTGGTGTTGCTGGTGGCGGACAAGCGCAAGGACATCGCCGTTCTTCGCGCCATGGGCGCCAGTAGCGGAACGATTACCGGCATTTTTCGGGTCCAGGGTATTGCGGTGGGCCTTTCCGGCGTCGTACTCGGGGTGGGGCTGGGTTGTCTGCTGGCATCACAGCTTGGCGCGCTGGTGGCCTTTGTCGAAGGTGTTGTCGGTGTCTCGGTGTTCGATCCGGAGGTGTATTTTATCAGTCAGTTGCCGACGGATATTCAGTGGCCGGATGTGCTGGCGGTGGCGGCTGTCGGAGCGTTGATCAGTATTGCCGCCACGGTCTATCCGGCCTATCGGGCTGGGACTGTCAGTCCTGCAGAGGTATTACGCTATGAGCACTGAACCCGGGGCGGTGATTTCCTGTGTTTCGGTTTCGAAGGCCTATCAGCAGGGCTCCCAGACCGTCGAGGTACTCCGCGATCTCAGTTGCCAGATCGAGGCAGGGGAGCTGGTCGCAATCATCGGCTCATCCGGCTCCGGTAAATCCACCTTGCTCAATCTGATGGGCGGACTCGATGATCCGGACGGCGGCGATATATACATTCAGGGACAGGCGGTGCGGCCGATGTCCGAGTCCGCCCGCGCCCGCTGGCGAAACCGGCATCTCGGTTTTGTTTACCAGTTCCATCACCTGCTTGCGGAGTTTTCGGCGCAGGAAAATGTTGCCATTCCCAACCTGATTGCCGGCGTTGAGCGTCGTGAAGCCACCCGGCGTGCGGCCGTGTTGCTGGACCGGGTCGGCCTCTCGGGCCGCCTTGAGCACCGGCCGAGCGCTCTGTCAGGGGGAGAGCGCCAACGGGTGGCTATCGCCCGCGCACTGGCCACGTCTCCGGGGTGCGTGTTGATGGATGAACCCACCGGCAACCTGGATCCTGCCACTGCCGCTCAGGTGCTTGGGCTGTTGCTTGAGTTGAATCGGGATCTGGGAATCAGTTTTGTCATTGTAACCCACGACCTGGCGATAGCCCGGCACACCGATCGTATCCTTGAGCTCCGAAATGGGCAGCTGCTACCTGTTGCGGATGATCTCCATGCCTAGCTCCACCTCCCTGTTCCTCGGTCGCCGCTATTTCGCCGCGGGTTCCGGTTCCCGATTGGGGTCGTTCATCTCGGGGCTTGCCATAGCAGGTCTTATCACCGGCGTTGCCCTGCTGATTATCGTGCTCTCAATCATGAATGGGTTCGAGAGAGAAATGCGCACGCGGATTCTCGGTATCGTCCCGCACATACAGCTTTTCGAGCGCGGCGGTGTCCGTCGCTGGCAGGAACTGGCCGAATCCCTGGGATCAATCGAGGGCGTTCGGGAAGTGACACCCTTTACCGGTTTTCAGGCCTTGCTCAATGCACGCGGAAAGATCCAGTCGGTGCAGGTCATGGGGCTTTCCCCGGATCATCTGGACAGCGCTCTGCGGGCAGTGCTGCCAGCTAAAGCAGGGGATTGGTTGGGGGAAGAAAATGATGCTGAAAGGGCACCGGGGATAATGCTATCCCAGGCCCTCGCCACCAAATTGGGTGCAAGCGCCGGCCAGCGCCTGACACTGATTGTGCCGCGGGTGGGCGCCGGCAACCGTCAGGCGACTCCGCGCGTCGCGGTATTTACCCTGGCGGGTATTTTTGACACCCACACGGCGGAGGATCAGGCGCTTGCTCTTATTCATCTGAATGTCGCGGGCGATATGGCGGGGCTGGGACTTGCGCCTGAGGGGTTGCGCATCAGCGTCGATGATGTCTTTGACGTACGTGACATCGGCTACGGCCTGCTGCAGCGCTTGCCCGGTGAGTTCAGCTTTATCGACTGGTTTCAGACCCACGGCAATCTCTACCAGGCTATTCAGATGTCGAGGCAGATGGTGGGACTGTTGATATTTCTCATTATCGCCATCGCAGTGTTTAACGTTGTATCCATGCTGATCATGACGGTTGTCGACAAGCGGCCGGCCATTGCGACACTGAAAACCCTGGGCGCCGACAACAAGACGATTCTCGGTATTTTCCTCGTTCAGGGCACACTTATCGGCGTCGTGGGGACACTGGTCGGAACCCTGCTGGGGGTTGCGGGTGCGCTCTATGTCCCGGATGCAATCGCGACGGTTGAGGCGGTTTTTCAGATACGTTTCCTTAATACCGAGATCTATCCCATCGATTACCTGCCCTCGGCGCTGGATTTGTCCGACGTCGGGCTGGTGGCGACAGTGGCACTGGGGCTCAATTTTTTTGCCACCTTGTATCCGGCGTGGCGGGCGGCGGCTGTGAAACCGGCCGAGGTGCTGCGGTACGAATAGGTATTCAGCGTCGATTGCGGGGTTGTTCGAAGGGGTCCGGTGTTGCCTGGCGGGCCCGCCGCCGGGCCCGCCAGTTTCTGACCACCGTCCACCGCCACAGGCCTTGTATCGCAAGATAACCCAGAGCGCCGAGGATGAGGCCTGTCAATAAGCTGCCCAGCAGTAGCGGCAGAAGTAATGACTTGCCCTGTTCGTTAAACCATTCCCAGGTCATGTGAACATGAAAATCGATCGGGGGGCTACCCAGAATCCAGCTGCCCAACTGGTGAGTCAGTATGAAAATGGGGGTCATTGTCAGGGGGTTGGTAATCCAGATCAGAATCACCGACAGGGGCAGATTACAGCGGACCAGCAGGGCGAGCAGGGCCGCGATAATGGTTTGCCCGGGGACGGGGATGAAAGCCGAAAATATTCCAACAAAAAACGCCAGCGAGACCGAGTGGCGGTTGAGGTGAAACAGGTATGGGTCTTTGACAAGCGGCCCCAGCCATTTTAATGCCCTGTGCTCGGCATGATGTTTGGGCGAGGGCAAATACTGCTTGAAGAACTTCTTTGGCATGTCGCACAGCAGGGTAAATGGACGGGCATTATGCCGCGAATGTGATGGCCTAACCAGTACTCCAGGGGCGCAACGTCAGCCGTGGGTCGACACCTCAGGCCGGTTTTCAGTGCCGATATCACCGGTAGAGGGGAGTTGGAAAAAATCCCTCACTCGCTGGGATTGCTTCATGGTATCACTATAGCCGAGCTCGATCAGCGCGCCGATGAAGCCGGGCTCAAACAGCAGATAGCTGGCGGCACTGGTACCGCCTCCCCGGGCAGTGGCGCCCGTGGCGCGGAGAAAAAACCGAACCGTTCGTGGCAATTCGTGCAGATACGACTCCGCCAGTTCATTGATAGCCGTCGATGGTGAAATATTCAGGAACTCGATCTGCCTGAAGTCGGCAATCCCCTCCTCGGTCCGGGCGTTATCACCGGCGGCACCGGTGAGACGATTAATCGCCCGAAGCGTTTCCAGGTCGCTCTCAATAGTGTCGATAAAGGCGCTGTTGAGCATATGGCTGATCATCTGCGCGAGTGTCGGAGAGTGGTACACCTCCTCATCAAACGATTGGCGGTAGGGATTGTCGCTGACGCCGATAACAAACAGTTTCGATGCACCCAGGTGCAGGGCGGGGCTCAATGGCTTGAGTTGCCTCAGCGCGCCGTCGCCGTAGAAGTGATCACCAATCTTCACTGGCGGAAATATGGTCGGAATGGCGGCTGATGCCATTACGTGATCGAGGGTAAGACCGGTACGAACGCCCAACCTCCGGGCGCGTTTCCAGTGATCGTGCAAGCCCTGAAAGAATGTAATCGACTGGCCCGTACTGTAGGACATGGCGGTGACGGCAACAGCCTGGAGTCGATTGCTGGCGATAGCTTCGTCGATCTGCCGGAACTGGATATAGCCCTCAAGCAACTTCCTCAACGGCTTGTTATCGAGTAGCGCGACAGGGCTTGAGGCTTTGGTACCACTGTAAACGAGGGACAGCGCCAGGCGCAGGCTATTTCTGACAATGCCCCACAGATCAGTGTGATAGATATCGCCGGCATTGATATTGCGCCAGGTTTTTTCAAGGGCTTCCACCTGATCGGTAAAGTACCCCGGTCGTCCGGCAAGGGCGAGGGTATTGATTGCCCCGGCAGACGTGCCGCAAATGATGGGGAAGGGATTGTAGTGATGAGAGGGCAGGAGATCCTTTACTGCTTTGAGGACCCCCACCTGGTAAGCGGCCCTCGCGCCACCTCCGGACAGTATCAACGCATTGCTCATTATCGTTTTTTCAGTCGTTCTCCGTTGGGTTTGAGTGTGTCCGTTGGTCGGCGTCATTGCAACATCCGGATACCCCTTGTCATACTTTCACCATTGCTGGTACACGGACGTTGGCAATGCAGCCTTTTTTCTGGTTTTTCCCCGCCGGGATTTTCTCGGTGGCAATTTTCCCTTCGCTGCCCGCGTTGGAATGGTGTCTTCTTCTCGCCCTTGTCGCCGTCCTGTTGATTACCCGTACCGGTTGGACGCGATGGTTCGGCTATATTATCGCTGGTGTCTGCTTCGCGACGCTCTGGGGCCATGGGGAATTGGCAAGCCGATTGCCTTCGGGCCATGACAAGTCGGATATCACGGTCGTCGGGGTGGTGGCTTCGCTGCCGTCCAGTGACAGCCGTCGTAGCCGATTTCGATTTGACATTGAGGGGCAGGAGGGACTGGAAAGCGTCCCGCTCGAGACCCTCCTTCTGAGTTGGTATCAACCGCCACTGTCGATACAGGCGGGTGAGCGCTGGCAACTTAGTGTTCGTGTTCGCACGCCGAGGGGATTTGCCAATCCTGGAGGCTTTGATTACAACGCCTGGCTGCTTGCCGAGGGTATTTCGGCGACAGGCTACGTGCGATCCAGCGTCAATAATACATACCTCGGCCCCTCAGACGGTTACCGCATTCTTCGGTTGAGGCAGTGGCTCGCGGCGCAACTGGACGCTGCCGAACTCACGTCGACGGGCCGCAGCTTTCTCCAGGCCCTGGTGCTGGGGGATAAATCGGGTATTGAGCCTGCTCGCTGGTCACAACTGGTCGCGACCGGGACTGTGCATTTGATGGTCGTTTCCGGTCTTCACGTGGCCATGGTGGCGACCTGCAGTTACTTTCTGGGCTTTTTCTTCGGGCGGGTTCTGGCCGCCATTGGCTTCCCGATCGCGGCGCCGATACCGGCCGGGATTGGCGCGATTGTCGGTGCCGGTGTCTACGCGCTGTTGGCGGGTTTTGGCTTGCCGCTGCAGCGGGCCTTGATTATGACCGTGGCGGCGGTACTGGCTGTCACATTGCGGCGGCGCATCGCACCCTGGCTCGCCTACAGCGCCGCCCTTCTCGTGGTCTCCGTGGTCAATCCGTTAGCGGTTGTCAGCCAGGGTTTCTGGCTGTCATTTGGCGCCGTCGGGGCACTTTTGCTGTGGTTTTCAGGCCGGCCCAGGCAACCCTGGTGGCGTCAGCTTATCGAGGCTCAGGCTGTTGTCTTCATCGGCCTTGCGGTGTTGTTGGTTTTCTTCCAGGGAAAAGTCTACCCCCTGGCCCCTTTTGTGAACGCCCTGGCGATCCCCTGGCTGGGGTTTGGCGTCGTGCCCCTGGCCCTTCTCGGCGCGCTGCTGGCCCCCTTCGGTGAGACTGGCCGGCTTTGCTGGCAACTGGCGGACTGGCAATTGGCGCTATTTGCCCAAGGTCTCGACCTTGTCAGCGCAGTGAGCAGCAATCTGGCCTGGCAGCCACTGTTTGGTCGAGATGCCTGGATGTTGGCGGGCCTGGCCTTGGCGGCGCTCTGGATGTTGCTGCCCTCCGGGCTGTCCCTACGTCCTCTGGTACCTGTTTTGTTTATTGCATTGGTGACGGGAAGGGACACGCGGGATTGGCAAACCGAGTTGACGGTGCTCGATGTCGGTCAGGGCCTGGCTGTGGTGTTCCGGGCCGCAGAAAAAACACTGGTTTACGATACGGGGCCCTATTTTTCTCCCCGGTTCGACGCCGGGAAGGGTGTTCTTGCCCCCTTTCTGTCGTCCCAGGGGGTTGGTCGGGTGGATGTGCTGGTGGTCAGCCACGGTGACAACGACCATGCCGGTGGCTATGAGGGCTTGCTCAACGCTGTCCCGGTGGGTCGGGTGATCAGCGGGGCAGAAGCCCTGGCTGATGTCACATACCGCGTGCCGGTACAACCCTGCAGGGCGGGGCAGGCGTGGAACTGGGGGGATGTGCGTTTTACGTTCCTTCATCCGGCGACAGGCTCCATCGACAGAAGCAATAATCGATCCTGTGTCTTGCATATCCAGCGGGGCGGCGTCGATATACTGTTGCCCGGCGATATTGAAGCGTCCGTGGAAAGGCGCTTGCAGAGGGTGGATGCCAAGCCGTGGGGAGACCGGGGAATCGACGTTCTTTTAGCCCCCCATCACGGAAGCAAGACCTCTTCCTCACCCGGGTTTTTAAGCTGGGCACGGCCCGAGCACGGGGTGTTTTCAGCCGGGTACCAACACCATTTTGGCCATCCACATCCCCTGGTTTTGGACCGATATCGGAAAACGGGCGTGTCGACATGGAATACCGCTTCGGGAGGAGCAATACGGTTTCGCTGGGATAAGCGGGAAAACCTGGAGGTGAGTGAATATCGGCGCCGGTATCGGCGCTATTGGCATGGTGACGGTGCCGGCGGGACAGTCGTCAATTTGTGGTAAAGTGGTCGCGAAAAAATTGTATAGGAACGCCCGTGTACGCATTTGTCATTGCAGGTGGCTGGCTGATGCTGCCCATTTTGCTCTGCTCAATCGCCGTTATCACCATTGCCATAGAGCGCTATCTGGCTCTGCGTCCCCATAAAGTCGTGCCCCCCAATTTGTTGCGTCAGGTGTGGCAATGGCTGCGGACCGACGAGATGACCCGGGAGCGGTTGAGCGACGTGCGGCAATCGTCGCCACTGGGCCAGATTCTCGCCGCCGGCCTGGCCAACTCCCACCATGGCCGGGAGGTGATGAAAGACAGTATTGAGGAGGCCGCCAACCAGGTTGTCCATCGCCTTGAGCGGTATTTGTCAGTATTGGGCACCATCGCGGCCATTGCGCCGTTACTCGGGCTGCTGGGCACGGTGATAGGAATGATCAAGGTGTTCACCGCCATTGTCACCCAGGGTACAGGCAATCCGGCTGTCCTCGCCGGAGGGATCTCCGAGGCCCTGATTACCACCGCGGCGGGTTTGACGGTGGCCATACCGGCGTTGATTTTCCACCGCTATTTCGAGCGCCGTATCGATTCTCTGGTTGTGGTTATGGAGGATCAGGCGATCAAGCTGGTGGACGCGTTGCACGGTGACCGACCGGCCCCTCAGGAGAGCCGGGATTCATGAAATTCCACCGGCAACCCCGGACAGAGAATGGCATCAATCTGACCCCGCTGATCGACGTGGTGTTTCTATTGTTGATTTTCTTTATGGTCAGCACCACCTTCACCCGCGAAACCCGGTTGGTGGTGGAACTGCCAGAGGCCGAAGGCCAGATGACGGAAGCCGCACCGGAGACCCTGGAGATCGTTGTAGCCAAGGACAACAGTTACAGCGTCAACGGTCGGCTTCTGGTCAATCGGGAGATCGATACCCTGATGGATGCCCTGGAGGAGGTCTCTGCCGGCAAGCGGGATATCCCCCTGGTCATCTCGGCGGATAGCGACACCAGTCACCGGGCGGTGGTGACGGCAATGGATGCCGCCGGCCGGTTGGGCTTCACCCAACTACGTATTGCCACCCAGGAGCCAGCCGAGGAGCCCCAATGAAGTTGTCTGCCGCCAGCGGCGAAGCCAGCAACCTGGCGATCTACCTGCGCCTGCTGACCTATATCAAGCGCTACTGGATGATTTTCATCGTCAGTGTACTCGGCATGTGGCTGTTCTCCGCCATGGAGGTCGCCTTTGTCGATCTGCTCGGGTACCTCGTCAATGTTCTGACGGTAATGACCGGTGAGTCCGCCGGCAAGGGGCTGAGTATCGACATCACGACCATTGATACGGGTCTCACCGCCCGGCTTGCCGAACAGTGGGTGCAGGGCGGTACCGTGCTGGAACAGAGTCGGGTGGTCATACCCGTGATGGTGGTTGCGATTGCGCTGCTCCGCGCCCTGGGTTTTGTGATCGGCAATTACGGTATGAGCTACATCTCCCAGTCGGTGGTCGACCGGCTGCGCAACGAAATTTTTGAGAAGTATACGCGCATGCCCAGCCACTATTTCGATCAGCAGATGTCCGGGCATCTGGTGGCCCAGCTGACCTTTCATGTCACCCAGGTGATGGGGGCCACGACCGGGGCCTTGAAGGTGATTATCCGTGAGGGCTCACTGGTTATCGGCCTGTTGATTTATCTCTTTATTCTCAATTGGCAGTTGGCGCTTATTTTTGGTGCCGTCATGCCGATCATTGCACTCATTATTCATCAGGTCAGCAAGCGTTTTCGGCGGCTGAGCAAGCGCATTCAAAACGCCATGGGGCAGGTCACGCAGGTGTCCAACGAAGCGGTGGCCGGTTACCGGGAGATGCGCCTGTTCGGCGCCGAGCCATTTGAGATCCGGCGCATGCACAGCGCCAGCCGCCAGAATCGCAAGCAGAGTCTCAAGCTGGCGCTCACCGAGGGCACCAGTACGCCCCTGGTTCAGATCCTGGTGGCGGTGGCTCTGGCCTTCCTGATCTGGATGGCCATGGTGCCGGATATTCTGGGGAGTATGTCCACCGGTGGATTCACCAAATTTCTGCTCACCGCAGGGCTGCTGGCCAAACCCCTGCGCCAGCTGACCCAGACCAACAGCACCATCCAGCGCGGTATCGCCGCGGGGTCGGTACTCTTCGGCACCCTCGATGCCCCCGAGGAGGTGAACAGCGGTGATTTCAAGGTTGACCGGGCGAAAGGCGCGTTTGAATTTCGCAATGTATCCTTCGCCTACCCGGGTGCGGAGGCGCCGGCTTTGAATGACATCACGTTTTCCGCCAGTCCCGGACAGACTGTTGCCCTGGTGGGTTCTTCCGGCAGCGGCAAGAGTACATTGATCAGCCTCATTCCGCGCTTTTACAACCACCAGGATGGCGATATCCTCCTCGATGGTGTTGAGATCAACGATTACGACCTCAAGAACCTGCGCAGTCAGATCGCCCTCGTAAGCCAGCAGGTGACCCTGTTCAACGACACGGTGTACAACAATATCGCCTACGGCGAGCTGGCCAATCGCTCGCCGGAGCAGGTCCGTGAAGCCGCCCGCGCAGCCCATGCCCTGGAATTCATTGAAAACCTGGGCCGTGGCTTCGATACCCTGATCGGGGACGATGGCGTCATGTTGTCCGGTGGCCAGCGGCAGCGGCTGGCCATAGCCCGTGCGCTGCTCAAGGATGCACCCATCCTGATCCTCGATGAAGCCACCTCGGCACTGGATACCGAGTCCGAACGGCATATTCAGGCGGCACTTGAGGTGGCGATGGCAGGACGCACCACATTCGTGATTGCCCATCGCCTGAGTACCGTCGAGAAAGCCGACAAGATACTGGTTCTGGAGCAGGGCAGAATTGTCGAGGAGGGCAGCCACGACGAACTGCTCCTTCGTCAGGGCCGTTATGCCCGTCTTCACCAGCAGCAGTTTTCAGAGGGATAGGAGTGACAGCACTGGAGCGAGCCTGGTATCGGCAGCACAGTTGGAGCCGCCTTCTGACACCGTTGTCGTGGCTATTTGCCCGGGTGGTCCTGTACCGCCGCGAGTATCTGGAAAAACGCCGTCAACCGCTGGCCCTCCCTGTTGTCGTGGTAGGTAACCTGACCGTTGGCGGTACCGGTAAAACGCCGCTTATTATCGCCCTTGTGAACGCCCTTCGCGAGCGGGGCTATCGGCCCGGAGTGATCAGCAGGGGATACGGTGGCAAGGCCCCGCAGTACCCGATGCGGGTAAGGGAAAGCAGCGATCCGGCGGCGAGCGGCGACGAACCGTTGCTGATAGCGCAGGTCTGTGGCTGCCCTGTGGTGGTCGATCCTGACCGCTATCGGGCAGCTCGCTATCTGCAGGATCACACCGATTGTGACGTCATTTTGAGCGATGATGGACTGCAGCATTACCGCCTGCCCCGCGATCTTGAGATTGTCGTCGTCGACGGGGAGCGGATGCTGGGTAACGGACTTTGCCTGCCTGCCGGCCCACTGCGGGAGCCGAAATCCCGGCTCCGTGAAGCGGACTATGTGATTATCAATGGCGGCAACGCCCTGGTTGATCATCCGCATCAATATCGGATGTTCCTGAAACCCCTGCGATTTCGACATTTGAAGGGTACGGATATCCGCACGGTCGACGATCCCCCGGGCGATTCCGTCAATGCTGTTGCTGCCATCGGCAATCCGACACGCTTCGCCCGAACCCTGGCCAGTCTCGGTCTTTCGGTGCGGCTCCATCCCTTTCCCGATCACCATGCCCTGAGCCCAGGCGATCTTCAGTTCGGCGATGGACGACCGGTTATCATGACCGCCAAGGATGGGGTTAAGTGCCGGGGATTCGATCATGCTGATGTGTGGATCCTCGATGTTGCCGCCACCCTGGAAAACAGCGGATTGCACACCTTGCTTGATGCCATTGAAAAAAGAGTGACCGCACTGTGACCATCCCGTTTCATATTGTCATCCCCGCTCGATACGCCTCCACCCGCCTACCGGCAAAACCCCTTCGGGACATTGCCGGCAAGGCCATGATCCAGCGGGTGTACGAACAGGCGCTTCAGGCGGGTGGTCAGACCGTGACCGTCGCCACGGACGACACGCGTATTGAAGAGGTCGTCCGGCAGTTTGGTGGTGACGTGCTGATGACCGCCGCCGATCATCCCTCCGGTACGGATCGCCTTGAAGAGGTCAGTCGGTTAAAGGGCTTTGCCGATGACGACCTGATCGTCAATGTCCAGGGCGACGAGCCGCTGATACCCCCCGGCGTGATTCGCCAGGTGGCCGTCAACTTGTCCCGCCAGCCGACGGCGGCGGTCGCCACCCTGTGCGAGCCCATTGAACACCCTGAGGACTTCGACAATCCCAATATCGTCAAGGTGGTGGCGGACCTCGATGGCCTGGCCCTTTACTTCAGCCGCGCCCCTATTCCCTGGCCCCGGGATCACCGCCTCCGCGCTGCCCCGGGCCTGCCAGCGGGGTTTGCGCCGATGCGCCACCTGGGGATATACGCCTATCGCGTCAGCGCCCTGCGCCGCTTTGTTGCCTGGCCGGTGGCACCGCTGGAAGCGCTGGAAAGTCTAGAGCAACTGCGGTTTCTGAGTCACGGCGATCGGATTCATGTCGAGTCGGCCTGTGCATCGGTTCCCGGCGGTGTCGACACCGAGGCGGATCTGGAGCGGGTGATTGCACTGCTCCACAGAGCCTCCTGATTCTGCCCCCTGACGTTTTCCTATGCATATCTGTCTCGTCCTGACAACCTATGTCAGGACGAGACACTGGCTTGTTCCTCTTTTGATAGTTATTGCCGCTTTCATCCGTGCCCTCAAGCCGGATGATTTCCCTATCCCTACCCCTCGGCTTGGAAACCGGTACAGATTGAGCGCTCTTGTTGCGGCTTGCGGATACCGCCAAATGACTATGGCACGGTGTTTCGCCAGGCGCCAGTCGAGTTTAATTTCGATGCTGGCCGCCGAAGGTTTAGGCATTCTCTAAACCTGAGAATTAATGTTATAAAGATTTGATAAGAATATGAAATATATAATTAAGATATTTTGTTAAGCTGATGACCTCTCTCAGTGGGGTGTTGTACAACCATGTTTTGTACCGCTTGCTTTATACTGCGCAACTCAGTTCCAACCGTTGTTTTGCTATGAACTCTACCCCTCAGGTTTCAGTCTTGTTTGTCTGTCTCGGCAATATCTGCAGGTCTCCGACCGCCCACGGTATTTTCGAAGCCCTCGTTCGGGATGCCGGGCTCGATGGTTGGATTCGGGTGGATTCGGCGGGCACGGGTGACTGGCACATCGGCAAGTCTCCGGATAAGCGTGCGATGGCCGCTGCCCTTGGGCGGGGCCTGGATATCGGCCATCTGATTGCCCGTCAGGTCCGGCCCTCCGACTTCGATCAATTCGATTACATACTGGCCATGGATCGCAGCAATCTGTCCAATCTGGAACGCATGCGCCCGCCGTCATTCGCGGGGCATCTCGGCCTTTTCCTGCCCTTTGCCGCCTATGCGGGACAGCCATTGGAAACCGATGAAGTCCCCGATCCCTATTATGGTGAAGCTGGCGGTTTCCAGCATGTCTACGAACTGGTTGAACAGGCGGCTCGCGGTCTGCTTGCCCATATCAGCCAGCATCATCCCCGGAGCATCTGACCGGTGCAGTTTCTTTCCGACGTGTCACTCGAAGCCTTCAATACCCTGGCGTTGCCGGCCCGTGCGGCAAATTTCTGTACGGTTCACACGCTCCCCGAACTCGAACAGGCGCGACGCCATGCCCAGGCACGGGACTGGCCCGTAACCGTTCTCGGGGGTGGCAGCAATGTTGTGCTTGTTGGCGATGTGTCCGGCCTGGTGGTAAGAATGGCGATCACCGGCATTGAAACGGTCGAGGAAGACGGGGATGTTCTGGTCCGGGCCGGCGCCGGGGAAAACTGGCATTCACTGGTGGCCCATTGCCTTGAGAATGACTGGTATGGACTGGAAAATCTGGCCCTTATACCGGGTTCCGTGGGCGCGGCGCCAATCCAGAATATCGGCGCCTACGGGGTCGAGCTGGCCGAGCGTTTTGAAAGCCTCGAGGCGCTGGTTCTGGACACCGGTGAGTGCGTAACCCTGGGGCCAGAGGACTGCCGATTTGGTTATAGGGACAGTGTTTTCAAGCACGGTGCGTTGCCGCCGGTGATCATTACTTCGGTCACTCTGCGGCTTTTCAGGCAGCCGCGGCTGTGCCTGGACTACCCAGAACTCGCCGGGGTGTTGGCGGAAAGGGGACCCGGGTCAGTCAGCCCGCGGACGGTGTTCGACGCCGTTTGCCGGTTGCGGCGACAAAAGCTCCCGGACCCATCCTTACGGCCGAATGCCGGCAGCTTCTTTAAAAACCCGGTGATTGATGGCGCCCGGGCGCGATCTCTGGCCCGGCGATTTCCCGATATGCCCCGTTATGCAATCCCGGATGGGCGGGTGAAGGTGCCTGCCGCCTGGCTGATTGATCGATGCGGCTGGAAGGGGCGTCGCCTGGGTGCTGTGGGCGTTCACGATCGCCAGGCTCTGGTGCTGGTGAACTTCGGCGGCGGGGTTGGCAAAGAATTGCTGGCGCTATCCGCGCAAATCGCCGAGGATGTCAGACGTTGTTTCGGTATTGAGCTCGAGCTCGAGCCAACAGTGCTGGGCGCAGAGGCTTACACAGGCCCGGAGTCGGAATGAATTTGTTTGACTCGGATTTCGGAACGGAAATCCCCCTCGGGGACGGTCGCTTGCGGTTCTGGCCAAATTTTATCGATAGCGTCGAGGCGGATCGCCGGTATCGGGAATTGCTCGATACCGTGCCCTGGGAACGCAGTGAAATTCGCATTGCCGGCCGTGTCATACCCATTCCGCGACTGAACGCCTGGTACGGTGATAGCGGTGCGGATTACAGCTATTCCGGGGTGAAGCTGGCCATACAGCCCTGGTCGCCAATGCTGATGACGTTAAAACAGGATGTCGAAACCCTGACCGGTGTCGAATTCAACAGTGCCCTGGTAAATCACTATCGCCACGGAAACGACAGTGTCGACTGGCATGCGGACGATGAACCGGAGCTCGGGGCCAATCCGGTGGTCGCCTCGCTGAGCTTTGGCACGGTGCGTCGGTTTGAGCTGCGGCACCGGCGGGACAGGAATCTTCGCTACCGTCTGGATCTGCCCCACGGCTCATTGCTGTTGATGGCAGGGCCATTGCAACATCACTGGCAGCACCGGGTGCCCAAACAGCGGGATATTGACACCGGCCGGATAAACATTACCTTTCGAAAGGTAATATCAGGGGAAGGGGACACGGGATTATGAGCGATCCTTCAAACAGGCTGAACGGACATCCGGACAAAGTGCGTGTCCTGGTCGTCGACGACCACGACCTGATACGAATGGGACTTTGCCGGTTACTCGATTCGGTGCCGGAGGCCCTGGTTGTGGCGCAGGCGGCCAGTGGCGAAGAAGCCCTCGACCAGGTGCGTCGCGATCCGCCGGAGGTCGTGCTGATGGATATCCGCATGCCCGGCATGGGCGGTTTTGAGGCGACCCGCCGGATTCTGGTCAGTCACCCGGGGGTGCGCGTGATCGTCATCACCGCGTTCAACGACGATGTGCACCTCAACAAGCTGCTCAAGGCCGGTGCATCGGGCTATATCACAAAAAGTTCCGATCACAGTGAAATCAGCCAGGCGCTAAAGGTCGTGATGGCGGGAGACATCTATGTCAGCCCCGCGATTGCCCAGCAAATGGTGGTCAGCGGCCTGAAACCCGGCCAGGAAAGCTCGCCATTGGGCCTGCTCTCCGAGCGTGAACTGCAAATCGCCCAAATGATCACCAGCGGGCACCGGGCCGCCGAGGTAGCGGCGGTCCTCTGTATCAGCCCCAAAACCATCAATACCCACAAATACCGTATCTACGAAAAGCTCGGTGTCAGCAATGACGTGGAACTCACCCTGGCGGCGGTTCGCCACGGCCTGGTGGACCCCGGCGAAGTGCTGTAGTGTCCGGCCTGATATGGACCGGTCCCCGCCCTCATGTTTGATGTAAAAACCTTTCTTAAAACCCTGACCCAGCGCCCCGGTGTCTACCAGATGCTGGGGGAGGGCGATCAGGTGCTGTATGTGGGCAAGGCCAAAAACCTGCGCAAGCGGGTGAGCAGCTATTTCCGTAGCTCCGGCCTGAGTCACAAAACCCAGGCTTTGGTCAGTCGGATTCAGCAGGTTCAGGTGACGGTCACCGGCACCGAGGTGGAAGCACTGATTCTCGAACAGAACCTGATCAAGGAGTACCGCCCGCCGTTCAACATTTTGCTCAGGGACGACAAATCCTACCCCTATATATTGTTGACGGAGGACGAACCCTACCCGCGACTGGCCTTCCATCGTGGTACAAAACGCAAGAAGGGCCACTATTTTGGCCCCTACCCAAATGCCAGCACGGTGCGCGACAGTCTTGTTTTTCTTCAGAAAACCTTTCGTGTCCGCCAGTGTGAAGACAGTTTCTTTCGCAATCGCTCCAGGCCCTGTCTGCAGTACCAGATAAAACGCTGTACCGGGCCCTGCGTCGGACTGGTGTCGGAGGAAGACTACGCCCACGATGTGCACCTGACCCGTTTATTTCTCGAGGGCAAGAGCGATCAGGTGATTCGACAGCTGGAGCTGGAAATGGATCGGTGCGTCGCCGACCTGGAATTTGAGCAGGCGGCGGAGATCCGCGATCAGATCATTGCTCTGCGCCAGTTGCAGTCGGACCAGATTATCGAAGCGGGGCAGGGGAATGTCGACGTGCTGGCGGCAGCGGTAGCGGGTGATCTGGCCTGCGTGCATATGCTGTTTATTCGCCAGGGACGGATGTTGGGCAGTCGTACTTTCTACCCGAAAACGCCCCTGACCGAAGACAAGCCGGCGATGCTCAGCGAATTTATCTCGCAGCTTTACCTCGGCGGTGGCGGCCTGAGTGATCTGCCCAGGGAGGTGATCGCCGAAATCCCCGACGACGATGCACCGGTGCTGTCTGAGGCCATTACCCAGTCTCTCGGGCGTCGTGTGGATGTTAAAACGTCAGTGAGGTCCACCCGAGCCAAGTGGCTTGATCTCGCCAGGCGGACCGCGGAACAGAATCTGGCCAGTCGCAACGCCTCACGCCAGACCATCACCCGTCGGCTGGAAAGTCTGAGGGACAGCCTGGGCCTGGAGATCACGCCGGAGCGCATCGAGTGCTTTGACATCAGCCACAGTAGCGGCGAGGCGACCGTGGCTTCCTGCGTCGTGTTTGGCCCCGAGGGCGCCATCAAATCGGATTATCGACGGTTTAACATCGAGGGCATTACCGGGGGGGACGACTACGCGGCCATGTCCCAGGCCCTCGAGCGCCGTTACAGGCGATTGAAAAGCGGCGAGGGCAAGTTGCCGGATGTCCTGCTCATCGACGGCGGTAAGGGCCAGCTTCGCATGGCCTCTGACGTGCTCAACAATCTGGGCGTCGCGGGCGTGATTCTGGTCGGCGTCGCCAAGGGGACGACCCGAAAACCGGGCTTTGAAACCCTGTTTCTGGCCGAAGACGAACGGGAACGCATTCTCCGGGCGGATTCGCCGGCATTGCACCTGATTCAGCAGATCCGGGACGAAGCCCATCGGTTTGCCATTACCGGCCATCGGCAACGTCGGGACAAAAAACGCCGGGAGTCGCCCCTGGAAGGGATCGATGGTGTCGGTCCCAAGCGCCGCAGGGAGTTGCTGCGGTTTTTCGGTGGCCTGGGTGAAGTAAAAAAAGCCAGCGTGGCGGATCTGATGAAAGTGCCGGGTATCAGCCGAAAAGTGGCGGAGGCTATTTACAGCGAACTTCACAACGAGTAACTTGCCTCCTTGTCGTCGATGTCCCCTGCCGCTATGTGGAATTTGCCCAACCTTCTTACCCTGCTGCGAATCCTCTGCATTCCATTGCTGGTGGTGGTCTATTACATGCCATGGCCGGGGCACCATATCGCCAGTGCAGCGATCTTCGGCGTCGCCGCAATCACAGATTGGTTCGACGGCTATCTGGCCCGCAAGCTCGACCAGATGACCCCCTTTGGTGCTTTTCTCGATCCGGTGGCGGACAAACTCATTGTCGCGGTCGCGCTGGTTGTACTGATGCAGAGCCATGCGTCCCTGTTATTCGCCATTCCCACCATGGTGATCATCTCCAGGGAGATCGTTATTTCCGCACTGCGGGAGTGGATGGCCGAGATCGGACAGCGGGCCAGTGTCGCGGTGTCCTATGTGGGCAAGATCAAAACAACCCTGCAAATGATCGCCATCGCGTTCCTGCTGCTGGTGGACCCCGACAGGCACCCGAACCTCGATTACCTGGGCATCTTCATTCTGTATGTCGCTGCGGTATTAACCCTGTGGTCCATGTGTATTTACCTCGCCGCTGCATGGCCAATGCTTAAAAGCCGCACCTGACACTTGATTCCCGCGCTGTAATCCATAGAATACGCACCTCCCCATGCAAACGGGGCGAGCAGTTATCTTCATTCAGAAAGTAATGCTCACAAAGGCGCGGTAGCAGAGTGGTTATGCAGCGGACTGCAACTCCGTTTACGCCGGTTCGATTCCGACCCGCGCCTCCAATTTTTTCCTCCCGGATTCCCTGCCTCGACGCCTTTACGCTTGCCTAACCGTTTGAGTTCCAACCTGTCAGAAATCGTTTTGCGGTTTCCCTTTGTTTCCTGAACCGCAGGCCCCATGCCAGGTTATTCCGCGCAGGTTGTCTAACAACAAGCCCGGCGAATTTGCCGGGCTTTCCCTGGACCTGCGCGACATCGTTATGAATCGCCTTTGAGCAGCGTGGTCACTTGCTCGGCTTCCATAATGCGGTCACTGAGCAATTTCTCCTTCATGGTTCCGCTGACACTGACCAGGTCACCGGTCTCGATTTTCTGGTAGCCGGTGTCATCCAGGGGGTCATAGACCATAGTCGCTGTATTGACGGTCATTTCCCTTGGGCCGGTGTCGATGCTGAATGTTGTATCGCCAACATCCGTCACTGTTCCCTGAACGATGGTGCGGGCAACCATAATCGGTGTGGTAAGGGTGACAAAGCGGTCCTCCTCGTCGGCACTGCTGGCGTAGAAGTAGGTGCCAATGTTCTCGACGTAGACACTGTTGGCCTCAATGCTGGCTACCTCATAGAAATCATCGTCAATCAGGCCCGTGACCGTTACCTTGTCGCCTTTCATGAGCTTGTAGGCATCGGCATCCCGGTCGCCATCATCCATCTCCACACTGATAGTGCCGTCGCCATAACTGAGGGCAAAGGAATCCCGCGTCACCGCTTCGACCGTGCCGCTGATACTGATCCAGCTGTCATCGGGTTTTTCGTAAGGGTTTTGTGCTGAGGCTGCGGTGCCGATAAGCAGTGTGCCGATGGCTGTTACGAGCAACTTGCGAGTCATACGGACCTCCTATCTCCGATTGTCGCTTTCAGACCTTGAAATAAAAAAAGCCGTAATACTGCGTCAGTTAAGTGCCTGAAAAGTTCCGGGTTAATGCTTGATGGCTGGCCCGCAATCCGCTATCCGGGTTCCGGGCAATTGTCCACGCTGAACTGATAAATAACGGCAATTTTGATGGTCGACGGGACAGGCGAGCCATTCTGCGAACGTTTTGATGGTGGCTTCCGCTGGAGCCCCGCCCCTTGATCAACCGATTGTGGGACGCAACGCTCATGCTATTTGAGCTGAATTCAAATACTTCACCCCTCAAAGTCGCCAGAACTGTGCTGAAATCGATGGGTGTGCAAACCAACGCCGCATATCGAATATTGCAAAAAAATAAAGTCTCGATCAGTTTTTCAGGGGTTAATGATCAGCCCTCCGTTTGCCAGATTCCGTGGCAGGGCGTGTTAAAGGTCACATAATCAATCCTATAACCGTAACTATAATAGGGAATGGAAATGAACCGGATATTGTTTATTTCATCGGTGACGGCGTGTTCTCTCTTGTCGGCCGCTTCAGCGATGGGTGCCGAGCTGGAAGAGATTATTGTAACGGCCCAAAAGCGGGAGCAGAGCCTTCAGGATGTGCCCATCTCGCTCGATGTTATCGGTGGTGAGGCATTGCGCAACGCGAAGATCGATACCACTATCGATCTCGCCCTGGCGACACCGTCCATACATTTTCAACAGGCGTTCATTCCCCTCGCGTCGAGCTTTGGTCTTCGCGGGATCAATACCTATGCGACCAGCGGCGGACTCCAGCCGAGCGTGTCGTTTGTGATCGATGGCGTTCCGATTGCCCGGGTCGGTGAATTCCAGGCGGAGCTTGGCGATATAGAACGGGTGGAGATCCTCCGCGGTCCCCAGGGAACCCTTTTCGGGCGAAATGCTACGGCGGGGGCCATTAATGTGGTCCGCAAGAAGCCGACCGAGGCGTTCGAAGGATACGTTGAAGGCAGTATCACAGACGATGACGAGTACATCGTTCGCATGGGTGTCAGTGGTCCTATCACGGATCGGGTGCGCGGTCGTCTTGCCGCTTACTCGAAGCAGCTCGATGACTATATCGACAACCTTCATCCCTTGGCGGATGACGAAGGCGGTGAGGAAAATTTCGGCCTGTTGGGCAAGCTGGATATTGATGTAAGTGACAGTGTTAACGTCCTTTTGACGGCGGAGTACAGCCGTCAAAATACCGATCTTTCCCCGAGTGTTACCATCGTTGCCGACACTATTCCGGGAATCGGAGCGATCCGTGAAACGGCGCTTGGCAATGGTGATATAGCCCTTGGACAGTCGGTGATCCGGGATCTGAATAAAATCAATGTTAATGAGAATTCCTTTGCCGACACTATAAATAAGGGCATTGCCGCTGATTTGACCTGGCAGCTAAAGGACGGCCTGACCCTCAAGTCAATCTCGGCGTACCGGTCCTGGGAAGTGGGCAGCGAAATCGACGTCGATGCGACACCGGCAAACCCCGAAAATACCATGTTCATGCCCATTGTCGGCTGGAATCGCAGTAATCTGCATCCCGGTGGTAGCAGTGCGCCCGGATACTTCTTCGAGACAGATTACTTCAGTCAGGAGTTGCGACTTGAAGGTAGCGGCGAGCCCCTGGACTGGGTTGTGGGCGGCTTTTATCAGATCTATACCGACGGGAATGCCCAGGAAACTCCGCTGTTGCAAGTCGACTATTTCTTTGAACCCGGGCTTGGCTTGCCGGGCGATGGTATTCTCGGAAACAATTACTATTTCTTCACCGATCCGGTCAAAGCTGAAGCCGAATGGGAAACCTGGGCGGCATTTGGCGATGTTACCTGGCATATCACCGATAATCTGAATCTTTTTGCCGGCTTGCGCTGGACGATGGAGGATACCCGCATGAACCGGTATTCCCGTCGGGTCAGTATCGGCCCTGCCGAAGCGCCTTTTTACGATGTTGTAAATCCGGATTTTGTTGTTATTGACCTGGATGCGTTGGCGGCGGACCCACTGTGGTCGTTGTTCCAGTCCACGACGAAATTCAAAGCGGAGGATCGCGCGGAAGACTGGTCAGGACGCATTGGCGCATCCTGGGATGTGACCGACGATATTAATGTCTATATCACTGCCTCGCGAGGTTTTGTCGGCAGTGGCATCAAGTTTGGTCGTGATTCCTCGCCGGATAATACATTCGTGGATCCCTCTATTGCGGAATCCTATGAACTCGGCTTGAAGGCCGATTGGCTTGACCGGGGTTTGCGAACCAACCTGGCGCTGTTCTGGACTGAAGTTGTCGATCTGCAAACCTCGCGCCTCATCCCCGGAACCGTTCAAACCACGACATTTAACGCCGGCGATCTGCGTTCCCACGGCCTGGAGGCGAATATTTCGTGGAATGTGACCGACCAGCTGATGATGGACTTTTCGGCAACCTGGATGGATACAGAGGTCAAGGACTTGCTCCAGCCCTGTTATCCCGGTCAACCCCAGGGGGCCGGCGAGTGTGAGTTTGATAACAATAATGACGGAACAGCCGACCTTCAGGATCTCGACGGTAAGAGTGGTGTTATGGCACCTGACCTGGCCTACAGGGCGCTGGTGCGCTACGACATTATGTTCGATACGCTGCCCTTTGATGGTTTTGCGCAGGTCAGTTATACCTGGCAAGACGATATTCAATTCCGCCTTACCTACGACCCCATGACTGAACAGGATGCCTATGGCCTGACAGATATCGTGGTCGGGATTGAAGACAGGCAGGGGCGATATACCGTGTCTGTGTTTGGCAAGAACATCGGTGACGAAGAGTTCGTCAATAACCTTGATTCCGCAGACGGTGTCATTGGCCGTGTCTTCGGCAGGGTAACCCGCCAGGCGCAGGCGTATTACGGAATCAGGGCCAGATACAATTTTTAATCCGCAGGGCCGCTTCGCGGCGGCCTTTCATTACGGCAACTGTTGGCATTTGCTCCCCTGTAGCCCAGTGCTGTTTTCAGGAGGCTTGTATGTCAATAAGCGCAACGGTCCATCGGTTTATTTATATTGGGTTGATCGCTATTACGTCATCCGTCGTCGATGCGACGCCGCTATTCTACCGGGGCGATATGGACGACCGTATAACCAAAGCGGAAAACGGCGCGATCATTAACGGCGACTATTTAAAGGCCCTCGCTTCCGGTCCCTATGGTGAAGTCAACGTTATACGGGTGACGGACCGCATCACCACCGTCACAGGCTATGCCAACGCCAATTTCACTTTTATCGAAACCGATAATGGGCTGATCGCCGTCGATGCCGGGAGCAATATCGGCCAGGCCCGCGGCGCTCTGGCGATGTTGCGGGAAATTACCGACAAACCCCTGATAGCGCTGATTTATACCCATCATCACTACACTGGCGGTGCGGGTGAATACCGCCGCCTGTATCCGGAAATGGACGTTTACGGGCATCCGGATGTTGACAGCCATCTTCAGACAACAGCGGGCGTCCTCGGGCCAAAACAGGCTCGAAACGTGGGTCGCATACTCGGGTTGTACCTGCCCCACACCGGGCCGGACGGGGTGGTCGCGACGCCGGAGGTACAGTTTGACGATCCGGCCCTGAACGTTAACCGTCATGTGCAGGTGAGCCACCCGGTCGAGGACGGGGAAACGGTTTGGATAGACGGCCTTGAAGCGATCTTCTACCACGCGGTGGGGGATACCCGGGACAGCCTGATCGTGCATTTCCCCTCCCTCGACCTGGTGATACACAACACCGGCCTGTTGCCGACCCTGGCACCTCTCTCCACATTGCGTGGTGAGTACTATCGAGATCCGAGTGATCTGATTGTCAGTATTGATAAACTGCGGCAGTTGCGCGCCCGCTACATGATCCCATCCCACGGGTTCCCGACCATGAGTGCCGAGGAGGGTTACGAGGCGGCCACCGCCCATCGCGATGCCTATTCATTCATTTATTACCAGTCGATACGTGCCATCAATCGGGGGCTCTCCCCGGATGAAATGGCACGCACTGTCCGGCTGCCGCCCCATTTGGCCCAGCATCCATTGCTGCAACCCACCTACGTCGATAATGAGTACAACGTGCGAGCCCAGTATCGCGGTCTTGTCGGCTGGTTCGACGGTGATGGCGCCAGTCTCCATCCCCCTGAAAATGGGCAAATAGGTCAGGTGTTGATCGAAGGGTTTGGCGGCGTCGCCAATGTGTTGGACCGCATTCGCAAGGCCCAGACAGAACACGATTACAACCTGGCGGCTACCCTGGCGACCTATATCCTTGGGGTAGAGCCCGACCATGCCGGTGCAAGGCAGCTGAAAGCGGATGCGCTAAGGGCGATGGCCCAGGCCACACCATCCATGCAGACCCGAAATTACATGCTCACCCAGGCGCTGCATCTGGAGGGCAAAATCGACTGGGCGAAGCCCCCTTCTGCCGCATTGTTCCGGGCCAATACTGTCGACACCATTCTCGATACGCCACCGGGCACCTATCTGGAACTGCTCCAGGTAAGAATTGACCCGGTGAAAAGTGCCGATCTGGACACGGGTGTCGCGGTCGAGTTTACCGACCTCGGACGAGTCTGGACGCTTTATGTGCGCAGGGGTGTTGTCGAAGTGGTCGAGACCCGGGAGCCTTTGGTGAAGAATATTCTCAGCCTGCCGCGGCCTGTCTGGGCGCAGGTGGCCAGTGGCGATTCGTCAGTGGCTGCGGTGCTCGATTCCGGCGCTGCCTCGTATACGGGCGACCGGGCGGCCATTGAGGCGGTATTCGCCGTCTTTGACTGAGGCACGCAAGGCCTGCTCATGTGGCGGTAGAGGCTGTAATGCGCCACACTCAAACCTCAGTGCGAAGTTGGATAACCATAACGATGAACGAACGTTTTACGGAACCGAACCCCAAGCCGGCCGTGGCGGCCGGTGACACCGTCGAGAAAAAGTCCTTTTGCCGTATCTGTACCGGGATGTGTGGCACCGTGGTTACCCTCGACAGGGAAGAGCGAGTGGTCGCCGTCCATGGCGACAGGGACGATCCCCAGAGCCTGGGGTTTATCTGTTCCAAGGGTGCCAATGCCCCCGAGGCCCACAACCACGAGGGCCGCATATTGCATCCCCTGAAACGGCAGGCGGATGGCTCCTTCAAGGCCATACCTCTGTCCCAGGCCCTCGATGAGATCGGCGACAGGCTGGCGGCGATCTATCAGGAGCACGGCCCGGAAGCGATAGCCGCCTACCGGGGTTCCGGCTGCTTTTTTTCCTCTGTGCTGTTGTCCCTGGTACCCGAGTGGATGGCTGCGCTGGGCAGCCCCAAGTTGTTCTCGACCCTGACCATCGACCAGTCCGCGAAGCTGGTGGCCATGGGGCGCCTGGGTTACTGGCCCCCCGGACCCCAGAATTTTCAGGACAGCGATGTGACCCTGCTGATTGGCAGCAACCCGCTGGTGTCTATTGCCAATCTCGATATGCGCCACCCTTTAAAGCGGTTGAAAGACGCAAAAGACCGGGGCATGACCCTGATCGTCATCGACCCCCGGCGCACCGAAACCGCACAGTATGCGGATATTTTCCTTCAGCCGCTGCCGGGCACGGACGGGGTTATCCTCGCCGCCATGCTGCGGCTGATTATCGACGAAGGCTGGCACGACAAAGCCTTTTGCGAACAGCACGTGGGCGACCTGCCATCCCTGCGACAGGCAGTGGAGCCCTTCACCCTTGACGCGGCCTCGGCTGTCGCCGATGTGCCGGCGGAGCAGATTCGGGAAGCCGCGGCGGCATTTGCCCGCGATGGCAGTAAAGGCTGTGTCCGTACCGGTACAGGGCCCGATATGGCGCCGTTTTCCAACCTCAATGAACACCTGGCGGAATCCCTGAACATTGTCTGTGGCCGCCTTATCCGGGAGGGGGAAGCGATACCCAATGCCGGTTTTCTGATGGGCCGGGGCCCGCGACCGGCACAGGTGGTGCCGGCCCCCAGGCCCTGGGAGAGCGGGCCGAAATCCCGTATCGGCGGCTATGGCCTTATCGGCGGGGAGATGTGCACCGGTGTTCTGGCCGATGAGATCCTCGAGCCAGGCCCGGGTCAGATTCGTTTCCTGCTCAACCATGGCGGCAATCCGGCACAGGCGGTACCCGGTCAGCGCAAGATGGTGGATGCCCTTAAAAGCCTGGAACTCATGGTCAGTATCGAGCCCCATATGACCCCCAGCGCCAGGCTGTCGGATTATATTATTCCGCCCAAACTGCAATACGAGCGCGGGGACTTTCCCATCTATATTTTTGAACCGAACCTGTCGCCGCGACCCTACACCCGCTACACGCCCCCCGTGGCGAAACCGCCGGCGGACGCGGACGTCTGCGATGAATGGTACGTGCTCTGGGCGCTTGCCAAACGTCTGGGCAAAAACCTGACCTGCATGGGTGAGCCCCTCGATATGGAAACGCCGCCCACGGAAGAACAGTTACTGCGGTTGACCAGCAAGAATGCCCCGGCGTCCTTCGACGACATTGCCGCCGAGCCGCTGGGATATTTCCTTGAAGGGGAGCCGGATATCGCACTGCCCCCAGACCCCGCCACCGCCGGCAAGTTCTCCCTGATGCCCGACGATGTGCGCGATGAAATCACCGGTCTCTGGCAGCGTCGGGAGGAACTGGTGGCCCGCGATAGCTACCCGTTCCGGCTGATCAGCCGTCGCAACCGGCACCGCTTCAACTCCATGGGCTTTACTCAGCCCCGCATTCGCAAGTTGCTGCCCTATAACCCTGCGTACCTGAATCCGGATGACATGGCGCGGCACGGGATTGGCGAAGGCACCATCATACGAATTCGGTCGGAGCAGGGCAGCCTGACCGCCATTGCCGAAGCGGACGACGCCCTGAGGCCGGGAGTGATCTCCATCTCCCACGGCTTTGGGGATCTGCCCGGCGAGACCGATTACCAACGGGATGGGGTCAACCCGAATTTGCTGACAACAGCGGATACCGAACGGCAAACCATCAACGCCATGCCAAGAATGAGTGCCATACCGGTAACACTGGAAAAAACGGCGTGATTGATCAGAGTGTTTTTTGATTGCCGCACCGGGAATGGCATGACATAGAACCCGGTCAGACGGGAAATCACCTTCCTGGGATCATAGCAAGCATGTTTAAAAAAGTACTCCGCGAGCCTCTGGTGCACTTTTTTTCTGTGGCCCTGGCTCTTTACGGACTGTTCCTGTGGGCCGAGAGCCAGCGGGAGGCACCTATTCGGATCAGTCAGCAGCAGCTCGATCAGTTCGCGGAGTACCACCGCACCCGGTTCGGAAACACCCCGGATCGGGCCGCCGTGGATCGTTACGTCGATGAA
Organism: Porticoccaceae bacterium; assembly: GCA_002702725.1. Taxonomy (GTDB): domain Bacteria; phylum Pseudomonadota; class Gammaproteobacteria; order Pseudomonadales; family Porticoccaceae; genus NAT127. Next base: position 50,887 of record PABE01000006.1, read on the forward strand.
CTGGTCACAGAAGAGACCCTTTATCGCGAAGCGCTGTCATTGGGCCTCGATGAAAACGACGTCATCGTTCGCCGCCGGCTGGCCCAGAAAATGGAATTTCTGCTGCGGGATGGCGGCTTCGTCGAGACGCCGGACGACAACGCCCTGCGGGACTACTTCAACGCCCATTCCGCGCGTTACCGGCCCTCACCCCGTGCCACTTTCGTTCAGCTGTATTTCTCCCCGGATCGCTCGGCCTCGCTCTCCGCGGTGGATCGGGCCAGCGCCACGCTCACTTCGCTGACCGCGGATACCTGCAGTGACCTGCCGAAAAGTGATGCCGACCGCTTCCCGGGTGGCGAGCGGTGGGCCGACCAGACCCCCGACAGCCTCCGCCGCACCTTTGGTGATTTTGCCCTGACCGAGGCGGTATTCACCACGCCGGTGAATCGCTGGCAGGGGCCCTATGAATCCGGTCTCGGCTGGCACCTGCTCTGTGTTACCCACCGGGATAACGGCGCGCCCCCGCAATTCAGTGCGGTTAAAAGCCAGGTTCTGCAGGATTACCTCAACGATGCCCAGGCGCAGCGCTACAACCGGAGTCTTGAAGACCTTAAGTCCCGCTATGTGGTGGAGTTGCCGGTATCGGGGGCCGGGGCGCAGTGAGGGTGCGCGTGGTGTGGCTGGTCTTGCTGGCCCTGCTCATGGGGGGTTCCGCCGCCGGCTGGGGCCATGAACTGCGCCCGGCGTATTTCCAGATCAACGAAACCCGGGGTGAACTGCACCTGACCTGGAAGCAGCCTGTGCGCGGTGACATGGCACTGAAACTGGTTCCCCGCCTGTCCAGCGGCTGGCTGGCGCGCACGCCGGTGTCCTCAATCAACACCGGCGACTACCTGATTCGCCAGTGGCGCATTCCGGCCACGGAAGCCACGGCCCTGCACGGCACGACTTTTCGGGTCGAGGGACTGGAAAAATCCATCGCCGAAGTCATGGTGCGGGTTGATACCCCTGATATGGCATTGACCGCTGTGCTGACCCCGGCGGCGCCACAACTGGTCCTGGTGGAAGAGCAGGGTGCGTCTGTCCCGGCCTATCTGGGCATGGGGTTCGATCACATCCTCGAAGGCGTCGATCACCTGGCCTTTGTGCTGGGGCTTATCCTGCTGGTGGGCTTTCGGCGGCGGCTGATCTGGGCCGTGACGGCCTTTACCCTGGCACACTGTCTGACCCTTTACCTGGTAACCGCCGGGGTTTTCCTGTTGCCGTCGCCGGTGGTCGAGACCCTGGTGGCAATCAGTATCGTGTTCCTGGCCCGGGAAGTGATTCGCCGGCGGCGGGGCGGTACGAGCCTCGCGATTCGCTATCCCGCGGTACTCGCCTTTCTGTTCGGGCTGATCCACGGTTTTGCCTTTGCCGGCGCCCTGGCGGACATCGGTTTTCCGAAGGAGGGGGTGTGGCAGGCACTGCTATTGTTCAACCTTGGCGTGGAACTGGGGCAGATCGCCTTTGTGGCGGCGGTCTTTGCGACAATGATTGCATGGCACAAGATTGTTAGGTTGACAAAGGCTGAGCGCATCCACGCCGCAATACACCCTTTGGCTGCCCCCTGCGGGACCTATGCCATCGGCAGTTATGCCGCCTTTCTGGTGCTGCAGCGGCTGCCTCTCATTGTTCAGTGATTACTTCGGGATAACTATTATGAAAAAAACACTCGTCGCCTGCCTGTTCTTCGTTCTTGCCGGTTGTGAAAAGCCCGAATACGAACCACCGGTAAAAACCACCTCGGTACCGCCGCCGGTGCTTAAACCGGTGGTTGAGTCATCCACTTCCCCCGCAGATCGGCAACCTTTTTACGGCGACCTGCATTTGCACACCGGTTGGTCATTTGATGCCTGGGGCATGTACGGGATGCAGACCACGCCGGCGGAGGCGTATCAATTCGCCAGCGGGGAGGCGATAGATTTTATGGGCCACCGGGTACAAGCCCGCCGGCCACTGGATTTTGTTGCCGTCACCGACCATGCCGAATACCTGGCGGTGCTCAACGAGCTTGACGACCCCGAAAGCGAACTTTCCCTTTCCGAATTCGGCGAGCGCTTTCGCGAACACCCGTTTCAGGCCTTTGGTGCCATTCACCATGCCTACACCCAGGATGGGCCACTGCCGGAATTCGATTACGCGGGGCTGATGCGTTCGGCCTGGGCGCGGATGATCGAGGCCGCCAACCAGTATTACCAGCCGGGCCGATTTACCACCCTGATCGGCTACGAATGGACCGCCATGCCCGAGGGGAAGTACAACCTGCACCGCAACGTGATTTTCAGGGGCGATGACGCCCCCGAACCCTTCGATGCCAGTAAGTCCCAAAATCCGGAAGACCTGTGGACCTATATGGAAGGGCTGCGCGAGCAGGGGTATGAACTTCTTGCCATTCCCCACAACAGCAATGGCAGTGGGGGCTACATGTTCGACTGGGTGGACCGGAAGGGCGATCCCATCAGCAAAGCCTACGCCGAGCGCAGGCAACGCAACGAGCCACTGGTGGAGGTGTTCCAGGGCAAGGGTCAGTCGGAGACAATGCCCGCCATATCCCCGAATGACGAGTTCGCCGATTTCGAAGTGCTGGAAACCCTGCTCACCAGCGGCGAAATCAGCGAACCGGCGGGCAGCTACGCCCGCGATGCACTGGGCCGCGGCCTGGTGCTGGAACAGCGGACCGGTATAAATCCCTTCAACTTTGGCATGATCGGGTCGTCTGACTTTCACAATGGCCTCAGCACCAGTGAGGAACGGGAATTTACCGGAAAAAACTGGGGTGTTGACCCCGAATCCGGCATGGTCACAAGGGAAGAGGCCGCCAAAACCCTGGCCCAGGCAGGCAAAAACGCTAAAAGCGACAGTGACTGGGATTCCCTGAATGGCAAATCCCAGTCGGACCTCGTGACCGATCTGACCATTGTCGGCTCCGCCGGCCTTGCCGGTGTCTGGGCGGAAGAAAACACCAGGGAGGCCATCTACGACGCACTGGCCCGAAAGGAAGCCTTTGCCACCTCCGGCACCCGTCTGCGCATTCGCCTGTTTGCCGGCTGGCAATACCCTGAAACCCTCGCCGCAGACCCCGACTGGGTGGCGAAAGCCTACGCTGGCGGCGTGCCCATGGGCAGTGATCTTGCAGCACAGCCTGACAATACGGAAAGTCCGCACTTTATGGTCTGGGCTGGCAAGGACCCGGACGGCGCCAACCTCGACCGGTTGCAGATTATCAAGCTCTGGCTCGCGGATGATGGCTATCAGGAGAAGGTCTACGATGTGGCCCTGTCCGATGGTCGGGCGCCCGATCCTGTCACTGGCAAAGTTGCAGCCGTGGGTAATACCGTCAACCTTCAAACCGCAACCTATGAAAACAGCATTGGCGATGCCGCGCTTGCCACCGTCTGGCAGGATCCGGACTTCGATCCCGCCGTGCCCGCCATCTATTACGCCAGAGCCATTGAGATTCCCACACCCCGCTGGACCACCATACTCGCCAGCCGATTTGACTTGCCCCTGCCAGACAACGGTCGTCCCACCCTGCAGGAGCGGGCGGTGTCGTCCCCGGTCTGGTTAAAGCCACAGGCACAGTAACCTGAGGACGGCGAGTAGGGGAGCGCGGCACCGCGGGTAATCGTTGAATTGACGGGCGCATCTGGTAGTATTGCCGCCCTGTTGCTGCCCGTCTTCAGCACTTGGTCCAGTCCCATCATGCACCGGCCCGCGGTGAAGACACCAACGAGCTTTACGGGTTATTGAGCGCAGTAACCGACAGCAAGGCCCCCTCAAATATGCCCGGGTGGCGAAATTGGTAGACGCAAGGGACTTAAAATCTCTAATGTCAACCGTTTTGAAGAGGTGGCGATGTGGCTGAAAGCCAGGCAGCATAAGGCTTTCAGCGGGATTTAAGCTTTACGGTTGAATTGAAATTGGCTCGCTAGGTGTCAAATAGGGGCCACTAGAACCAAAGAAGACGTAACAAGCCTGGTAAAATCCAGGCAAATGTAAGACCACGCCCGAGTGGTGAAATTGGTAGACACAAGGGACTTAAACAATTTGAGCCCTCCAGGGGAAACCCTGAAGGTGAAGCCCGTCAAACTCGGCGAAAGCCCTGGATCGAGATAAGTATCCGAGCCA
>PABE01000007.1 GCA_002702725.1 Porticoccaceae bacterium
AGGGGGCGCGCCGGGGCAAGACGGTGCGCACCACCGTGGCGGACCGCTCGGCGCCGTGTCCGCTGGACCGGGTCAACCGCCAGTTCACGGCCGATCGCCCCAATCAGCTCTGGGTGTCGGATTTCACCTATGTCTCGACCTGGCAGGGCTGGCTGTATGTGGCCTTCGTCGTGGATGTGTTCGCCCGTCGCATCGTGGGCTGGCGCGTCAGTCGCACCATGACCACGGACTTCGTCCTCGATGCCCTGGAACAGGCGCTCTATGCCCGCCAGCCTGGGGACTCGGAGACGCTGATTCACCACTCGGACCGGGGCTCGCAGTATGTCTCCATCCGCTACACGGAGCGCCTGGCCGAAATGGGCATTGAACCCTCGGTGGGCAGCAAGGGCGACAGTTACGACAACGCACTGGCCGAGACCATCAACGGCCTGTACAAGGCGGAACTGATCCATCGGCGTGGTCCCTGGAAGTCCATGGAATCCGTCGAACTGGCCACCCTGGAATGGGTGGCCTGGTTTAACCATCAGCGGCTGCTGGAGCCCCTGGGGTATGTCCCTCCGGCGGAAGCTGAGGCAGACTACTACCGGCAACTCGAACATCAGGCCGCAATAGCCGCCTGACTTAAACCCAACAGCCTCCGCGAAACCCGGGGCGGTTCACAATGAGTTGGAGGCGCATCTCCTAAAGGCCTTCGTCAGATTGTTCGAACGCGTCTGTGATGACGAACGCACTGGGTACTACGAGACGACCTATTGGTTCGAAGACGACACACCCCTACAGGTACTGAACTACAACGTGGAGCCTGGGGACGAGGAGGGTGCCCCGGATACCTATGATCACACGATCAGTCTGCGCAATGGGCAGTTCAGCATTGAGATGATCGGAATGTTCTCAGGAGCCTGGAGCTACGAGCTGGAGAAATACAGCAACCCCACTGAATTTCTGCGTTGGCTGGAATGTCACCCCACCGTCTCAAAGACGAGTGGTACCGAGTAGGTGCTCGGCAGAGTCCCGGGTGGAGCCGAGTACGGATTAAAGGGGTCAAAGCCTGAGCAATCCCCACGAAAATGCGATCAAAGATAAAAACTGAGTAATAAAAATATCGGGTAGACACGCGCCCTTGTTTGTCTTCATTTATTGGGTACCCTCCCGATAAGCTTGATTTTCAACTTCTGTCGTAGTAGTTTGATTCGAGCTGTAGGTGTTACCTAGCGGTGTTACTGAACCTTAGAGTCATTGATAAATTACATATAAATCAATTGCTTGTGAGGGTAAAATTCGAATCCCTCCCTCTCCGCCATATTGAATTCCCTTCTTAATGGGGGGCTTTCTATTTCACTTACCTGATCGTCTCAGGCGCTCGCCACCCGGTTTCGGCCTTCCGCTTTGGCCGTATAGAGCGCTTTGTCCGCCCGGCCCAGGGTTTCTTCGGGGTCGGCATCCTGCGGCTGCAGTTCGCTGACGCCGATGCTGGCTGTGATTCCGAAGGTGCCGCGTCGACAGTTCACCCTGATTGCCGCGACTGCGCGGCCAATGCGTTCAGCGAGTTGCATTGCCTCATCCAGGGCGGTTTCGGGAAGGAGGATGGAGAACTCCTCCCCACCCATGCGCGCGAACTGATCGGTTTCGCGCAGCATGGGCTTGATCGTCCGGCTGAATGCCTTCAATGCCGCGTCTCCGCCCTCGTGGCCGTAGTTGTCGTTGACTGTCTTGAAGTGATCCAGATCGATCATGAGCAGGGTGAACGGGTGTCCGTAGCGGCGCGCGCGACGGTATTCTTCGGCCAGTGCTTCCATGAAGGCCCGTCGGTTCGCGATATCCGTCAGCATATCGGTGCGTGACAGCTGTACCAGTCTCTCCGTCATTCTTTCGTGCTCGGTGACGTCTCGGTAGAACCAGATCCGCCCCCAGTACATCCCTTCGCGGTCCCTGAGGCCCCTTGAATAGCGTTCGAGGATGCGGTCGTCGCGCATTCTGATCCGTTTGCCTCTCTCCTCCTGATCCAGATGCTGGTATAGATAATTGACCCGATTGACGAACTCATCGGGCTCCTGCAACTGTTCCCGGACGATTTCCAGCGCACGGACGGCATCGCGGGCTTCCATGATGTGCGCCGGGATATTCCAGATCTCCAGAAAACGCTGGTTCCAGCTCTTGATGTGACTGTCGGCGTCAACCACCAGGATGCCATCGGGCGACTCTTCCAGGTAGGCGTTCAGGAGGCTTGACTGGTAGCGGGCCTTCTGCTCCAGATGTACGGTATGACTGATTTCGAAGGACGTGCCCAGTAGTCGGAATACCCGGCCCGAGGCGTCGATATAGGGCACCAGATTTGTGCGCCAGTAGCTGGCGCCGTGAGGCAGTTCCAGGTACTCATCGTAGTCAATGGCGGTGCGTTCACGCACGCAGCGCCGATAGTTGGCCTTGACCTGTTCTGCCGCTTCAGGAGACAGGAACTCATCGACCGCTCGTCCGGCATAGTCGGTGTGTTGCATCCCGGTCAGCTGTTCATGGCGTTCATTGATGGCGGCAAGGCGGTAGACATCGCCTTGCTCCACGTCGATCACGAACGCGGCGATGCCGAGATGGTTGATGATGTTGCGGAGTTCCGCGTAGTCGCGGCTTTCCAGGAGTCTGTCCACTCTGAACCTGCTCAGTGACCTGGAATGTTGGGAGGGCGGCAGCGGTGATTTCGTGCTGACGGCTCGCAACACCGGTGCATATCCTGCCCCGTTTGTCATACGCAGAGCTTAGCATGAATAACGCCCATCCAAGAATAATGCATGTAAGGTTTATCGTGCGGGTCAAAATGGGGTGATTGGGTAATTTGTTGATGTGTGTCATATTTATCAATGAATGCCGTGCTGATTATTACAGCAGGATTGCGGTTTCCGTTCAGATGGATTTGTGGATTTCCTCCGGCATTGATATATACGCAAGGGAATGTTGCATCTGCGTAGGCTATCAACCTTTACCCAGGAGAGACCAATGTACAGTCTGGCCAGTGATCGTGTTTCAGCGCTTCAGGTTTCCGAGAATACCCCTTACCGCCACCTCACAACTCACTACGAGGAGAAATACAGAATCGGGTGGTATTTTATGCATGCAGCGCCACGTCCATGCTTCAATCCGGATCTTCTGCAGGAAATCGATCAGTGGTTCACCTGTGTCCGTCAGGAGCAGGACACTGAGGGAGGTCGGGATTACCGCTATCTCGTACTTGCTTCCAATGTCGATGGTGTTTTCAATCTTGGTGGTGATCTCAATCTGTTCCGTTCCCTGATCGCCGCCGGCGACTATGATGGTTTGCTCGATTATGCCAAGGCATGCATCAATGTTCTCTACCAGAACATAGTTCATCTGGAGCGTGACCTGACCACGATATCGCTGGTGCAGGGCGACGCTCTGGGCGGCGGGTTCGAGGCCGCCCTGTCGAGCAACGTGCTCATTGCAGAACGCGGCACCAGGATGGGGCTGCCAGAGATTCTGTTCAATCTGTTTCCCGGTATGGGGGCCTACAGTCTGCTGTCACGGAAGATAGGTGCAGGGCGGGCTGAACAGATGATTCTGAGCGGGCAGCTTTGCACTGCTGAGGAATTGCATGAAATGGGTGTGGTGGACATCCTCGCTGAGAAGGGAGAGGGTGAACTGGCTGTGCTCGAATACATCAAGCGCGCCGACAGGGCTGCCAACGGATATCGTGCCATGCGTGAAGTCAGGGATGCCTGCAATACGCTGGATTACGGGGAGCTTCTCGATATTACGAAGATCTGGGTTGAAGCGGCGCTTCGTCTTGGAAGACGGGATCTGCGCATGATGGAGCGCCTGGTCAGTCGTCAGAACGCCAAGTAGTGGATGTGCGTTCCGGCGTGCCTGGAGCCACTCCATTCTGTTGAATGGGGTGGTTTCAACGCATTTCACGCTGTTGTGTCAGGTATCCCTGCATGGCCTCAAGCAGGTGCCCATGTGCAAGACGTAATTGTCTCATGTTGTTTTCAGGGGCTGTGCCCGGCATTTCATAAGGCTTTAGCTTTTCGGTCTTTTCACAAAGTTGAACGAGCTCTATGGCACCCAGCTCAACTGCACTGCCCTTGAGTGCGTGTATTGCCTCGCGAAAGTCGAGATAGTCCTCTTCCTCGATCGCCTGCTCCGCCCGGAGTAGCAGTGCGCGGCTGTCGTGGCAGAAGCCGTCGATAAGTTCTGCGACGAAATCGATGCCGGAACCGAGGTTGGCGAGGCGGTTCAGTGCCTCCTGGTCGAGAACGATATTCTTTGTCAGGCTGGTGGCGTTGCCCGCTCGCTCAGAGTTGGTTCTGCCTCCTGAGGTTGTCTCACGACTGCTGATCAGCCCGGCTATTGTCTCCAGAAGATTGTGTGCGTCGATCGGCTTGGTGATATAGGCATTCGCGCCGGCATCGAGACAGTCGTTCATTGTCTCCAGTGTGGCATCGGCAGTGACCATGATCACAGGTACCGAGGCTGAAGTGTCGAAGAATCGGAATGCCTTCAGTACTTCGATGCCGCTGCTGTGGGGCATGTTCATGTCGAGAATAGCAAGATCGTAGTGCCGACGACCATCGGTTAGCGCATCCAGCGCCTTCTCGCCATCTTCCACGATGTCGACATGGTGGCCTGCGCGCTTGAGGATGCCGTTGATAACCTTCTGGTTGATGTCGTTGTCTTCGGCAACGAGGATATTGAGTTCAGAGGCGCTGCTGTTCTGGCGATAGTATTCGGATAGTGTGACGACGTTGTCATCCAGCTGTATTTCGCTGCGCGCGGCATGGATGGCGTTGAATAAAAGGGTTTTCTCCAGCGGCTGCGAGAGAACTGAGGAATAGTCGCATTCAAGCCTGTGTATGCTGGCGCGATCAAGTTCCCTGTCGGCAAGGAGGATAAGCGCGATCTCCATAATGGAGTCGTCGCTGTGAATGACTCTGGCGAACAGGTCCGGTTCCATATTGAGTGCGGTCTGGTCCAGGAGCGCCACGTCGTAGTGGTGCTCATTCTCGCTGGCCTCCAGCATCAGTGAAAGCGCCTGCGCAGGGGTGGTTGCCCAATCGAAATCGACTCCCCACCCGCGCAGGGCAGGGCGGATTGCAGCAGCCAGTTTCTCGCTGGCGAGCAACAGGATACGCATTGATTCCAGCTTGCCGGTGTCGCTGTCTGATTCATCGCGCAGGAGCGTCATCGGTACCTCGAACCAGAAGGTGGAGCCCTCTCCAGGGGTGCTCCGTACCCCGATTGTGCCCCCCATGAGTTCCACCAGCTGCTTGGCGATTGTTGTCCCCAGTCCCGAGCCGCCATACTGTCGTGTAACGGAGTGATCGGCCTGACTGAAATTCTCGAAGATATGCTCGAGTTTGTCCTGCGCGATGCCAATGCCGGTATCTTCGACCTCGAAGCGTATGCGCGGTTTGGAGCTGGTTCCGCCTGCAGGCAGGACGCGGAGGGTGACGGAGCCGTGTTCGGTGAATTTGATGGCGTTCCCGAGCAGATTTACCAGAACCTGTCTGAGGTGAAGTTCATCGCCCTCGAGCATGAACGGAATCTGTGGGTCGATATGGCCGGAGACAAGCAGGTCCTTGCGCTTGCCCTGTACCTCGAGCAGCCGCACGGTGCTGTTTACCAGTGAGTGCAGGTCGAAACGGTTCTTCTCTATGCTGGTCTTCCCGGCCTCGATTCTGGTGAGGTCGAGTACATTGTTGATAAGGCCGAGCAGCGTCCTTGCCGAGAGGTGAACCGTCTTGATCAGGTCGCGCTGTTCGTCATCCAGTCGGGTTTCCTGCAGCAATTCGCTCATACCGATTACACCGTTGAGTGGTGTGCGGAGTTCGTGGCTCATGTTGGCAAGGAAACGGGATTTTGCCTCGTTGGCCTGGTTGGCCTTCTGGATCGCCTCGTACAGTTTGCGCAGCAGCACCTTGATGTAGAGTGGCAGCATGATCAGCAGCAACAGCAGGCTGACACCGATATCCAGGTGCTGCTGCCAATAGTCGCTGAACAGCAGAACCGTGGAGAAACCGACAAGGCTGAGTGCCATCGAGATGTCTACATAGCGTTCGCCGAAACGGAAGCCGTTACCGACGATCACCCACAGATAGATGGCGAACAGCGGAGTTCCATAGCCTCCCGCCAGGGCCATGACCAGGGAAAGAGTGGCGAGATCGACGGCCATGCCCAGCAGGCGTCTGGCGGTGGATTTCGCCGGTTTTATCAGGATGGCGGCAATGATGCCCAGCGATACCAGGAGGAAGCTGCCGCTGATCAGTCTGGGGAAGAGAAGATCCGATTCGTGCTCGCCCCAGAGCAATGGCATCGGCGAGATGAAATAGAGGAAGATGATGCCGCCGATGGCGAGACGGATGAGGGCCTGTTCGTGTTCGCTGTCATCCCTGGCCGCAAGCGTTTTCCTGACTCTGTCCCATGCAGTTTTTATTGTGGTTTGATTGTTCTGCATCCAGGCATCCGTTTATTCCGGGGCATCAATCATTCTGCCCGCCTGTTCAGGCTCACTAATCCGTGGGGTCGTTCAGCTGCATTTCGATCTCGTCGATAAGCTCCAGCTGGTTGTTGAAAGCCTCGACGCAGACCGGATCGAAATGCTTCCCGGACTGCTCGTTAATGAAATCGACCGCCTTCCGCCGCTCCCATGCCGGTTTGTATGGGCGGGTCGATCGAAGCGCATCGTATACGTCGGCAACGGCTACAATCCTGGCAGCCAGTGGAATATCCTCGCCGCTGAGACCGTAAGGATAGCCGGTTCCGTCAAATTTTTCATGATGGCTGAGCGCGATGACCGCGCCTGCCTGAATGAAGCGGGAATCACTGTCAGATAGTATGCCATGGCCGATCACCGTATGCTGCTTCATCCATTCCCACTCCTGCGGGGTGAGTTTCCCTGCCTTGAGGAGGATGTGATCGGGGATTCCGATCTTGCCGATGTCATGCATCGGCGAGGCGTACTCGATTTCGTCGCAGTCCGCCCTGGACAGGCCGAGATCCTCGGCGATGGCGCGGCTGTACCTGGCGATGCGCAGAATGTGGTTGCCGGTATCCTCGTCCCGGTATTCGCCCGCCTTGGCCAGTCGCAGCAGGGTTTCACGCTCCCGGGCAAGTACCCGGCGGGTGGCAAGTTCAACCTGCGTCTGCAGCCAGTCTGCCCGGTCCTGGATAATGGTCTGCTGTCTGCGGATGGTCAGCAGATTGCGGCAGCGGCTGCGGCATTCGTATTGATCCAGCGGCCGGGTCAGAAAATCGGTCGCGCCGGCGTTGAGTGCTTCGTAACGAACACTGCGGTCGCCGACCACCGTAATCATGACAATCGGGACATCACAGCAACTGCTGATGTTCCTGACCCGCCTGATGAACTCAATGCCGTTCATCTGCGGCATACGGTAATCAGTGAGGATCAGGTCGGGCGCGACATTATGAATCTGTTGCAGCGCTTCGTTCGGGTCAGAGAAACTGGTGATCTCGATCTTGTCGTCGAGTGTGTGGACGATCCCTTCGAGGATCCGTCTGCCGATGGACTGGTCGTCCAGGATGAGGACGTGTTGTGACTTCTCACCGGCCCGCGAGTTATTGTCATGCAGGCTGTGGACCAGTCGTGGTTTCCTGTAACCGCGAGCTTTCCCACCAGAACTGACAATACTGCTTACAGTGCTCATTTCCTGTCCCCGCTGGCGCATAAAATGTGAATCAAAATTTAACGCCTATACGATAAATCTGCCAGGTTTTCTGCAGGGAATAACCGGTGCTTTGTCGTGGTTATCCTGCGCAGCTCGCATGTGAACCCTGGAGGACGGTCGTGTGATCTGTTCCATGATGAAACATCCCGGGTTGTTCAAGTCAGACTGCCAGGTATCGGCTGCACTCTGCGGCGTCCGCGACTGTGAAAATGCATCGTGTGGTATCTATCGGCAGGTTGCTGTCTTTCATGAATATTCAATCGATCTTTGTCATCGATGATGATGCTTGGATCGACGCCGGGACGAACGTGCGGAGTGTTGCAGCGGGATTGCAGAGGGATGGTAGAGGCGGGGAGTTTCCGTTCATCTGGATGGGGCGGATAACCGCACAGTCAGCCATCGAGATGGATTGTCGGTCTTTCGCTGACTTCAGACGACCTGTCCTGCCGCCCAGCCCGAGGACCAGGCCCACTGGAAATTGTAGCCGCCCAGCCAGCCGGTGACATCCACCACCTCGCCGACGAAATACAGACCGGCTACCCGTTTCGATTCCATGGTTCTGGATGACAGTTCGTCGCAGTCCACACCGCCCACGGTGACCTCTGCCGTGCGGTAGCCTTCGGTGCCGTTTGGCCTGAGCTGCCAGTGCTGCAGAGATTCAGCGATGGCCTCGAACCGGCGATGGGAAAGAGTCTGCAGGGGCTGGTCGGCCAGTTCCGTCCCGAGCATGGCGCTGATCAGGCGTTTCGGCAGCCATTCTCCCAGTACGGTTTTCAGATGACTGTTGGGCTGCGCAGCCTGCCGCGCCTTCAGCCAGGCGGCCATATCCAGGTCGGGCAGCAGGTTGATGGTGACTGCTTCGCCCGGCTGCCAGTAGGAGGAGATCTGCAGGATCGCCGGCCCGCTCAGGCCGCGGTGGGTGAACAGGAGGTTTTCCCTGAAGCTGATGCGGGCATTGCTGACCCGGTTGTCCACGGCAATGCCGGCGAGTCCGGCAAAGCGCGCCTTGTCGCCCGGCTGCAGGGTGAAGGGCACCAGACCGGCGCGGGTGGGGACAATGCGGTGGCCGAACTGCTCGGCCACCTGATAGCCGAAGGGGCTGGCGCACATGCGCGGGATGGACAGGCCGCCGGTGGCGATGACGCAGGACTCGGCCTTGAACATCCCCTTCGAACTATCAATAGTGAAGCCGTCCTCAGCCTTGTCGATATGGCGAATGGTGCAGTTCAGCCGGATCCCGACCCCCGCCTTGCGGCATTCGTTCAGCAGCATGTCGAGGATGTCGCGGGCGCTGTCATTGCAGAACAGCTGGCCGTGATCACGCTCGTGCCAGGGGATACCGTAACGCTCGACCAGGGCGATGAAATCCCACTGGGTGTAGCGGCTGAGCGCCGACTTGCAGAAATGCGGATTGCGGGAGATGTAGTTGTCGGCGCTGACGTCCAGGTTGGTGAAATTGCAGCGTCCGCCGCCGGACATGAGGATCTTCTTCCCGGCCCTGTTGGCATGATCGAGTACCACTACGCGGCGCCCGCGTCTGCCCGCCTCGGCGGCGCACATGAGTCCGGCGGCGCTGGCGCCGATGATGATGACATCTGTCTGCATGGTCGGGGAACGCTGGCGAGTCTGTCTGCGGGTGGGGCGTGAGGATATCAGCCCGGGCGCATCGGGGCGAGCCGCGCTGTTGCCAGGCCCGGGGCATGACTTACACTTGCAGTATCAAGCCGGCGATCCGTCGGTTCGGCAGATGGAGTCCGTCATGCAGCGAATCCACCTTTCCGTGTTGTCGGGTATCGCCTTGTTGTTGGGCGGCTGTGTGAGCATGCCGCCGGAACTGGCGGCGGGCGGCCCCTACCGGGACATTAGCCCGGTCGAGGCCGGTGACGGTCGCTTCGAGGGGGAACGGGTGCGCTGGGGCGGGCTCGTGGTGCAGGCCGTGCCCCAGGACGGAATGACCTGTTTCGACATGGTGGGGCTGGCCCTGGATCAGGCTGGCGAGCCGCTGGACAGCGATCGCTCCAGCGGCCGCTTCCAGGCCTGTGCCAGTGGCTTCTACGATCCGGCCATTTACAGCAACGGCCGCCACGTCACCTTCACCGGCCGCATCGAGGGAACCGCCACCCAGCGTATCGGCGAGGCCGAGTTCAGCCTGCCGCGGCTGCGGGCCGATCAGGTCCATCTGTGGCCCCGACGCCGGGAGATCCAGTATGTGCCGTATCCCGCCCCCTACTACTGGGATCCGTTCTACGACCCGTACTGGCGCTACCGGCGCCTGGAGTAGGCGCGCACCGCCCCGGGAGCCGTGCGGCTCAGTGTGCGCCGCCCGTGACCGGCGTGACGGTGTCGCGGATGACCGACTCGCCGCTGCGCGAGGGCAGGCGCGGCAATTCCATGGCCGGGAATTCACCCGTCAGGGCCTCGAGAAAGGCGAGGATGTCATCGACCTGCTGTTCGCTCAGCTGCTTGTTGAGCTGGGTCTCGCCCATGATCAGCACGGCCTCGCGCAGGCTGTTCACCGCGCCGTTGTGGAAGTAGGGGGCGGTGAGGGTGATGTTGCGCAGGGTCGGGACCTTGTACATGTGCTTGTCCGCGTCCTTGCCGGTGACCTGATGGCGGCCGGTGTCTTCCGCAAGCTTGTACTTTTCGACATAGTCATTGTCGGTGAACAGCGGGAATTTCTGGTAGAAACCGCTGCCCTCGGGCAACTCCGGCTGCGGGCCGTTGAAGGCCGGGCCGCCGTGGCAGGCGGTGCAGCCGACCTCGTTGAAGGTGCGCATGCCGCGGATCTGCTGCTCGCTCATGGCGCCTTCCTCACCCTTGACGTGGCGGTCATAGGGGCTGTTCGGGGTGATCAGGGTGCGCTCGAAGGCGGCCACGGCGCGCGCGGCATTGTCGACGGTGACCGGATTCTCGTCCTCGGGGAAGGCCTGCTTGAACAGTTCCTGATAGCCGGGGATCGAGGCCACCACGTTGAGGGCGACCTGAA
>PABE01000008.1 GCA_002702725.1 Porticoccaceae bacterium
GACACCATGGAAGTGGACGGTGTCGACAAGGCCGACTACATCAAGGTGGTCGACGAGTGCTACCTGTGCGACCTCTGCTACATGACCAAATGCCCCTATGTGCCCCCCCACGAGTGGAACGTGGACTTTCCGCACCTGATGCTGCGCGCCAAGGCGGTAAAGCTGAAAAACGGCGGCGCCGCTTTCCGGGACAGGTTCCTCGCCGGCACTGACCGCCTGGGCAAACTGGTCACCGCTATCCCCAGTGTCGATCTGGCCGTCAACGCCCTCAATAAAAAGCCCGGCGTCCGCAAACTCCTGTCCAGACAGCTCGGTGTGCACCCCGATGCGACGCTTCCGGAGTACCGCCACAACACCGCCCGGCGGCGGGCCCGGTCGTTGCCAGCCGAATCCAGCGAGCCGGTCGCCACCGACACCACCACCGGCAAGGTGGCCCTGTTCACCACCTGCTACGGCAATTTCAACAAGCCGGAAGTCTGCGAGGCGCTGATCAGGGTTTTCCGGCACAACAACCTTGAAGTGATCCTCGCCAACGACGAGGTCTGTTGCGGCATGCCCAAGCTGGAAATGGGCGATATCGACGCGGTCGTACGCGCCGGCCAACACAACGTCGCCATGCTCGACGACCTGATTGCCCGGGGCTACGACATCGTCGCGCCGGTACCCTCCTGCGTACTGATGTTCAAACAGGAACTGCCCCTGATGCTGCCGGAGGACAGCGCCGTGCAACGGGTCCAGAGGGCCATGTTCGACCCCTTCGAATACCTGATGCTGCGCCACAGGGCCGGACTACTGAATCTGGACTTCAAGCAGTCCCTGGGCGACGTCAGTTACCAGGTCGCCTGCCACCTGCGGGTTCAGAATATCGGCCTCAAGACCCGGGACGTATTGAACCTTGTCCCGGACACCACCGTTCACGCCATCGAACGCTGCTCCGGCCACGACGGCACCTATGCGGTACGCAACGAAAGCCGCGACGCGGCGGTCAAGATCGCCCGGCCCGTGGCCAGAAAAGTCGACGAACAACAGGGGGCGCATTTCGCCAGCGATTGCCCCATGGCCGCCCAGATGATCGCCGACGTGTCCAAAAACGATATTCTGCCGGAGCATCCCATGAACCTGCTGTGCAAAGCCTACGGCCTGTAACCCAGAGAACAAACCATGACCGCATTGAGCCGCAAAGACCTCCTCAGCCTTGAAGACTATGCCCGGCAACGCAATTCTTTCCGGGAGCGGGTAATGGCACACAAACAGCACCGCCAGGTGGTGCTCGGCGAGCACCTCCGGCTGCTGTTCGAAGACCGCCTGACCATTCAGTACCAGGTTCAGGAAATGCTCCGCGCCGAACGGATTTTTGAGGCCGAAGGCATCGAAGAGGAACTGGCTGCCTACAATCCGTTGATCCCCGATGGTGACAACTGGAAGGCAACCATGATGATCGAATACGCCGAGGTCGATAAGCGCCGTCAGGCCCTGTCGGAACTGGTTGGCATCGAAGACCTGATCTGGGTGCAGATTGGGAATGAGGACAGGATCTTCGCTATCGCCGATGAAGATCTGGAACGCAGCACGGAAGATAAAACCTCCAGTGTCCACTTCCTTCGCTTCCCGCTCACCGGGGCGGCCATCGCGGCGGCAAACTCTGGAGCAGATATTACCTTTGGCGTTGAGCACCCCCAATACCGGGAAAAGCTAACTGTCGCCGAGACAGTGCGCACCGCACTCTGTCAGGATCTGACGTCCGGCCACTGAAAACAGTCTTCACATGCGCCCAGGCGCGAGTCTTCCGGACACATTCCGGAGCTATATGTAATTCCTCTGCGCCCCTTCAACCAGAACCGCTGACGAGCGGCCAACCGACTATTTCACTCGCCGGCCATTAAAGTGATAGCATGCCGACCGAGCTTTTCTTAACGTACGGCGCCCGGGAAGTTCTGTTGTTATCGCCGCCAATAACACCAGACACAGGGGATATCACCCTTGCGAATAAACTGCGTCAACACTTTATTGATTCCGCACGCCCGGACTTCCGTCACCGTTCTGCTTATTCTCTGCTGCGGGCTCGCATTTACCCCTGTGTCCGCATGGTCATCTCCCGCCTTTCAGCTGGAGACAACACAGCGGTTCGCCCTCATGGGCGCGGTCGAATACACACTGGCTGACGGGCACGCCGACCTGGCAACCGTGGCGGAAATGGCGTTCACGCCCCTGTCCGAATCCAATGGTCAGATCCGCACCCGATCGAAGGCAGTCTGGTTCAGGTTCAACCTCGAAAACACCAGTCCCTCTGCGGTCAAGTGGGTGGTCGCCGCAAGCCCGCCACAGCTTGACGAAGTCACCCTGTTCACACGCAATCAGGACGAATCTGATTGGCATCGGCAGTCGGTTTCTGACCGTCAGCCCTTTAACGAACGGGATATTCGTTACCGCAAACCCGCGATCAGTCACACAACGCCGGGAGTCTCTTCAACGACGGCTTACCTGCGGGTTGCCTACTCGGAAAACGACAGCCTTATTCCACAGGTCACACTGTGGGAGGAAAAAGGCTTTTATAACCACATCCAGCGGGAGTACCTGTGGCTCGGCGCCTACTACGGGCTGATGGCCACGCTGACGCTGATCACCGTTTTGTTTGCCGTAACACTCAAGGACCGGAGTTTTCTCTACTACGGCCTGTTCCTGTTCTCGACAACGCTGATGTGGGCGGTGCAGAACGGGCTTGTCTACCAATACCTGCTGCCCGAAAGCCTGTTCCTTCACAACGAGGGCTACCACATTTTCTTTTTGCTCTTTGCCCTGAGCGCACTGCAATTTTCCAAGGTGTTTCTGCGTACCCGGGAGGTGCTGCCCCGCATCCATCTGTTTTTCACCATCGCCCAGGCGCTGGCCCTGGGCGGCCTGGCGATTCGCTTTGCCGGCATTTACCGCCCGGTTACCGATTTATCACTGTTCGTGGTTGCCATACTGTTGCTGCTGCCGGTCGCCACCTGGCAGGCCTATCGCAAGGGGGTCGATCACGTCCTGTGGTACGCCATCGGATGGATCGTTTACGGGCTGGGCATGGTGACCAACATCGGCGGGAGATTACTTTTCTGGTCGCTCCCCCTTGAGGGCTATATTCTGCAACTGGCGAGCCTGGTTCAGGCGATGGTCCTCACCATTGCGATGGGAGAGCGGCTTCTCTACCTCAATCGCGACCGGTTGAAAGCGATCGAGGAAGCCCAGAAGGACCCCCTCACCGGCCTCGGCAATCGCCGTGTGCTGCATGAGGCCTACGATAACCTGCGCGACCATTTCCGCCATGCAGAGGCACCCCTGTTCCTGCTGCTGATCGACCTGGATCATTTCAAGAGCATAAACGACCGCTTTGGCCACAATGCCGGGGATGCCGTGATTCGCGACATGGCCGACCTACTGCGCCGGCTAAGCCGCAGGGAGGATGTCTGTGTGCGGTTTGGGGGCGAAGAATTTGCCGTACTTCTGCAGGCCAACACCCTGGCAGAGGCGGAACAGATCGCCGAACGGATACGCCGGGAATTCGAACACCGCCCAACGGTATACGAAAAGCAGCAAATCGACCATACCCTCAGTATCGGCATCGCCCGGGTTGCCACTTCAAACCCGAAAAGGCCGACCTTTGAGAACCTGATTGCCGTCGCCGACGAGGCGCTCTACGCCGCCAAGAGTGCCGGTCGCAACCGGGCCGTGGCCGCCGAATCGGATGAGATAAACCCATTCAACGACAGACAGCCCGCCACAGACAGCTAATGGCGTAAATATTGCCTTTGGTTAACTGGCCAATCAGGGCTATTACCCTGAAATCGATGTTAACCAATGACAGGACGCCCCATGGATGCACCGCCGACACCTCGATATTCCAAGGAAATGGTGGACTTGTTGATTCGGATAAAGAAACACCTCGCGGCACAGGGCAGGACGACTATAAAGCTGTCCGACCCCGGATTACTCGAAACACTTGCCGCTATTGATCAGGACGACGACCCACTGCTCAACGGCATGCTCACCTACCTGATGGCGCTTGCCGGCCCCGAATGGAACCGCTATTACGAGCAGTCAAAGGCCGGGGACATCCCCCGAGGCGACCGTGGCCCGCTGCTGGACAAGCTGACCAATCGAAGAACGCCCGCTGCCAGCTATAGAGGCTCGGCATTGGCTAAAAAGGACGCCAAAATCAGTCCCGGGCAGCCCCCCGGCAGCCCGGACAGCCCGAAGAAAACCCGTTACTACCGCGGCCAACCGGTAAGCGACGATTGACCGTCTCGGACACTTAAAATCGATAGAATGCCTAGTCGTTATCCGTCACCAGCTGGTCGATTGTGCGCAATCGAACCAGTAATTCCGGCAATTGAACCCCCCTCTGGCGGAGAAAAACCTCCGCCATGGGCGCCAGTCCGCAAACGGCGGGCAACGGTAACCCCGAGGCAATCAACGACCGCAACCGCGGAATAAACAAAAATTGCAGCCAGTCGTGGAAAGCCAGGGTATCCGCCGCGAAGGGCACTGTACTGGCCAGCGCCGAGGGTGAAGGAACCGACGTCGACCACAGGCCCGAACAGCGGAGCAGGTTTTCGGTCGCTGTCAGTTCATGACGCAAAGCCGTGCGCGGGCTTTCCTTCACTGTCAAAAACCCTCCCGACGGAACGGCGGCAACGCATCGACAAGCTGGCGCCCGTAAAAGCGGGTGACCAGGCGCCGGTCGAGGATGGTCACACGACCCCGGTCCTGCTCGGTTCGCAGCAAGCGGCCGCAGGCCTGAATCAGGCGCAGGGAAGCGTCCGGCAGCGTCATGGCCTGAAACGGGTTCAGCCCCCTCGTCTCCAGCCATTCCGCCTGGGCGGACTGCAACGGGTTGTCGGGCACGGCAAAGGGCAGTTTGGCGATGATCACATGGCGGCAGTAATCCCCGGGCAGGTCGAGGCCTTCGGCAAAACTGGCAAGGCCGAAGACCACGCTGCCGTCGCCACCGTCCACCGCCTCCCGATGACGACGAAGCAGCTCGCTGTGGCTGTATTGACCCTGCATCAGCACACGGTCAGCCAGTGTCCTGTCCAGGGCGTCGAACACGGTCTCCATCTGCCGCCGGGAGGCAAACAACACCAGGGTGCCCTCGTTCCCGTCGAATAATCCCGGCAGATGACGAATCAGGGCCTCGGTATGTGCCGCTGCGTCACTGCCATCGGCATCGATATCGGGAATCGCCAGCACACCGCAACGGGCGTAGTCGAAAGCGCCCGGCACCGCCAGTGTCCGGGCGTGCCGGGGCAGACCGACTGTTGCCGCAAAGCGGTCAAACTTGCCAAGGGCGCGCAGGGTCGCGGACGTGGCAACGGCGCCAAAGCAACGGCTCCAAAGCCGGGAGCGCAGCAGTTCCGCCGCCGAAATGGGCGACACCGCGACCAGAATATCCTGCCCGTCACTATCAACCGCCAGCCAGCGCGCCCTGGGTGGGCTATCCGGGGGGTCCGGTTCCGCCATCTGCAGCCACAGGTCGGCAATCACCTCCGCGCGCCCGTGCCAGGTACCGACCGCCTGAAACAATGACTCGATGTCCACCTTCGGTACCGGGCAGTGCTGGTCCTCAAGGGCTTTCTCCAGCTCCGCCGTCAGCTCCTCGAGGCGGGTATTGAGGGCGACGCCCTGCCGGGCGATCTGCTCGGCCAGGTTGCGGTTCTCCTCGCCTATATCGCCATTGGGGAACCGGTAGTGGTCTGCCCCCGGTGGTAATAACTGATCCAGCTGCGAACGCAATGCGGGCGCCGCCAGGCGCAGTTGCTGCAGGGTGGCCTCCAGCGTCCCGCTCACTCTTTCCAGCAGCTGGCGGAGAAACAATGCTTCCTGGCAGGTTTTCAATGCCATGGCCACACCCTTGACCATCTGTTCCAGCCATTGGATCGAGCCCTGCAGCGGCAGGGCATTGCCAAAATGGCGCAGCGTGGTGTCCGCCAGGCGGTGTGCCTCGTCAAACACGTAGATGGTCTCCTCCGGCGCCGGCAGAATCACACCGCCCCCCAGGGCCAGATCCGCCAGTACCAGGTCGTGATTGGCGATGATGCAATCGGCGTCATCCAGGGTCGACCGGGCCTGGAAAAAGCTGCACTCGTGAATCTTTCTGCACCGGTTGCCGCTGCACTGGCGCCGGTCTACGGTCAGGGCGCGCCACAGGCGGTCATCGACGGCGGCTGGCCACCGGTCGCGGTCGCCGTCCCAGCTACCCTCCGCGATGGCCTCCGACATGGCCTTGAGGGTGTGATCGCTGGCGCGGTCCGGGGTGAACGCCAGTTCGTCCTCAAACAGGAACAGACCCGCCTCCCGGGCGCCGGTAGCGTCCAGGCACTGCTCCAGTCTGATGTTGCACAGATACCGTCCCCTACCCTTGGCCAGTGCGATGTTGTAGTGCCAGCCCGTGGCCTCCAGCAGCTGGGGAATGTCCTTTTCCAGCAGCTGGGACTGCAGGGACACCGTGCCGGTCGCGACCACCACGGTTTTACCCTCAGCCTTTGCGATGGGAAGCACTGGCAGGAGGTAGGCCAACGTCTTGCCGGTGCCCGTGCCGGCCTCGACGACACAGATCGGGGCGTCGCCTGTGCGATCGCCCTCTGCGTCAGTTTCCACCTGCCCCAGGGTGCGGGCGATGGCGCCGATCATCTGCCGCTGTCCCACCCGCGGTTTTAAGTCCCGGCTGGCGAGAAAACGCCGATAGCCGGTCTGGATGGTTTCCTTCAGCTCTGCGCTGAGCTCCGTCAAACCAGCGGCTCCAGCCCGAAATCCAGAAGACTCTGTACCGGCGCGGCATAGGTGCCCAGGAAGATATCCACCACATCCGAGGGCTCGCCCTGGATGCGGGCCATGAGCTGCAGCTCGATATCGTCCCAGTCGGCGTCGATTGCGTTTTTCCAGGCATCGACCCTGGGATGACCCCCGTGCAGTTTCTGCCAGGCGATGAGATTGGTGGGTTGTAACCGATAGTGGCTGATTACCTGGCGGTCCACGTAATCGGCAACCTGATCGGTATCATCGAGGGGCCGGTTGAGGGGGTCTCCGAACGCCACGTGAACCCGTCCCTTGTTGCCGGCAATCCCTTTGTAAATACTGGCCAGGTCCTCGTGGGGCTTTTTTTCGTAGCTGCCCGTGGTGCGCCGCTCGTGCAGCTCCCGGGCCTTGTCCCGATCGCAGGGATCAAACTGGTAGGAAATGGACACCGGCACCATATTGAGATCCGCGACCGCGGAGGAGAAACTCGCCTCCCGTTCCTTGCCGAGGGTGAGCATTTTGATCAGGGCGGTATCCGTGCGGTCAACCCCGTCCTTGGCGCGCCCCTCGCGCTGGGCGATCCACACACAGGCGGTATCGACCATAATACTGTGGCGGATATAGCGCGACAGCGTGGTCAGCGCCCTGAGCTTTTCCCGCCGGCCACTGACCGAACGGCGAACAATGAAACTCTTGTTGACCCGCATCAGGTCGGTCGCAAAGGGTTTGCTGAGCAGGTTGTCGCCGATGGCAATGCGCACCGTATCCATGCCATGGTCATCGAGAACCAGATTGACGAATGCCGGGTCCATGGCGATATCCCGGTGGTTACTGATGAACAGATAGGCACTTTTCGGGTCCAGGGACTCGATGCCGGAAACCGTCACCTCGGTATGGCTGGCAGCGAGCAGTTCGCGCAGGTGCAGGCCGACCAGCTCCTGGAAGTCGCGCACCGTGCGGATATCGCCAAGCTCCCGTTTGAGAATGCGGCGTACCAGCGGTCGCAACAACCAGCCCAGATAATGGCGGGCCCTGGGAAACTTCATCGACAGGATGGTATCGGTCATTTCCGGATTCGACAGCAGCCGGTCCATGACCTCTGGCACCTCGGCATCCAGGTACGGGCGGATATCGTCGAATTCGGCGGGGCAGTCATTCCTGGGCATAGGCTAACTTATCGTTGTCGATGAATGGGAAAAGGAACAGTAAGTATTCAGGACCGGCTGCGGTGGTTGAACCAGCGCACGTCCTGGGCGTATTTATCCACCAGGTGGGCGACGTCCAGAATCAGGGCAAACAGGGCCATTCGGACAATCAGACCGTTGTCCGCCTGGCGGAATATCGCCAGGTTGGGGTTGCTGTCGAGATCCGCATCCAGCTCGTTGGCCTCTGCCCGGGAATCCCGGGGCAGAGGGTGCATGATCACCGTATTGGGCTCGCAATGGCGGGTGTAAATCGCCTGGTTGAGCCGGAAACGCCCCCGGTAAAGGTCCGCCTGCTGCCGGTCCTGAAAGCGTTCCTCCTGAATACGGGTCGAATAGACGATATCGACGCTCGAGATATTGGCCTCCAGCTGATCGGTGACAACCACCTGATGGCCGGCGTCGCGAAGGGATGCCACATAGGTTTCGGGCATGGCAAGTTCGGACGGCGACACCAGAACCACTTTGACGTTCCTGAACAGACACAACAGCTTGCTCAGGGAATGGACCGTGCGACCGTATTTCAGATCCCCGATCATGGCAATGCGAACACCGTCGATACTGCGCCCCCGGGTCATCAGCTCCCGCTGGATGGTATACAGGTCGAGCAGCGCCTGGCTGGGGTGTTCGTTGCTGCCGTCGCCGCCGTTGATCACCGGCACCCGGCTGGCAGAGGCGAATTCGGCCACTGAACCGGCCTGGGGGTGGCGCATGCAAATGATATCGCTGTAGCCGGACAGCACCCGCGCCGTGTCCCTGAGGGACTCGCCCTTGACCAGGGAGGAGCTCTCGGCACCCACAGACTCCCGCACTTCACCGCCGAGCAGGTTGAAAGCGCTGCCAAAGCTGATCCGGGTGCGGGTGCTGGCCTCGAAGAACATATTGCCGAGAATCGCTCCCTCAAGCACCCGGGTCATTTTCTTGCGCTGGGCATAGGGTTCCATGGCATCGGCGGTGCGAAAGAGGGTTTCAATATCCTGGCGCTGAAACTGCTCGATGGAAAGAATATGCGCACCGGTAAAATCCACAGTCACCCCCTGAGGCGTCAAATTGAACGGATTTTACCGGCTTTCGCGCCGCGTCTCTAGGCGCGTTTTGGCCGTGCGCGGGCGGCGATCGAGTCCGCGTGGGTCAGGTGTCCTCCGGCGCCGGTATCGCCAGCCCCCCCGGCACACAGTCCCGGCGCCACCGGCCGACAGCCCATGCCAGCAGCCCTTGGGCATCCATCCCCCCGCACTCGACAGAGGCCGGGATGCCAAGCGCTTCCAGGGCCTGGTAGAGATTCTGTTCCGGTTTGTGACTGTTCAGGCTGCGCGCGAGATTCTGCTTGCTGAGTTTCTGGCCCTGGCGGTTGACCGCCACGGGGATATGGCCGTACACCGGCGGCACCCATCCCAGGCGCTCGAGCAGAAAACGCTGCCGGAACGTGGAATCCAGCAGGTCGCTGCCGCGAATCACATGGGAAACCCCCTGATCGGCGTCGTCCACTGCCACCGCCAGCTGGTAGGCGTAATAGCCGTCCCGGCGCAGGACAACGAAGTCGCCGACATCACGATCCAGAGCGGAATGCTGTGCCCCCTGAAAGATATCCTCGAAGTCGATGTCCGTCCCCGGGGGCACCTGCACCCGCAGGGCATTACCCCGTCGGGGCAAGCCACGACCACGGCAGCGGCCGTCATAGGTACCGCCCATGGCCTTCAGGTCACTGCGGGAACAGCGGCAGTAATAGGCATCCCCCTGCTCCAGCAGCCGGGTAATAACGCTTTCATAGCGAGCTGCCCGCTGACTCTGGTAGAGAACGGGACCGTCCCAGACCAGACCGTGGGCTTCAAGCTGACGCAGGATCAGGCTGGCGGCGCCGGGCATTTCCCGGGGCGGATCGATGTCCTCCATACGCACCAGCCAGCGGCCGTCAGACGCGCGGGCATCCAGATAGCTGGCCAGCGCGGCCAGAAGAGAGCCAAAATGCAACGGACCTGTGGGGGAGGGAGCGAAACGGCCAGTGTACTGGGGCATGGGCCGAAGGCATCGCGGGGGCGGCATGCGCCGCACCGGCGACGGGTATTTTAGTTACCGGTGAGCTGACGTTCCTTGATTTCGTCGAGGGTCTTGCAATCGACGCACAAGGTCGCCGTGGGGCGGGCCTCAAGCCGGCGAATCCCGATTTCGATACCGCACTGATCACAGAAGCCGTAGTCGTCCGCCTCAATACGCTC
Organism: Porticoccaceae bacterium; assembly: GCA_002702725.1. Classification (GTDB taxonomy): domain Bacteria; phylum Pseudomonadota; class Gammaproteobacteria; order Pseudomonadales; family Porticoccaceae; genus NAT127. The sequence continues at coordinate 10,190 of PABE01000008.1, forward strand.
AATGGTACTGTCGATCTTTTTGATCAGTTTGCGTTCGCGGTCGCGGGTGCGCAATTCAAGGCTGAATTCTTCTTCCTGTGTCGCCCGGTCTGCCGGATCCGGGAAATTGGCTGCCTCATCCTTCATATGAGTAACCGTGCGATCCACTTCTTCCATCAACTCCTGCTTCCAGGCATAGAGAAGTTTCTTGAAGTGCTCGCGCTGTTTCTCATTCATGTATTCCTCGCCCTTTTTTTCCTTGTAGGGCTCGAATCCATGCAGGGCAATGGAACTCACTTTGGCAGCGGCTTTTTTCGCCATTGGCTAGGCCTCGTTTGTGCGTTGCGACTCAGACCCGCGTTTATAGTGGCATGGCTGCCTTTTTTCAAGCAGATTTTGTCCCGTCGTGTCCGAGCAGCGCGAAGCGCTCTCCCCCTGGAGCTACTTTGAGTGCCCGCCAGCCGCTACAATAGGCCCCTTTACACAGGCACAGGACGTCCGTCATCGACACGCGTAAATTTGCCCATCGAGCCGCCCAGCTGACCTCGTTCAAGGTGGTCGACTTCCTCGACGCCGCCATGGCCCGCCAGGCCCGGGGGCAGGACATCATCCGTATGGAGGTGGGCGAGCCGGTGTTCGAACTGCCGCCCCGGGTCGCGGAAGCGGCCAGATCGGCGGTCGATGGCGATCACAAAGGCTATACTTCCAGCCTGGGTATACCGCCCCTCCGACAGGCCATCGCAGATTTTTACCGGCATCGCTACGCTGTCGACCTTGACCCGGAGCGGGTGGTGGTGACCACCGGCTCAAGCGCCGCCCTGGGCATGGTCTGCGATCTGCTGCTCAACCCCGGCGACCGGCTGCTGCTCACCGATCCGGGCTACCCCTGTAACGCCAACTTTGTCCGCCGCTGCGACGCACTGCCTGCGCGTATCCCCGTCGATGCGGAAAACCACTACCAGCCGACGCCGTCCGCCGTCGCCTCCCACTGGCAACAGGGCACCCGGGCACTGCTGGTGGCCTCCCCCAGCAATCCCACCGGGGATGTTCTCGATGCTGCCGCCATCACCGGACTCAACGAATGCGTGCGCGCCCGCGATGGCTGGCTGATTGTCGACGAAATCTACCACGGCCTGTGCTACACCGACGGCGGTCTTTCCACCGCACTGGCCTGCGGCGAGGACATCATCGTCATCAACAGTTTCTCAAAATACTTTGCCATGCCGGGCTGGCGGCTGGGCTGGATGGTATTGCCGGAAACCGCCATCCCGCCGGTGCGACTGATGACCCAGAACTTTTTTATCTCGCCACCGGCCATCGCCCAGCACGCCGCCCTGGCCGCTTTCCACCCCGAGAGCCTGGCCGAGTTCGATGCCCGCCGGGAAACATTGCGTCAGCGACGGGATTTTCTCGTACCGGCACTGAGGGAGCTCGGGTTCACCATCAGCCACTTCCCCCCCGGGGCCTTCTATGTCTACGCCGGTATCGACGGTCTGGCCGATGACTGTGAAGACCTGTGCTGGCAGCTTCTGGATCAGGCCGGGGTGTCCGTGACACCCGGCACGGATTTCGGCAACCACCGGGCGCACAGGCATGTCCGCTTCTCCTATACAGCGGAACCCCTGCCCCGTCTTAAGGAGGCCGTACGACGACTCGCCGGTGTACTCGGCAAGCCCATCCCGACCGACGCGAGAACCTGACGCCATGGAACTGAATCCACCACTACAACAGGGCATTCTGCTGAAGCGCTACAAGCGGTTTCTGGCCGACGTCGAACTCAGTGAAGGCCAGATCATCACGGTCCACTGCCCGAACACAGGTTCCATGAAGAACTGTGTGGTGCCGGGCACTGCATGCTGGTTTTCCCTGTCGGACAACCCAAAACGCAAACTGCCCGGCACCCTGGAGATCACCACTACCCCCTCGGGCTGTCTCGCCGGGGTCAATACCGCCCGCCCCAACCAGCTTGTGCGAGAGGCGATAGAAGCCGGGCGGGTACCGGAACTCAACGGCTACACCGGTCTGAAACCCGAGGTCCGCTATGGCGACGAAAACAGCCGCATTGATCTGCTGCTCACCGCGCCGGACAGAGCGGCCTGCTACGTGGAAGTCAAAAACACCACCCTGGAAGCGGGCGGCGGCCTGGTGACGTTCCCCGATGCGGTCACTGCGCGGGGCGCCAAGCATCTGCGCGAACTGATCAAGATGGTCGCAGCGGGAAACCGGGCGGTACTGTTTTTCTGTGTTCAGCACACGGGGGCGGAGCGGGCCGGCCCCGCCGATGATGTCGATCCCGAGTACGGTCGCCTGTTGCGGGAGGCCATGGCGGCCGGGGTAGAGGTATTGGCCTACGCCTGCCGCCTGTCGGCACGGGAAATCGCGCTTGATCGGCCGGTACCGTTCGTGCTCTAGGACCTTGGCCCGGCGCCCGGGGGCAATGTAAAACCCGGCGCACAGAAAAATCCTTTATCACCCCTGCGAGGCCAATTACCATCTACCCATGCTTAACAACAGACTCGCAGCACTGCTGGTGTTTCTCACCTGTGTGATCACGCCCATGGCGATTCACTGGATTACTGTTCCCGGTTCCAGCTGGCTTCGCCCGTACCTGGCCTGGGCACTGGTCATCACGGCCGCCTGGTTGTGGCAGCGGCGCAGGGGACACTATGAGCGTTGACGGCGTCATCAGCCTGATACTGTTCCTGGTACTCTTTTTCGCCATCGGCCTGGCGGTGCAAAGCCGTCGCATGCCGTCGGCACTGTGGACCCATCCGCTCATTTATGCCCTGAGTTTTTACGGCGTCAGCGGCATTCTATTTTACTCCGGCGTTGTCGAGTTACTGGGCCGGTTTGGCTATGCGGGCCTTTTGGGCGTGGCCGCCTATACACTGCTCTTTATTTTTTCACCGCTGTTTCTCGAACCGTTGCGCTGGATCACCCGGTCCAACGCGTTTTCATCGATTCCTGACCTAATGGTCTATCGATTCCGATCCGTGCGCATCGGCAAGGTCGCAACACTGACCCTGGCGGTATCGAGCCTGCCCATCGCCGCGGCGCAGCTGAAAATCATTGCCGAGCTTTTCTTCCCCGTCGCCTACAACGGCGCAACAGGCAAAGTGGCGCTGATGACGACGCTGTGCGCCTCCGCTATCGGCTTCATGTGGCTGTTTCGCCGGCAATCGAGGGCCCAGCGCGCCATCCCGCCGGTCATGGCCTTTGGTGCTCTGCTGGCCCTTGCCTCGTTGCTGGCCTGCGGAATACTCGCCGTGTTTGGCGTATTCGGCGGGCTGACCGCCATGAATGAATGGGCCGAAGCCTCCGCGCAACTGTCGATTATCAAGCGTTTCGACACGGCCTATGCCCTGATCCTGATCTTCTTCAGCGCCCCTTTCATGCTTCCGCAACTGACCTATATCCAGACCATGGGGCGCTGGTGGCCACGCAACCTGCCCTCAAACTGGATGCCGCCGCTGATGTTTCTGCTGGCGTCACTGCCCGCCTTCCCCATTCTCTGGGCAGGCCTTGAGATGAAGATCGATGCTCCTCTCCATCACTATGTATCGAGTCTGCCCCTGGCTCTCAATCAGCCGCTGATCCACATCCTGACCCTGGTGGCGGCGCTGTTTATCTCCATGGGCATGCTGACGGTGACCGCAATAGCCCTGGGCAAGTTTTATCTCACCACTTTTATCACGCCACGCCGGACCCGCTTTATCGATGTCCGGTTACACGAATGGCTGGACAACTGGTCTTTCCGCATCGGTGCACTGTGGGTACTGGCGGCGCTCGGATTTGGCCTGACAGTGCAATCCGGAAGCGTTACCGACCTCACCATCGCCGGCATGATGGGCTTAAGTCAGCTTGTGCCGGCGATGATTGCGACCCTCTACCTTCCGTGGATCAACCGTTTCGGCTGCAAGGCCGGCCTCGCCGTCGGACTGTCCATCTGGCTGGTGAGCTCCGTGTTACCGCTGTTTACCGGCAGCGCCGTGCTGAACCTGCCGTGGGGCGGCGATCTGGTGGTAGGTCCCGCCAATTGGGCATTCTGGCTGGTGGAATCACTGATCGCCAACCTGCTGGTAACACTTCTGGCGTCACGTCTGACCCGAGCAACCGAGGAGGAGCACCGCCACGCCTACCGCACCATGGTTGACAGCCTGCCTGTGCCGCAACGTACCAGTCTGGCCATGACCAGCGCCAATGACGTCGAAGCGAAACTCGCCTACAAAATAGGCAAGGAGGCCGCGGCCCGCGAAGTCGCCCAGGCAGTCGACGGGCTGGATATCGATCGCAACGACCACCGCCCCCTGGTCCTGCGCATGTTCCGGGACCGGCTGGGCTACAACCTGAGCGAAAAAGTCGGCACCTTTACCAGTGAACAGATCATGGACGCCATCATGCCTCTGGGCCGCGACGGCGACGTTCCCATGGACGACATGACGTTGCTCGAAATCCGACTGGCCAATGCGGGCAGCGCGCTATCCGGGTTGGCGGCGGAGCTGAACAAGTTGCGCCTGTACCATCGCCAGACCCTGGAAAATCTGCCCATCGGTGTCTGCTCCGTCGACAGGGCCGGCGAGATACTGTTCTGGAACCAGACCATGGCCACCTGCACGGGCATTGACTCCCACACTGCGGAGGGCGGCAACCTGACGGACCTTCATGCCCCCTGGGGCGATCTCCTGAAGTCTTTTGCCCAGGAAGACGCCAACGAGTGGCCTGCCCTGGAGGTGGAAAATCCCCAGCGCGGGAACGGCAACAACAGCACCGCCTGGTTTCATCTGCAAAAGTATCGGGTCGAGGAAAACTCACCGGTCTATTCCGGCAATCAGATCATTCTGATGGAAGACATCACCGAGCGACTGAAGCTCATCCAGGAACTCGCCCATTCGGAGCGACTCACCTCTGTGGGCCGCCTGGCGGCCGGCGTCGCCCATGAAATCGGCAACCCGGTGACGGGTATTTCCTGCCTGGCCCAGGACCTGCAAAGCGACAGCGCCGATCCGGAGGCCAAGGAAATCGCCCGGATGATACTGAATCAGACCGACCGGATTTCCACCATCGTCAGGACGCTGATCGATTTCTCACGCAATGACGACAACAGCATTCACGGCCCGACAGATATCGCCAGGGCCGTGAACGACGCCATACAGCTGCTGAACCTGGACAGGAGCGCGAAACCTGTCCGCTTCCTGAATCGGGTGCCGGAAGAAATCAGGGTTTACGGGGACGGCCATCAGCTGACCCAGGTCTTCGTCAACCTGCTCTCCAATGCCCGGGATGCCAGCCCGGAGAACAGCCTCATTCGTATCGAATACGAACCGGGCGACGGCAACACCCATCGCTTCCATGTGATCGATCCGGGGCACGGTATACCATCGGAACTGCAGGACCGGGTCCTCGACCCTTTCTTTACCACCAAGGACCCGGGTGACGGCACAGGGCTTGGACTATCGCTGGTCTACAGCATCATTCGGCTGCACCGCGGCACCCTGACCATCAGCAGTCCAATCAGCGAAAACGGCGGCACACAAATCACCCTGACCCTGAACAGCCCTTGATTCTGTCGCTCAGGGTGGTAAAACTAACCCTCCCCAGCCACCCCCGTATGCCCATGCAACGCATCCTGATTGTTGAAGACGAAGAAGTCATCCGCCATTCACTGCTGAAATTGCTCGATCGCAACGGCTATGAAGCGGAGGCCGCGGCCAACATCCAGGACGCCACCCAGCGTTTCAGTCTGGAGAACTACTCGCTGATAATCAGTGACCTGCGACTTCCCGGCGCCCCGGGTACGGACCTGATCAAGCTGGCCGGGGATGTCCCGGTACTGATCATGACCAGCTACGCGAGCCTGCGTTCGGCGGTCGATACCATGAAGCTGGGTGCCGTTGACTATATCCCCAAACCCTTTGATCAAAAGGAGCTGATCAGCTCTATCAAGCGCATCCTGAGCGCCCAGAACACCGTCAAGGAATTCCATTCCCCGACCCATGCCAGCCGCGGCATGATCGGCAACAGTACCCCGATGAAAGAGGTGTTCAACATTATTCACAAAGTGGCGCCCACGGATGCCACCGTATTGATTCACGGTGAAACGGGCACCGGCAAGGAGCTCGCGGCCAAAGCCATCCACAACGAGAGTCACCGGGCGCAGGCGCCGATCATCTGCGTCAACTGCGCCGCAATTCCCGACACCCTGATTGAAGCCGAGCTTTTCGGTCATGAGAAAGGCGCCTTCACAGGCGCCCACGAGAGCCGCACCGGCCTCGTGGCCGCCGCAGATGGCGGCACCCTGTTCCTCGATGAAATCGGAGAATTGCCGCTTGAGGCCCAGGCGCGGTTGCTGCGGGTACTGCAGGAAGGAGAGGTGCGTCCGATCGGTTCGGTAAAATCCCGCAAGGTCGATGTCCGGCTGGTGACGGCGACCCATCGCAATTTGCAGAAACTGTGCAGGGAAGGCCGCTTCCGGGAGGATTTGTATTACCGCATCAATGTAGTCAATCTGAATATTCCGCCGTTGCGTGAACGGGGCAAGGATATCCTCGAAATTGCCGAGTACCTGCTGGAAAAATACAGCCAGCGTATGGGGCGCCACTCTCTGGTGCTGGCGCCGGACGCCATTCAGGCAATCACGACCTATGCCTGGCCCGGCAACATCCGGGAAATGGAGAACTCGATACAGCGGGCGGTGATTCTGTGCGACGAAAACCAGGCCATCAGCCATGATTTGCTGGGCATCGATCTGACACTTGTCGAGATCGACGAGGATCAGGATACGGAGTTCACGGCCAGCGAAAGCACCCGCAAGCCCCTCGACAAGGACACCCCCGAGGGGTTGTCCCTGGAGGATTACTTCACCCGGTTTGTACTCGAAAATCAGCACGCCATGAGTGAGACGGAGCTGGCCAAGAAACTTGGCATCAGTCGCAAGTGTCTGTGGGAACGACGCCAGAAACTGGGCATACCCCGAACCAAAAGCGCCTGACGCCACCGAAGGGATCGAGTAACACCGAAACACCCGCCGTGAAAAAACGTAACACTTTTCAGTTTTGCGCCGTTTCCAAACGGCTAGCTATTTTTATAAGGCATTGATAAAAAACAAAAAACCATTTTTGGCACAGTCTTCGCTATATATTATGCATAACAATAAGACCACTCAGCTGAATAAAAACAATAGAGAATAATAAAAGCGATACTGACTGACGGATGGCTTTTCAGGAAACAGGGGGGTTAGGACCCGTATCCATCGAAGCATCTGGCGATTAAAGGAGGCGAAAGCCTCCTTTTGCTTTTTCCCTATCCCACCACCCGCACTGCGCGACCGGGGCGACCGCTGTTCCGTCGAGCCGTTAAGCCTGTGGTAAACTGCGCGCCTGTTTGTCAACCGACCCGTCATAGATGCTCAAGAAGCTTTTCAAACTCTTTACCGCGCCCGGCAAAGCCACGACCGACCCCCAGGTATTGACCTCGGGCAACCATCCCATCAAGCGGCGGCAAATCAGCAATGGCGCGATCAAGACCATCGAAACCCTGCAGGCCCGGGGCTATGACGCCTACCTGGTCGGCGGCTGTGTCCGCGACTTGCTCCTCGGTCGCCACCCCAAGGATTTTGATGTCGCCACCAACGCCACCCCCGATCAGGTCAAGGAACTGTTTCGCCGCGCACGCATCGTCGGTCGCCGCTTCCAGATCGTGCATGTGTACATGGGCCGTGAGATGGTCGAAGTCACCACCTTCCGGGCCAACCACAACGGCGGTCATCGCCAGGCTGTTCAAAGTGCCCAGGGCCAATTGCTCCGGGACAATGTCTTTGGCGATATCAATGAAGACGCCCAGCGACGGGACTTCACCGTCAATGCCCTCTACTATCACCCGGCGGACGACACGCTTTTCGATTACGCCAACGGGCTGCCGGACATCGAGGCGCGCCAGCTGCGGATGATTGGCGATCCGGAGACCCGCTTTCGCGAGGATCCAGTGCGAATGCTGCGCGCCGCCCGTTTTGCCGCCAAACTCGATTTTTCACTGGAACCCGCCACGGCAGCACCCATTCCCGAATTGGCGCCATTGCTGTCCAACATTCCGCCGGCCCGGTTGTTCGATGAATTCCTCAAGCTGTTTCTGGCCGGCCATGCCCTCGCCACTTTCCGTGTTTTGCGGGAATATCGCCTCTTTGGCCTGTTATTCCCGGAAACCGATGAACTGCTCGCGTCGGACGACGGTTTCAATCAGCGTTTCATCGAGCAGGCAATGCGCAATACCGACGCCAGGATTGCGGCGGGCAAACCCGTCACCCCCGCCTTCCTGCTCGCGGCGCTGCTCTGGCCAGTGGTGGTCAAGGGCGATGCCTTTTACAGGGCCAAGGGCGAGGCCCCGGCCATGGCCATGCAGAAAGCCGCCGGGCACACTGTCGCCCAGCAGGTATCGCGCATCGCCATCCCCCGTCGCTTCTCCCTGCCCATGCGGGAAATCTGGGAAATGCAGGGTCGCCTGCCCAACCGAAGCGGCCGGCGAGCGGAGCATCTCCATTCATTACCGCGGTTTCGCGCCGCCTACGACTTCGTCCTGCTTCGGGAGCAGGCCGGAGAGATCCTGGACAACCTCGGCGATTGGTGGACCCGCTACCAGGACGCCGACCCCGACGAGCGGGAAGCGATGGTCAGCAAGTTGGGCGGCAGATCGGGGGGCGGTCGGCGTCGCCGCCGGCCCCGCAAGCGCCCACCCGCCGGAGCCACATCTTGAGAGAGCCGGCAGCTGCCTTTATCGGCATCGGCAGCAATCTTGAGCAACCCCTGACGCAGGTACGGACCGCGGTTTCGACACTGGGCGCACTGCCCGAAACCCGCCTCGACGGCGTTTCCGCCTGGTATCGCAGCAAGCCCGTCGGGCCGGTCGGACAGCCCGACTATATTAACGGTGTGGCCAGAATCATCACCACGCTTTCCCCCCTTGGACTGCTCGCCGAACTTCAGACAATCGAAGACCGGCAGGGCCGCCGGCGCCAGCTGAAATGGGGGCCGAGAACACTGGACCTGGACATCCTGCTCTACGGCGACTGTCTGCTGAACGAAGAGACGCTCACCGTGCCTCACCCGCGCCTCGCCGAGCGCAACTTTGTCCTGTTGCCACTTGCGGATATCGCGCCGGACCTGGTGCTGCCCGGCGGCACGCCGCTGTCATCGCTCTTGGCAAACTGTCCCTCTGGCGGTATTGTCCGGCTCTCTGACGGAGAATGATGTGGAATCGCTCATCAACGATATCAGCCTCGACTTGAGCGCCGTGGAACTGCCCCGCTTTATTGCGGTGGAGGGCCCCATCGGTGTCGGCAAGACAACACTGGCCAAGCGTCTGGCCCACACATTCAACTACGACACCCTGCTCGAACAGGCGGAAGAAAACCCGTTTCTGGAAAAGTTCTACACAGACCGCCGTTCGGCAGCGCTGCCGACACAACTGTTTTTTCTTTTTCAGCGCGTCAAGCAACTGCAAAGCCTGCGCCAGGGGGATATTTTTCAGCCGGTGCGGATCGCCGATTTCCTGATTGACAAGGACCCGCTGTTCGCCCAGGTCACCCTCGACGAGGACGAGTTGCGCCTTTATCACACTGTCTATGAACAGCTGATGGTGGATGCCCCGAGGCCGGACCTGGTTATTTATCTGCAGGCGCCCACCGATGTCTTACTGGAACGTATCGAAAGGCGGGGCAATCGGATGGAACAGCATATCGATCCCAATTATCTGCGGGTGCTCAACGATACGTATACACAGTATTTCTATTACTATGATCGGGCACCGCTGCTGATCGTCAACGCCACGGAAATTGACCTGGTCGACAACGAAGCCGACTATCACAACCTGGTAAATTATCTGCTCACCATCAAGACCGGGCGCCATTACTACAACCCCTCACCCCATGTATAAGGTCAGGTCCCCCCACCCTCGATCGATTACGCCCAGAGCGACAGGAGAATGCCCATGAAAGCCATCACACTGGCTACCCTGCAGGCAATGAAGGCCAATCGGGAAAAGTTCGCGGTCCTGACCGCCTATGATGCATCGTTTGCCCAACAGGCGGAAAAGGCCGGAATTGAGGTTCTTCTGGTGGGTGACTCACTGGGTAACGTGATTCTCGGACACAACAGTACTGTCCCCGTCAGCCTGGCGGACATGCTCCATCACACCGCGGCGGTCAGCCGCGGCAACAGTAAGTCCCTGCTCATTGCCGACCTGCCCTACATGACCTACGCCACCCCGGAGCAGGCCATGGAAAACGCCACTCGACTGATGCAGAGCGGTGCCCAGGTGGTGAAGCTGGAGGGCGGAGCCTGGCTGGAAGATACGGTGCGCAAACTGGCTGAGCGCGGCGTGCCGGTATGTGCCCACCTGGGACTGACACCACAGTCAGTGCATAAACTGGGGGGCTATAAGGTTCAGGGCAAAGGGGAGGAAGCCGGACAAAAAATGCTGGATGACGCCCTGTGTCTTGCCGCGGCGGGGGCAGATCTGCTGGTGCTGGAATGTGTGCCGACCGCTTTGGCCAGCAAAATCAGTGACCAGCTGTCAATTCCTGTCATCGGTATTGGCGCCGGCCCGGGCACCGACGCCCAGGTACTGGTGGTCTACGATATGTTGGGCCTGTCGCCCCGTGTACCGCGCTTCACCAGGAATTTTCTGGCCGAGACCGGCTCCATCCAGGGCGCCATGGAGGCCTACGGGGAGGCGGTGCGCAACGGCACTTTTCCTGCCCCGGAGCACTGCTTCCAGTAATCAGAAGCTGTAGCGAATCGCGCCGTAGGCGTTGCTGTTACGCTCAAACTGACCGAAAAAGGTATTACTATCCTGCCCCGTGAACAGGTTCATACCACCTTCCAGTCGCCAATTATCGGTGAGTTTGTAACTCACCTTGGGCCGCCAGTAACTGTCGCGATCCGTGGGCGAATAAAACACAAACAGACTCAGTGTCAGGTTCTGATGAAGGGCAAGCCGCGTGAGTCGGGCCGTAACCACCTGGCGATGCTCATCCCGTGACCGCTGGCCTGACGGCAATGTATCGCGATAGTCGCTGTAGTCCGCCATGGATTCCACATAGTACTGAAGGGCCAGGGTGGTATCCGGCACCAATTCCCATTCATAGCCAAGCAGTCCCCGCCACTCGCTGTTGTTGACCAGGGGGTCGGTGCCATCGCTGTCGTCCCGGGAATGATAGTAGCCGAGCTCGACACTGACGATACCGGGCCCCATGGGGCCGCGCGCGCTGGCGCCAAACACATCCAGCGCAGGGAAAACACCTCTGCCGGTTGTCGCATCGAAGCCGCCCGGGCTTTTCCAGAAACCGCGATAGCCGTACAGCGCGATTTCGTAGCTCTGCAAGGTTCGGTAAAGCCGCAACGCCCACTCATCGTCCTGCCATATGCGATCCCTGTCGTTCACCTCAAGCACCTGGTGACCGCCAACCACTGTTCCCTGCAGCGGGCTGTAATAGGACAGGCGCCGGCCGTCGATAAAGCGGTCGGCGTCAAAGCGCGGCACATAGATGAGATTGACGTTGAACAGCGACGTGTAGCCACCCACGCGAAGGGCATCCGAGGGTGCCTTGAGATACTGCTCATCGCGGCCGGCAAGGAAACTGTTCCAATCCTTGGCAAACAGGTCATTGATAAACAGCAGATCACCCACTCCCCAGGTCAGGATCTGCCGCCCCGCCTTTATATCGAGGCTGGAACCCAGACGGCGCTGGATCCAAAGCTCGCGCAGATCAAGCCAGCCGCGGCCGGTTTCCAGGTCGAGGTGCTGGTTGGGTTCGATATCGTCGTAGAGCAGGTCCGCCGTCCCCTTGGCGGTCCAGCCCTGCCAGGCGAAATCCCGGGATACCTCCAGCCGCGCTTCACTGGCGGAGGCACGCCGCTGATCGATAGGAGCATTGACCCGGGTTCCGGCACGCAACTCGGCAAACCCGATGATGCCCAGCCGGCGGGCGAGGGTGGTTTCCGTCGTCGCGGACATGCCCTCCCCGGGCCAGTCATCGGTGGACTCGGGCCAGGCGGGCCCGACACTGTCCATACCGGTGGGAAGTTCGGGCTCACCATTGCCTTCCCGTTCGCTCTCCGCAGGCGACACCGGCCCGTCGTCGAGCCCCGACGGCAGATCCGGTTCCTGGGCAAGCAGGAAGCAGGGTATCAGAACCATCACTGCGCAAAGCCCGGGAATCAGCCCAGCTTTAACACCCATATGCTCTCTCGCGTTAACGCAGGTAGTTGACGGGGGGCGCGCGCAGGAAACGTTCGGTGAAAATTTCCTCCGGCAAGCCAATATCGTAGCTGACCTGGCTGTAGCGCATCCGGGTCACACCGCCGGTTTTCAGGTTCTCCATGCTGGCCTCAGTGACCGTGGGATAACCCTGAACCGTTTCCACCTTGAGCGCCCTGGCAACCCGGTACTTGTCGCCGTTGGTATCGTAGAACTCGATCTGCACCGGGATGAAGGACTCCTTGTGCACGTACATATCGTAGTAGCTGAACTCGACACTGGCGGGATCCTTGGGCGTGTGTCGCAGGACGTAATAATTGTCAGTGGTTTTCAATAACTCGTGATCGTCGGCGTCGACACTGCGGCCACTGACGTCCTCATAGAAGTAGTCGGAACCGACAAAACTGGTGCGCTTGTCACTGGCGGCGATTCGCTTGACCAGGTCAAGCGCCGGCAGATAGAGCCAGCGGTCGTCGTCGGTATCGGTTTTTTTATGCACCAGGAACACCATCTTGTTGACATCGCTGGGGCGGTGAAAGTAGACATACAACTTTTGTTCGCCGAGATACCCCCGGTCGTCGATGGATTCGCTGTCGCTATCGTCCCGACGCAGGATCGTAAAGCTGCGCTGACGTTTCCGGCCCTGGTTATCGGTAATCAGCATCTGCACCTGGGCACGGCCATCCTTGCCCAGGAAATAGGCGACGTGGTTGGCACGGTGAACAATCTCGTCCACGTCCGGGGCCGTATCCGTCTGTGCCCAGGCGAGCGATATCATCAGCAGCGGGGCAATCCCCACCCATCGAATAAAAACATTCATTGGCGTTCTCCCTCAACGTTGGCAAACAGCCATTTTTGAACCAGTTGAATCAGCGCCGGCATAAGAATCAGGGTGGCCAATCCGGCGGACAGAATAATCGCGGCAATAAAAACACCCACCGTCTGGTAGGGCACAAGGGGTGCCGCCAGCAGCGGCAAAAAGCCGGCGCCTAGCACGATGGCATTGCGGGTAATGGCCCTGGCCGGCTCCCCGAAAACATGGGGAATTGCCGCCTTCCAGCTGCCGTTTCGCGCCACCGCCTCCTTGCTGCGGGCCAGAAAATGAATGGCATAGTCAACCGCAAGCCCCAAACTCAAGGCACTGAGGATGGCAACGGGCATATCGTAGTCCTTACCGATCAGGCCGATGATGCCGTAGATCAATCCCACGGTAATCGTCAGCGGGATCATCGACAAAACGCCGGCCAGCACAGAGCGGAACAGTACGACCATCATGAGCAGCACGACCGCGAAGGAACCCAGAAAGGAAGTCAGCATGCCGGTGACCATCTTGTCCTGCCACACCACGTTAATGTAGGTCAGCCCGAACCATTCGGCATCTATACCGTAGGGTGCCGGATTGTCGGCAAGGAACCGGTCGAGATCGGCGATCACCGCCTCCATATCCTGGTTATCACCGCTGGTGAGCTGCAGCCACAGATTGGCGTGACGGTAGTCCGGGGTGACGAAATGCCACAAGTCCTGTGGCCGGTGACTGTTCTGGTAGGTGATCAGGGTCTGGCCGATGGCGTTACTTGAGTCAGGGATACGAAATGCCTCGGCGCTTCCCAGCAGCAGCTCCCGGTGGACGGTCTTGACCACGTCGACCAGCGAATTAATTTTGCCCACATGGCCGTTGGCAAGAAGATGATTTTGAAGTGCATCCATCCAGATCAGTGTCTCAGGCTGTTTGAACACTTCCTGTCGCTGGCGGATGCCATCCAGGAGCAACAACAGGTCATCCCAGGCAAAATAGTCATCGCCGCCGGCCTCCGCCATGGCCTCTTCCACCTGCCCCGTCAGATGCTCCAGGGCGTCGCTCTGGCTGACGTCGCGCTGGGCAAGGCTGCGTACGCTCTCTTCAAACTGTGCGTATACCCCCGAGGAAAGTCCACTTTGAACAGCACTTTTGCGTCGTGATTCGAGCTCGGAGAGAACAGTCTCCATCTCGAATTTCTCATCCACCGCCGCGGGAATGAGGGACAAATACGCCATATAGGTACCGCCGAAATGTTCGTTCAGCACCCTGTCGGCAATGCGAATCTCATGTCGCTCGTCAAACCATTTTGTCGGGTTGTCATTGATACGAATGAGCGTAATGCCATAGGCGGATACGCCACACAGCAGCAGCGTTAGCGCCAGAACCCAACCCGGTCGACGGGTAGAACCCCGTCCAATGGCCTGCAGGAAGCGGCCCAGCAGGGTGTGATCCTGTTCCCCTTCGCTGCCGACATGGCCATAGCCCTCCAGCTTGCTTTCGGGAATGAGCATTACAAAGGCGGGAATAAACAGGATCGTCAACAACCAGGCGGTGAAGACACCGATGGCCACGAAGACGCCGAATACCTGAACCGGCGGAATCGGCGTTAGCGCCAGGGAAGCGAAACCGGCCATGGTGGTCAGGGTGGTAAACAGCATCGGCGCGAACAGAGCATGCATCACCTCCTGAAGCGTCTTGCGGCGGTCCTTATGCACCGGATAGCGATCGAAAAACTCCGACAGAATATGAATGGCATCGAGCACCGCGATGGGCATGACGAAAATGGGGATCATCGAGCTCATGATATGGATGGTGTTGCCGGAAATGACCAGCAAGGCCATGGTGACAATGGAACTGACCATTGCCACAATCATCGGCGACACCACCAGAACGAGTTTTTTGAAAAACCACCAGAGCAGCAGAAAAATGGTCAGCATTGCCAGCGGGGCGGAAATGGCCATCTGGATAAACATCTCCACACCAAAGGTGTCTTCGGCCACCGGCAACCCGGTAATAAACACCTGATCCGCCCCGTCCCAATCGCTGACATAGTCCCGCAGGGCAGTGCTGATTCTGTACGACAGGGTTTTGCTCGTGATGGGCAAATAA
Source organism: Porticoccaceae bacterium (assembly GCA_002702725.1). GTDB lineage: Bacteria > Pseudomonadota > Gammaproteobacteria > Pseudomonadales > Porticoccaceae > NAT127. The sequence goes on from PABE01000008.1 coordinate 25,326, forward strand.
AGCGCAATGGCCTTGCCGTCTTCGGAAACCAGGGTGCCATTGAGGAAGGGAATATTCTGTGCCCGCTCACGAATGGCGATCGCCGCCTCCTCCGTGGCCGGCGGCGTCGCCATCAGCCAGGAAAAATTCACCGTCCCCGGACCGCCCTGCTCGATATTATCCACCGTGGACGGGGCGATCATGTCCACTTCCACCACCCCCTCCTGCCGATCGGGATCAACGGCGCTCGGCCAGGTGAGCGTTTTCGCGTACTCGGTCAGATCATAAATACGCCTGAGCGAGTCGGGATTAAACACCCCCTGGGGGTGCTCTTCATTGACCACCCCCACAACAATTATGTCGGACAGGGCAAACACGTCCTTGTTGTGGTCGTGAAACAGCCGCACAGGTTCTTCCCTGGACAGCATGTTCTCGGGGTCGGTATCGACGGTAACGGGCTTCAGATAGGGCAGGTCGACAAAACTGGGAACCACCGCCACAAGCGCAAGCACCAGGGTTATCCAGACCATCACCCTGGCCACCGACTTCGGGTGATTCAGGGCGAAGTAAACGGCCCGGTCGGCAAGCATTTTGGTAGCCATTGCGTGATCCTGATTTTTTGATTGCACTAATATTAGATATTGCTTATATTAGTGTCAACTAATTTATCAGTGGATGCCATGGATATCCATGCCATGCAAGAGAACGCGGAATCAGCCGCGGAAGTATTGAAAATACTCGCCCACCCGGCGCGATTACTGGTGCTCTGCGCCCTTGTCAACCGCGCCCATACGGTGAGCGAGCTGGAGAGCCTGGTGGGTCTCAGTCAGTCCGCCCTGTCCCAGCACCTGGCTCGCCTGCGCAAACAAGGGCTGGTTGAGACCCGCCGCGACGCTCAGAAAATCTACTATTCCCTGTGCGATAACGATGCCAGACGCATTTTGGAGACATTGCACGACATTTACTGCGCCGACATTTGAATGTGCGTTCCGAATTGGCGCTTCGACGCATAACGTTAGCGATACGGGGCCAACCCATGGCCAAAATCGTCATCATCGGGGCTCGCGTCGGTGGACAGCCCGCCGCCTTGGAGCACAAGGAAATGGCTATTGGGTACACCTGGCGAAAACCGCCTTTGAGAAATATTTTCTGCGCAAGATTCGCGGGGGCGACACCAACCCGTTTTACCAATAGTGCCCGGTATCGAAAAACTGAAACCCCACTGAGAGGAGACGCCCATGAACGTTGACCGACTGGTATTTGCCATCGCTGGTTGCTTTATCCTGATTAGCCTGGCCCTGAGCCAGCTGCACTCGCTGTACTGGCTCTGGTTTACCGCCTTTGTAGGCGCCAACATGCTCCAGGCGGCGTTTAGCGGATTTTGTCCAATGGCAATGATTCTGAAAAAGCTGGGCAAGGAACCTGGCTGTGCCTTTCAGTAACCAATCGAAGGGGCCAGCGGCCATGCCAGGCGTCGGCTCCCGCTTTCGGTGCCCGACAAAGCCCACAAGCTGACTGTGGACTTTTGCAGGTCTGACTGGCATGATCGCCCGCCTTCGTTATGCCGGAGTTAACATGGCTGATCTGCCCCATTGCCCGAACTGCAGTTCCCAATACACCTACGCCGATGGCCTGCTATTTATCTGTCCGGAATGCGCCCACGAATGGCCCCAGAGCGGGGAATCGCAGGCACCGGAGGGGCCGGTCTACAAGGACGCCAACGGTAATGTGCTCCATGACGGAGACTCGGTGACCGTGATCAAGGATCTGAAAATCAAGGGCTCTTCCCAGGTGGTGAAAGTAGGCACCAGCGTAAAGAACATTCGCCTCGTGGAAGGGGATCACGATATCGATTGCAAGATAGACGGTATCGGGGCCATGAAACTGAAATCAATGTTTGTCAAAAAAGCCTGATCGGGGGTACCGCTGAGCGATCCGGCGGGGATCGAGCCAGGGCCTTATCCGCTCACCGTTATCGGACAACCATAACCGCTCAGTTCGACTCAATTGTCTGTCATCAAAAACCGGCGGCGGCGTTCGCAGGCAAAATCGATTCTTAACCTGATGAACTGACAGTCTACCCCCGGCGACAAAAATCGGCGATGGATACCGCTGTCTCCCGGCTGATATCCGGACAGACGTGAGGGAAAACCTCAATACCGTGAATCGTTCCCATCACCTGTCGGCAGCGAGCGGCGACACCCGCCCGAAGCAATAGCCGATAAAATTCGATCCCTTCATCCCGCAACGGATCACATTCGTTGACACTGATCACCGTCGGGGCCAGACCGCGTACATCCTCTTCACGGGCAAACCCTGGCCACGCCAGGGGATTGCCTTTTTCGAACGCCTCTATGCCGTACGCCATGGCACCCTGATTGTTGTGCAGATCGAGCAGTATTCCGTTGTTCTCAATGGAGGAGGGGTGGCGCGCCATGGGCCATTTCCCGGCAATGTAGGGACACAGGGCGTAAAGACCTGCGACGAGCCCCAAGCTGCCTTCCCGGCAGAGTTTGAGCCCCGTGGCCAGGGTGAGATTTCCGCCGCCGCTCTCGCCGGCGACAATCACCCGGGTCTGGTCAACGCCCCACTCCGCCGCCTGCTGATGCAGCCATTTCAGGCCGGATACACAGTCGTGCAGTCCCGCCGGGAAGGGCGCCACCTCAGGTACCGAGGAGGGCCGGATGGCATTGCGAAAATCCACCATGGCGACAGCCACCCCCTGGGCGGCAATGATTCGCCCCCATGCCTGGTAGTTGGCGTTATAGCAGGACAGGGACTGCATGCCCCCGCCATGGATGTAATAGACACAGGGCAGGATCTGGTCGGTGTCCGGTCGTATGAAGTGGATACGGCAGCGGTTGCCGTCGGGCTCGGAAATGAAAGTGTGGTCACTAAAGCGCAGCCCGGCCCGGGGAGCCACGCCTTCTTCCTTGCAGCCTTCGCTGAACGCTTCCAAACGCTTGAAAACAGCGATGGCCTTTTCACTATTGGCGGCGGCGATCATGTCTTCCCGACTGTCGACATTGCGCAGCGGCGGTGTTGGCCAAGTGCCGAAATGCGCCTTGATCCGCGGGTCAATGCGGGAATCGTCCAGTAATTTAGTGCTCATGCCGGGTCCTTAAGTTAAACGAGCCTGCGTCCTGCCAAAAGCACTCTGAATCCACCATTGGGGACCGCTATGGACCCGATAGCCTGGAACCCTGGCCCGTCAGGTCGGCATGGCATCGGGCACCTCCGCCGACAGCACCTCGTCTGTATTCGCGGTGACCGGTTCATGCTTGTCAATGAGCAGCAACAGTGCCGGCAGCATCAGAAAATCAAAGATCAGGGCGATGACAATGGTCATGGCGGTGAGCCCACCCATATAGGCGTTGAGGTTGAAGGTCGACAGGGTCAGCAGACCAAAACCCACCGTCAGCACCGCAGCGGTGATCATCAACGCTGAACCGACGGTGCTGAACGCGTAGCGCACAGCCCCTTCCGTACCGATGCCCTTGGCGAGACCGCGCCGGTATTTGCTGATGAAATGTACCGTGTTGTCCACCACCAGCCCGAGGGTGATACTGAACACAATGGTCACCGCCGAGTTGACCTCGCCGATGATCAGCCCCCAGAGCCCAAGTGCCATGGCTGCCGGAAAGGCATTGGGCACCACGCTCAACAATCCATGGCGCAGTGAACGGGTGGCGATCAGAATGGTCAGCGTGACGCCGAGCAGGGCGAACACCGCGCCAATGCTCATGGCCCTGATATCGCGCATGTTCTGGGTCGCAAACATCATGTCGACACTGGCGCCGCGGGTTTTCAGCTCCGGTGCGTTGGCGTCAAACCAGGCCAGGGCCCGCTCCTCGATATCCACCAGCTGGGCGGTGGGCACTTTGGTCAGCCAGACGCTGACCCGGGTGGCGTTCCGGTCGAAATTGACCAGGTTGTTGAGGTCGAGGCCGTAGGGCAGGGACATTTCGTACAGCAGCTGATACTGGGCCGCCAGGGCGCGACTTTCGGGCAGCCGGTACCATTGCGGATCGTCGCCGTGCATGTTGCGATTGAGTCGCTTTATGACGTTACTGTAGGTACCGACATATTCGACCCCCGGCTGATCGGAAATCCAGCTCACAAAGTCATCCAGCTTGGTCTGAAAGGCGGGATCGTTGACGCAATTCTCGCTTCCGCAATCGAGGGAAAAGTGCATATCCTTGATTGCCGGAAGGTTCTCCTGGGCAAAAATCGCCGCATCCCTGTAGGCGACGCCCTTCTTGAAATAATTGATGACATCGTTATTGGTCTGGTTCAGGGGTACCAGGGCGATCATGCCAGCGGCAACCACCAGCGACAGCCAGAACACCGGGGTCTTCCGGGCGACAACAAAATCCGCAATCCCCTGGACGGTGTTTTCCCGCACCGCGGGCCCCCGGGCCCTGCGTACCACAAGCGCTACCAGGGTCGGCAGCAGGGTAAGCGAAATCAACATCGCGAACATAACCCCGAAGGCGGAAATGTTGCCCAGGGCGCGGAAAAACGGCGACTCGGAAAAATTGAGGGTGATAAACCCCACCGCCGTGGTAACGCTGGTAAGCACCACCGGCTGCAGATTGACGATCAGGCTTTCACGGATCGCTTCCATGGGCGATTCGCCCAGTGCCAGGTGGCGCTGGTACATGGTAATGATGTGCACCGCATCGCATACCGAGATGGTCAAAATGATAATCGGGGCGATGACGGTGACGCTGTTCAGGGAGTAACCCAGCCACCCGGCCATACCCATACCGCCGGCGGTGGAGAACCCGATCACCACAAAACAGGCGACCACACTGCCAATGGAACGGAAGAAAAGGGCCAGGGCAAGGAGGATAATGCCGTACATCAGGGGGATCAGGGTCGACGAATCCCGGGCGGCGGACTCGTTGAAACTGTAGTTGACCACCGGCACGCCCATCATGTGCATTTCCAGGTCCGGATAGCGGTCGGTGATTTCATCGATCACCCGGTTGCCGTAGTCGGATACCTCCTTGAAAGAGGCCTCGCGGGCCTGCCGCTGGCGGGCCTGCTCTGCCGGTGTCGCCGCCGGATCGATATCGGGCAGCTCCATGGAGATATTGACAATTGTGGTGCGGCCGTCGGCGGCAACGATCCGGTTGACCAGCTCCGTCTCCGACAGGGCAATGGCACGGATGCGCTGGAGTTTCGCCGCGTCCAGGGCGGACGGCTCAGGCACCAGCTCCTCGACGGTAAGATCGTCGCCCTGCGCCCAGCTGTGCTGGTAATTGGTCAGCGAATCGACCCGAATGCTGAAGGGAGCCTGCCAGCCCTCCTCGGTAATCACTTTGACCGCTTCCAGGACGTGGGGCGTAAACACATCCCCGGACTCGGGCTTGATAAAAAAAGTCAGGCTATCGGACTTGGTGTATTCCCGCTGCAGCGCCTCATAGGCCATCAACTGCGGGTCATCGTCGTCGAAGAAGCTCTTGTAGTCGCTGTCGAAATAGAGGTTTCTGGCGCCCATGGACAACGCCACCACCAGGGCAACCGTCAGCACGGATAACAGGTAACGGTACTTGAGCAGGAGATCGACGTAACGCGCTTCCATTTGTTATGGCATCTTCTTCAAAGGGCTGTTTTGAACTGGCGAGTATAAGGTCCGCATCGGCGTAAAACCATTTCCAATGCCACCCGATACCAACTTCATTAGACGACGGATACAAGGGGTCGCTCTGAATCCGGTTGTCCGTTAGAGCTCGACCCCAAACATGGGCATGCATAAAAATGTCATAAATGTAAAAATATTGCCTCCCCCGAAGGAGCGACGACTACACAGCGTCTATCCAACGCCCAGCCATTGTCAGGAAGCCTGCCCATGCATCACCTGGAACAGCGCCAGAAAATCACCATCATGGTCGCCATCATCGTGGCCATGCTGTTCTCCGCCCTCAATCAGACCATTGTCGGCACGGCGCTACCGCACATTATCGCCGACCTGGGTGGCATGGAATATTTCAGCTGGGTTTTCACCTCGTATATCCTCGCTGCATCCATCCCCGCCGTGGTGGTCGGCCGGCTGTCGGATATCTACGGCCGAAAACCCTTTATTCTGGCGGGCATCGGTATCTTTATTATTGGCTCTCTGCTCTCCGGCCTGGCCCGGGATATCATCGAGCTGATCGTCTACCGCGGCGTACAGGGCGTTGGCGGTGGCATCATCATGGCGACGGCGTTCACTGCTATTGGCGACCTGTTTGCCCCCCGGGAACGGGGTCGATGGCAGGGCATCATGGGGGCTGTATTTGGTCTTTCCAGTGTCTTTGGCCCGACCCTCGGCGGTTACATCGTCGACCATTGGCATTGGCAGTGGGTGTTCTGGGTGTTTACACCCGTCGGCGTCATTGCCTTCGGGATGATTTACGCCCTGTTCCCCAGCGTCAAAAAACTCGAGGGCCACAGTATCGACTATCTGGGATCGGTGTTACTCACCGCCACGGTTGTACCGATGTTGCTGGCGTTCAGCTGGGCGGGGCAGCGCTACGCCTGGTCGTCGCCGGAAATCCTGAGCCTGCTGGCAACGACGCTCATCGCCCTGGCCCTGTTCATCGTGGTTGAAAACCGCGCCCAGTCGCCGATCCTGCCGTTAATGCTGTTCACTAACAGCGTCTTTACGGTGTCCAATCTGATTGTCTTTGTGATGGGTGCCAGTATGTTTGGCTCCCTTATGTACCTGCCACTGTTTCTGCAGGGGGTAATGGAGCTCTCCGCCACCCTGTCGGGAACACTGATGATGCCGATGACCGTCAGCCTGATCATCGCCAGCATTTTCGGCGGCCATGCAATGACCCGTTCCGGGCGCTACAAGAACCTGGCCTTCTTCGGACTTGCGGTAACGGCGGCGGGCCTCTACCTGCTTTCGACGCTGGGCCCCGAAAGCCGTCTCGACGTAACATTGACCTATATTGTCATCGTCGGCCTGGGACTCGGGATCGGCATGCCGATCTTCAATCTGACAGTCCAGAACGCCGTCGACCATGGCCACCTGGGAATTGCCACGGCCACTGGCCAGCTATTCCGGCAATTGGGCGGCACCATTGGCGTGGCACTGATGGGAACCCTGATGAGTCATCACATGCACCAGGCGCTTTCCGCGAGGCTCGGCAACCTGCTCACCCCCGACACCATGGCCCAGTTGCCAACGCAAATCACGAACCATCTGGAAGACCCGCAACTGCTGTTAAATGCCGGCGAACTGGCAAAGGTGAACGGCGGCCTTTCCCCTGAAAACCAGGCCGTCGTCGGTCAAATCATCTCGGCCATGCGCGGGGCACTTAATGAAGGTATGTCCCAGGTGTTTGCCGCCAGCTGCATCGCGATGCTCCTGGCCGTGGTGATGGTGCTGTTTTTGAGGGAGGTCCCGCTGCGCACCACCCTGCACCGAAATCCCGAAGTGGAATCCTGATTGTGCGGCGATAACCTGATCGGCCATCACAGAATCAAAAAAGGGGCCAGCGGCCCCTTTTTAATCCTGATGTATTGATCAATCGCCCTGCAATAACGCTTCGGACGGTTGCTCGCAGGGCAGTTTGCGACCGATCAAGGCCTCGATGGGTTCAAGCAGGAAACCGTCGTCCTCGCAGGCGAAGCTGATCGAGGTACCAGTCTTGCCCGCGCGACCGGTACGACCGATACGGTGCACATAGTCCTCCGGTTCCTCCGGCAGGGTGTAGTTGACGACGTGGCTGATACCGTCAATGTGGATTCCGCGCCCGGCGACATCGGTGGCCACGAGCACCTTAATCTGACCCGATTTGAAATCATTCAGGGTTTTGACCCGCTTGTTCTGGGCCACTTCACCGGACAGCAGGCCGACGCTGAAGCCCTTGCGACGCAGTTTTTCCTCCAGCTTGCGACACTGGTCGCGCCGGTTGGCGAAAACAATCACACTTTCGACTTCTTCGGAGGAAACGATGTTGTACAGCAGGCTGAATTTCTCATCCTGGGTGGTCAGATAAACCTTCTGGTTCACGGAGTCCGTGGCAACGCTCTCGGGCTCGATTTCAACCAGCACCGGCTTGATGGTCCATTGCTCCGCCAGTTGCAACACCTCGGGGGTGAACGTGGCTGAAAACAGCAACGTCTGACGATGGTCCTTGAAGGGCGTCTGACGCACGATGCGGCGAACCTGGGGAATGAAACCCATATCGAGCATACGGTCTGCTTCATCGAGAACCAGTACTTCGACCTGATCGAGATAGACGTCACGGCTGCCCGTGAAGTCAAGCAAGCGGCCCGGGGTAGCGACCAGGATATCGCAGAAACTGTCCATCAGATGGCGCTTCTGCTTGTCGTAGTCCATGCCGCCGACAAGGGTGTGCACCTTCAGATCGTGGTACTTGCACAGGGCTTTGGCATCCTCGGCAATTTGCATCACCAATTCCCGGGTCGGGGCAATGACCAGCGCCCGGGCCTCGCCCGCGTAACGCTCGTCCTCGACAGGATGCTTGAGCAGGTCCTCAACGATCGTAATCAGAAAGGCCGCTGTTTTCCCGGTACCGGTCTGCGCCTTGCCCACCACATCGTGACCGCGCAGGGTAAAGGGCAGTGAGCGCGCCTGAATCGGGGAACAATATTCAAAGCCGAGATCGGCAATGGCATGCAGGGTGTCGAGACTCAGATCCAGATCGTGGAAGCGCACCTTGCCCTCCACCTCGGGTACCTGAAACTGATCCAGGGTCCAGCCCTGGCCTGGTGCCTGTCGCCCGCGGCCGCCGCGGGAGCGTCGACGTGGACGCGGTTTTGAGGCTGTCTTTTTCGGTTTTTCGGTGTTTGTCTGTTCAGTCATTGAATGGCCGGTTTCATGGGCAAATATCCCCTGAATGGGGCTAAACGGCCCAGCAGGGCCTTTAAAAAGCCGCGAAGTATAGCACAACCTTTGGCAACGACTGGCGATCTTTTAACCAGCGACGCGTGCTGGGCACCTGTCAGGGGCGATCATAGTCGCCGGCGGCATCGCGGAAAGCCGGATCGCTGTAGAGTCGCGACAAGGGAACAGACACCCCCGGCCGAACAACCATACGGGCATGGTGACGGGCCAACTGTCGGGGACAATCGACGCCACAGGAATGGGCGATAACCGTCACCTCCTTGACCATATTGGCGACATACTTGGCGACACGCTCCGATTTGTCGGTGGGGTCCAGGCCCCTTTGCAGATCCGGATCGTGGGTGGTGATACCGGTCGGGCAGGTGTTCTTGTTGCACTGCAACGCCTGGATACAACCCAGCGCAAACATGAACCCGCGGGCCGAGTTGACAAAGTCCGCGCCCGCGGCCAATGCCCACGCCACATCCACGGGCAGTATGAGCTTGCCGGTGGCTATAAGCCTGATGCGCTCCCGCAATCCCTTTTCGATGAGTTTGTCCACCACCAGGGGCAGGGTTTCCCGGATGGGCAGTCCGGCGTGGTCAAGCAGGCTCTGGGGCGCGGCACCGGTGCCTCCGTCGCCGCTGTCCAGGGTGATAAAATCCGGCGCCGACTCTATGCCCCGTCGCCAGACCTCGGCGCAAAGGTCATCGAAGAAACTGATGTCTCCGACCACCAGTTTGAAACCCACCGGTTTGCCGGTGAGTTGGCGGATACTCTCGATGCGATCGAGCAACTGGGCGACACTGCGGATATCCGGGTGCCCATTGGGGCTGATGGAATCACAACCGGCGGGAATCCCCCTGATATGGGCGATCTCCTCGGTCACCTTGATACCCGGAAGGATCCCCCCCTTCCCGGGTTTTGCACCCTGACTGATCTTGATCTCGAACATTCGAATCTGAGGCAGGTCGGCGATCGTACGCAGTTTTTCCTCGCTCAGCTTGCCCTCGGCATCCCGTACCCCATACTTGGCAGTGCCGAGCTGGAAGACAATATCGGCGCCGCCGGCCAGATGGTACTCCGAGAGGCCGCCCTCACCGGTGTTCAGCCAGCAGCCGGCCTTCTTGGCGCCCCTTGAAAGTGCGATCAGGGCGGGACGGGAGATCGCCCCATAGCTCATGGCGGAAATATTGATAAGCGATGAGGTCTCGTAGGGGGTCCGGCAATAGGGGCCGACAATCACCGAGGAGACACACTGATCTTCGCTCAACGAGGGAAACGGATGGGGAACAAAAATCAGCGTCCCCGGGGAGTTGATAGCCTGGGTGGAACCAAAGGGCAGGGTACTGTCGACATCCTTTGCCGCCCGGTAAACCCAGGAGCGCTGCGCCCGGTTGAAGGGCAACTCCTCCCGGTCCATGGCAAAAAAGTACTGACGGAAAAAGCTCCCCAGATGTTCAAAGAGGTAGCGAAACCGCCCCAACACGGGATAATTGCGGCGGATGGTGTGGCGGGTCTGTCGAATATCGATAACGTAGGTGACGGCGACAACCAGTACCAGTCCGAGTAAAAGCGCCAGAACAACCGCCGAAAAAATTTCCAGCAGAAGCAGCAAAAAAGGCAGACCGTTTTCCATAAAACCCCGATGACTGTAATCCGATGATAGAGCCAGTGTTACTGTTCAAGCGGCCATTAGACGCCAACGAACGTCTATTTTCCATCGCACGGGAAAACCGGCCATGGCCCTGATCAACTCATCGCGGTTTGGTGCCATCGCCACCCTCACGCGCCTGACCCTGCCCCTGCTTATCGGGCAGCTGGCCATTGTCGGCCTGGGTGCTACGGATGTCTTGCTCAGCGGCCGATCAGGTACCGAGCAGCTGGCCGGGGTCACACTGGGCGCAGCCCTGTTTGATCTGCCGATAATGTTGCTGGTCGGGATTTTCATTGCCAACGGCGCTCTGGTAAGCCGGCGCCACGGCGCCGGAGATCGGCGCGGCCTGCGGCGCCAACTCCACGCGAGCCTGGGCCTGGCAGTGCCCCTGGGAGCCTTGGGGGGCCTGATGGTGACTGCCCTGCGGTGGTTTATCCTGCCCGGCCTCGACGCCCCGGAGGACGCCCGCGCCGTGGCCGATGCGTACCTGCTGCCCATGACCGCCAGCGCAGTGCTGCTGCCGTTTGTCCTCGCCTTTCGCACCGGACTCGAGGGCATTGGCCGGCCCGGCGTGGCAATGACCTTTAACCTGCTGGCTTTCGCACTGAATATTCCCCTCGACTATGCCCTGATCTATGGACACTGGGGGCTGCCGGCCCTGGGCGGGGAGGGCTGCGCCTGGTCGACGCTGACAATTCTGTCAGTGCTGGTGCTGGGCCAGTTGTTCTACCTCCGACGGGCTGCCCATTTGCGACCGTTGCGGCTGCTAAGGGGTGCCCTGGGCATCCAGCCAAAAACGGTGCTGGCGACCGCCCGGATGGGCGCACCGATCGGGTGCGCCATTCTCGCCGAGGCGGGCTTTTTTCACGTCGTTCCATTGATTATCGCCACCCTGGGCGCCACTGCCGTCGCGGCCCACGGTGTCGCCATGACCCTGGATCTGATGATGTTCATGGTCCCCCTGAGTCTTTCCCAGGCCATCACCCTGACCCTCGCCCGCAGCCTGGGGGCCGGCCAGGCGGATCGTGCCCGGCAGGTGGCGTTTTCGGGACTCACTGCCGGCATCACCCTCGGGCTTGTGCAATGCGGTTTTTTCCTCATTGCCGGACGCACACTCCCCGGCCTCTTTTCAACCGACGGCGACGTGGTGGCGCTGGCGGGCTCGTTACTGCAGTGGGCGGCACTCATTCGGATTTTTGATGCCCTGCACATTTGCGGCACGGGTATTCTGCGGGGCCTGGGGGATACGCGCTCAACACTGATTATCAGTCTGGCGGCGTTCTGGGGGCTGGGTATGCCGCTGTGCGTGTGGCTGGCGGCGGACAGCGGCGCAATTGGTGCCTGGACAGCCATTCTTGCGGCGGTTACCGCCGCCAGCGCCATGACGCTGTTTCAGGTGGCCCGGAAAATGTCGAAGCTGACCGCTGCCACTTAACGTCAGCCCGGTCGGTAGCCGAGGGTAACCCGGTCCAGACCGGCGAGATCCTTCAACGTCTCCACCCCTGTATAACCGCGGGCATGAAAACGACGCTGGAGCGCATCGCCCTGGTCGGCGCCATGCTCCAGCATCAATAGCCCGCCGGCGGATAAATACTCCCGGCCCACGCCAATAATGTGCTCCAGGTCACCAAGCCCGCCGTCCTCCGCCACCAGGGCCGAAACGGGCTCGAACCGCAGGTCCCCCTGTCGCAGGTGAACATCTCCTTCAGCCACGTAAGGGGGGTTACTGATAATCACATCAAACACACCCTCCACCTGTGCAAACCAGTCGCTGCCCCGGATATCCACATTGGCTATGCCGAGGCGCCTGGCATTTCCCCGGGCCAGCCCGACCGCCGCCGGCTCGCTGTCCACCGCGACCAGGGACCAGCGGGGCCGTTCAAAGCCCAGGGCGAGGGCAATGGCACCGGTACCGGTGCCCAGATCCAGACAGCGCACGCCACTTTCCGGCAGGCGCGCGAGGGCAGTCTCCACCAGCAGCTCCGTCTCGGGACGGGGTATCAGCGTCGCCGGGGACACCTTCAGGACCAGGGTCCAGAAGGGCTGTTCGCCGGTAATGTAGGCAACCGGTTCGCCGGCGAGGCGGCGGGCCAGAAGCGACTCAAACCGCGCCGCCTGATCGCCGTCGACCCTGTGCTCCGGCCAGGTGAACAGGTAGCTGCGCTGACAATCGAGGACGCGGCAAAGCAGTATTTCCACATCCAGCCGCGGGGTGTCGGAAATGTGTTGCAGCTGTTCCGCCCGGACCAGTAATTCGGCAATGGTTGCCAACGGCATTACTCCGCCAGCGCGGCCAGCTGCTCCGCCTGGAATTCGTTGACCAGTGGCCCGATAACATCGTCCAGATTGCCTTCAAGGATCTCGTCGAGCTTGTACAGGGTCAGGTTGATACGGTGATCGGTAACCCGTCCCTGGGGATAGTTGTAGGTCCGGATGCGCTCAGAGCGATCACCGCTGCCAACCAGGGACTTGCGGGTCGCCGACTGCTCCCTTGCCGCGGCATCCTGCTGGGCGGTCCTCAGCTTTGCCGACAACAGCGCCATCGCCTTGGCCCGATTCTTGTGCTGGGAGCGCTCGTCCTGACATTCCACCACGATGCCGGTGGGCAGGTGGATGATGCGAATGGCGGAGTCCGTTTTGTTGACGTGCTGACCACCCGCACCGGAGGCGCGAAAGGTGTCGATACGCAGATCCGCCTTGTTGATATTCACGTCTTCGAGTTCGTCCGCCTCCGGCATGACCGCCACGGTGCACGCGGAGGTATGGATGCGGCCCTGGGACTCCGTCTCCGGCACCCGCTGTACACGGTGGGCGCCGGATTCAAACTTGAGGCGCGAGTAGACGTTCTGACCCACCACCCGGGTGATGATTTCCTTGTAACCCCCGTGATCGCCCGGGCTTTGACTGACAATCTCGATTTTCCAGCGCTGCCGCTCGGCATACTTGCTGTACATGCGAAACAGGTCGCCGGCAAAGATCGCCGCCTCGTCACCGCCGGTGCCCGC
>PABE01000009.1 GCA_002702725.1 Porticoccaceae bacterium
TAAGAACATGGGCAATGAGTCCGCGTGTAAGGTTCGGGAATTTAAACACAGATGAAGGTGTCGACGAAGGCAGCCACCGATGGCAGCTTCCATTGGCAGCCTAATCCCGGGCTGCTGTTGTTTGTAGCGGTCTTCCTGCCCCTCACGGTCATTCTCGGATTCTGGCAATTGGCCAGGGAGGCGGAAAAGCGGGCGTTGCTTGACCGCCAGGTGGCGATTCAAGAACAGCCCCCCATCGACATCAAGGCACTGCGGTCGACCGGTGATTACCGTTACCGACCTGTCTTTGCCAGGGGCCATTTTGATAACCGTCGAACGATACTGCTGGACAACCGCGTCAGGCATGGTCAACCGGGCTATGAGGTCGTTAGCCCCTTTATCCTCGCGGGTAGTGACAGGTTGATTCTCGTCAATCGCGGCTGGATCGCCGGAAGCGTCGACCGGAGCGTCCTGCCCGACGTGCCCGCGGTGCGGGGTGAACGCCTGCTCACCGGTTCGTTGTACAGGCCCGTTGCGCCGCCGTTTCGGTTGGGGGCGGAGGAGTGGACCGGTCTTTGGCCTCAGCGATTGCAGAACCTTGACATCGATAAACTGGCCGAGCTCCTGGGGTCTTCCGTTTTCCCCTGGTCGCTCAGGCTCGATGCGACCTCCCCCGCCGCCCTTGAGGTCGGTTGGCCGACGGTCAATGTCCAGCCCGAGAAACACCGAGCCTATGCGGTGCAATGGTTTTCCATGGCGACAGCGCTACTGATACTGGCTATCGTTGCCAACTCCAACATCGTCTCACTCATGAAAAAACAGGGGAGAAAAACCGATGAATGACGGGACGCAGCGGTATCGCGCACCCTTTCAGATCATTCTGATGCTGGTGATTATCGTCGCCACCATTATCGCGGGGTTTGTCATGGTCCCGGGCAATGATGAGGAGCGTAGACAATTGGTAGAGCGGCTGGGCACCGTGAATCACGGCAAACTGGTGTCTCCGCTCGCGGCGATAGAGGAACTGCCGCTGAAAACAACCCAGGGCGAACCCTGGCACTGGCAGGATCAAGCGGTCAAGTGGCGTTTGCTCATACCCGCAGTGGCCTGCGACGCTGGCTGCAAGGAGATGCTTTATCTTACTCGTCAGGTCCATATCCGGCTGGCCAAGAAAAGCCCCCGGGTCGAGCGGCTGTTTCTATCCCTGGACGGCCCGGTATCCCCGGCGGTGCAACAGTTTCTTGATATCGAGCACCCCCATGTTCCAGCGCTGAGTACCGATAAGGCGGCGATGCGGGCCTGGCTGGCGGATACCAATGTGCAGTGGTCCGCCGATAGGCAGGTGGCGTTTCTGGTGGACCCGCTGGGGCGCGCGATGATGGTGTATGACCTGGCCATTGACGGTAACGATATGCTTGAAGATCTCAACCACCTACTCTCTTTTTCACCGGACTAAGGTGTTATCCGATGGGACTATTTAACCCTCCCGAAAAGCGCAAACCCGCCTTTCGCTTGGCACTTCTCGCTTTTTGTGTTGCCATCGTGGTCGTCGTCCTCGGCGCCTTTACCCGTCTCGTAGATGCCGGCCTGGGGTGCCCCGACTGGCCCGGCTGTTACGGCCATCTCCTGTGGCCAAATGAAAGTCACGAGATTGCCAGGGCCGAGGAGCTCTATCCCCACGCACCGGTAGAGCTGGACAAGACCTGGCCGGAGATGGTTCACCGTTACGCTGCGGGCTCCCTGGGCATTTTGATTGTCATCCTGGCGTGGACCGCCTGGAAACAGCGGGAACAGCGTAACTATCCGTTTAGGCTGCCATTGTTCCTCCTCTTCGTTGTCGTCTGGCAGGCACTGTTTGGTATGTGGACGGTGACACTGAAACTTTGGCCGCAGGTTGTGACGCTGCACCTGATAGGCGGGTTTACCGTGCTTTCGCTGCTGTGGCTGATGGTGTTACGTCTGAGTAACAGGGCCTGGCAAGTGACGGAGATACAGTACAGCAAGCTTATGGCCATGAAACCATGGGCCATTGCTGCGCTGGTCCTGGTCATAGCGCAGATAGCCCTGGGTGGTTGGACAAGTTCCAACTATGCAGCCTACGCTTGTACTGATTTTCCCACCTGCCACGGGGTTTGGGTGCCGGACATGGATTTTGCCCGGGGGTTTAATATCCTCCAGCACATTGGCCCCAATTACCTGGGAGGGATGCTCGAGAGTGACGCGCGTACGGCGATTCACTACACGCACAGGCTGGGTGCGATTGTCGTTACCGTCTTTTTGCTGGGATTGATTGTGCGCCTCCTGACGTTTTCGGATCGCCGCATAAAGGGGATGGGCCTGGTGGTACTGGGGGCGCTGGCGATTCAGGTGGGCCTGGGTATTGCCAATGTCCTGTTTCATATTCCGCTGTCACTGGCGGTACTGCACAACGCCGGTGGCGCACTGCTTCTGCTGACGGTCATTACCTTGTTGACCGGTTTGTGGATGGTCGAAACAAAAGAGGAAAACTGATGGATGCTAGCGCAACCAAGAGCCAGAGGTTGTCCTGGCGCGATTACCTTGAGCTGACAAAGCCCAATGTTGTGGCGCTGATGATTCTTACGGCTCTGATCGGCATGTTCCTGGCGGTGCCAGGCATGGTGCCCCTGGATGTGCTTCTCTGGGGGAACCTGGGTATCGCGCTTTGCGCCGGATCGGCGGCGACGGTGAATCATCTGGTGGATCGCCACGTCGATACCAAAATGGCGCGCACCTTCAACCGGCCGGTTGCCACGGGCCGTGTCGCGCCCCTGAACGCCATCCTGTTTGCGACGGTACTGGGTGTTGCGGGACTCGCCGTTCTGATCGTGTTCATCAATGCGCTGACCGCCTGGTTGACCCTGGCCTCTCTGGTTGGTTATGCGGTGATTTACACCCTGTTCCTGAAACGGGCGACACCGCAAAATATCGTCATCGGCGGCCTGGCGGGCGCCGCACCACCGCTCCTCGGTTGGACAGCGGTGACGGGCGAGGTGCACGGGTATGCGTTGTTGCTGGTGCTGATCATTTTTGCCTGGACACCGCCGCATTTCTGGGCTCTTGCCGTGCACAGAAAGGAGGAATACGCCAAAGCCAAGGTGCCCATGTTGCCCGTAACCCACGGTGATCGGTACACACGCCTGCATATTCTCCTCTACACCATCATCATGGTGGTGGTGAGCGTGCTGCCCTTTGTCACCGGCATGAGTGGCTGGCTCTACTTGCTCGGTGCGCTGGTACTCGGCGGCGGTTTCGTATATTGGGCCATCGTCCTGTTGATAGGCAAAAAGCCGGATGCCGGCATGGATACCTTCAAGTATTCGATTGTCTATCTGATGGCGCTGTTTATCATCATGCTGGTTGATCACTACCTGATCACGGTGCCGGCATTTTTCGGGCGGAGTTACGGATGACCACAGGAAAACGAGTGGCAGTAACGGTAGTTCTGTGCCTGGCCTTTTCGGCACTGGTACTGCTGGGTTTTATCAACAAGTTGAGCAAGCCGCGTATTCTCTCTGATGCGGAGTTGCGCGAGTACGGCACCATGATCCTGGACACTCCGCGCCGGTTCAGTGATTTCAAACTGGTCGACCACAATGGAGCGCCCTTCACCCGCGACGACCTGATGGGCAAGTGGACACTGATATTCTTCGGCTTCAGCCATTGTCCCGACATCTGTCCCAGCGCCCTGGCGACACTCAACAAGGTGGTGGAACCGCTGGAAGAAGAGGAAAAAGCCAACCTGCAGGTGATCATGCTCAGCGTTGATCCGGAACGGGATACACCGGAAAAGCTGGCCCAATACGTGCCCTATTTCAATCCGGATTTTCGGGGTGTGACCGGTGACCCCTACCAGATTTTAAGCCTCGCCACCCAGCTTGGCGTTGCCTACCAAAAAGTACCCCAGGGTGACGATTACACCGTCGACCACACCGGCAATATTGTCATTATTAACCCCAGGGGAGACTACCACGGTCTGTTCCGGCCGCCCTTCGAAGAGGGCAGTATGCGGGTGGCCTGGCGCTCGATTGCCTATACGTTTGACCACTAATGTCCCGATTTGCCCAGGGATAGCAGGAACAGCAACCCCGCGCACAGGACGATGGAGGGGCCCACCGGGGTATCTGCAAACCAGGACACTGCAATCCCGGCGGCCACCGCAAGGGTGCCGGCGACACTGCCCAGCATGGCCATTTGCGATGGATGCCGGGAGAAACGCCGCGCAGTTGCCGCTGGGATCACCATCATTGCTGTGATCAGCAACACCCCGACGACCTTCATGGCAATGGCAATGACCAGTGCCAGGGTTAACATCATTACTGTCTTTACCGCGCCGACGCGGACGCCCTCCACCCGCGCCAGATCCTCGTGGACAGTAATGGCCAGCAACGGGGTCCAAAGCCAGTAAAGCAATGCCAACACCATGGCGGCAGCCAACCAGATACCGCCGACTTCACCCCGGGACACGGCCAGAAGGTCACCAAAAAGCAGGGATTCCAGATCGAGGCGAGCACCGGGTATCAGGTACATTGCGATAATGCCCAGGGCCAGGGAAACATGGGACAGGATGCCGAGGAGCGTGTCGGCGGCCAGCACCTGTTGCTGCTGGAGAAACAGCAGGGCGATGGCTATAAGCAGACAGACGCCGATGACCGTTAAACCCGGGGCAATGGACAGCCACAGCCCCGCCGCCACCCCCAACAATGCCGTGTGGGCAAGGGTGTCGCCAAAGTAGGCCATGCGCCGCCAGACCACAAAGGCACCCAGTGGACCGCTGACCAGAGCGACACCGAGGCCGGCCAGCAATGGCATAAACAGGACTTCAGGCATGGCGGTCTCCGACGGGTTTTACCTCACCGTGCAGGCTGTGTTCGTGGTCGTGATGGTGGGTGTATGGCGCGGTTCGAACGCCGAACAGTTCACGGTAGGCGGGGTCAGAGGAAACGGCGTCCGGCGAGCCGTGACAGCAGATATGGTGGTTCAAACACAGAACCCGGTCGGTCGCGGCCATGACCAGATGGAGATCGTGGGAAATCATCAAAATGGCGCAGCCGCTTTCCCGCCGAATCTGGCCGATGAGTTGATACAGCGCTTCCTGGCCATTGACGTCCACACCCTGTACCGGCTCGTCGAGCACCAGCAGTTCCGGTTCCCTCAACAGGGCGCGGGCGAGCAATACCCGCTGCGTCTCTCCGCCGGACAGGTTGTAAAGGGGCTGCTGACCGAGGTGGCCTGCGCCGACTTTATCCAGCGCCTGATCACGTTTTCGGGCATCCCTTTCCGCCAGAGCCAGAAAGGCCGAGACGGTCAATGGCAGAGTGTTATCAATGTGCAGTTTTTGGGGCATATAGCCTATGCGGACCTTGTCCCGAAACTTGATCGTGCCACTGCTGGCCTTCCTGAGACCGAGAATAATGCGCACCAGGCTCGTCTTGCCGGCGCCATTGGGGCCGATCAACGTCACGATTTCCCCCGGCGCAAGGGCAAAGCTGACGTCCGTAAGTATGGTGCGCTCGCCGATCGTCAGACCGATGCCCCCAACCTCCAGCAGCGGATTCATGGCAGCTCTCCGTCCCGGCAGGCAAGGCAAAGGCCGGTCAACTCCACGCATTGTGACTCCAGGAGGAAGCCACTCCGCTGGCTGGTGTCGGCGATGATCTGGTTAAGGGCGTCGGCGCTGACCTCGGCGGCGCTGCCGCATCCGCGGCACACCATGAAAACATCGCTGTGCTCGTTGCCCGGGAAGGGGCAACCTATGTAGCTGTTTTGTGACGGAAGACGGTGGATAAGCCCCAGTTCAAGGAGGAAATCGATGGCGCGATAAATACTCGGTGCCTGGACTTTTTTACCGTTGACCGGTGGCAGTTTATCGGCGATGGCATAGGCGCCCAGGGGCCTGTGGCTCTGCCAGATCAGGGCCAGCACCGCTTCGCGAATTGGTGTCAGCCGTGCCCGGCGCTCGGCACAGCGCTCATGGGCCCGGCTCATGGCGGCATCGATGCAGCGTTGATGGTTGTGGGCCCGATAGGCAGCTCTTGAATTACTGAGCATCAGAGGATCCGATGTTGATATATTGGTATAATGTACCAGTTTTTCCGGGTTGCCAACCAATTGGCAGACGCTCCGAATGCTTTTCTCGCTTCTGATTGAGCAAATAGATGAAATATTGTAACAAAATTGCCCGTTTGTACCGTCACCTGATGGCGATCGGCGTTCTCGCGTGGCTGCCGGTGCTGGCATTTGGTCAGGCGCTCTCCACGCCACCGGAACAATGTTCTGTTTTGACCACTATTCGGCCACTGACCCTCCTTGTCCGACCGCTCGTTGCCGACCTCTGTGAGGTTCGGGAATTGCTCCCCCCCTCCCAGGATCCACATCACTTTTCCCTGACCTTCGCCCAGCGCCGACTTCTGGATGACGCTGATATGGTGGTAGCGGTTGGTCCCGGCCTCGAGGGTGCCCTGACCCGTGTTCTGGCCCGCCGTGACCCCCGCACGGTAGTCATATGGCAGCCCGAAATGGGTGCCGACAGCGGGCACGTGCACACCTCAGCCGATCCCCATATCTGGCTTGACCCCATCGAAGCCATGGCATTTGCGGATCGTATAACCGGGAAACTCGCTTTGCTGATGCCCGATCAGGCCGCGAAGATCGAACAGCGGCGAAAGGCCCTCGAGGCATCGGTGAAGGGCCTCGACCAGTCACTTAAATCCAGATTGTCAGGTTTTTCCGGCCAACGTTACATCGCCGATCACCAGGCCTATGGACGTTTTTCGGACCGCTATGGGCTCGTCGCTGCCGGTTATGTCAATGATGCCGGCGGGGTGAGCCACGGGGCCCGGACCTTTGCTCGCTTAAGTGCCGTGGAAGGAGGAGCGTGCGTGATTGTCGAACGGGCGCCGGGATCTCCGCAGGCGCAACGTCTGGCCGAGCGCCTGCACCTGCGGGTGGTGGTTATAGACCCTTTGGGGGCCGGGATAGACCCCGATCAGGGTTACGTCCTTTTCATTGACCAGATTGCCCGGGGGTTTGAGCGCTGCCTGTCAGGCCGGTAAGGCCGGTACCGCCTGCCGGTGCTTTACCAGGCGTTGCCGGTAAGGATTAGGGCTTTTCAGTTTAAGCAACGGGATCGCTGCCGTGTCGTCCTGGCGGGCCGCGAGCCGGGAGAGCCAGAACCTTGTGCTGGCGACACAGAGCACGGATTGCCAGTGCAGGTGCTCCTCCGGGGTGAAGGCGCGGATTTGCTGATAGGCCCTCGTCAGTGCAGTGAAGTTGCCCTGATCGACGTTTCCGTCGTCGTCTACACACCAGTCGTTGACGGTAATGGCGACGTCCAGAAGCCACCAGTCGGTACAGGCGTTGTAGTAGTCTATGACCGCGCTGAGCTTTGGCCCGACAAAGAGTGCATTGTCCACGAACAGGTCCCCGTGAATCGCGCCGCTCGGCAAAGGGGGCGCCCGTTTCACCAGTGCTTGCCAGTCCGACAGCGCCAGGGAGAGTAGCTCCCGATCCTGGTGGCTCAGGTGAGATTTGATTGTCGCTTCCATATTGCGCGCCCAGGGCAGACCCCGGGTATTTGCCATGCTCGACGCCAGCCCTTTCCCCGCGCGATGGGCGCGGGCGAGAAATTCCCCTATGGCGGCGCAGTGCCCGGGGAGCGCCGGCTGACAGTGCTGCCCCGGCGCTTTGTTAAACACCAGTGCCGGCTTATCGGAAACCGTGTGGGCGGCGGTTCCCGCGCGATCAGTAAGTGGCGCCGGTACGGGGAGTCCGGCCCTGGCCAGTTGCTGAGTCAGGGCAATGGCGTAGTCGATCTGCCGTTGGTCTGCGCTTTCAACAAGAGTAAGTACATACTCACCGATCTTTCCATCCCGGCTGGCGGTAAAGAAAAAAGTGGAATTTTCGATCCCTTCCGGCACAGGCCCTGGTGCGCCTGTGGGCTTGAGTTCCAGCACGGCGCACAGTTCAATGAACTGGTTTGGTTGAAGGGTGGTGTAAACCGCCATGGGATGCCTGTCCGATTTGCTGTGGCGAATAGTGTATCCTTTGGCGCCGGTTGATACCCGATTGTTCCAATAAGGTGAACCATGACTGACTCGAATGCCCCGCTGGTTCTGGTGGACGGCTCTTCCTACCTTTACCGGGCGTTTCACGCCTTGCCGCCGCTGTCCAACTCCAAAGGCGAACCCACCGGCGCCGTCAAGGGCGTGATCGCAATGCTCAAGCGACTGCAAAAGGATTACCCGGACAGTACGGTCGCCGTGGTCTTCGATGCCAAGGGCAAAACCTTCCGCGACGAAATGTTCGAGCAGTACAAATCCCATCGCCCCCCCATGCCCGATGACCTGAGGCGGCAGATTGCGCCGATCCACGCCATTGTCCATGCCATGGGTCTTCCGCTACTGATTGTCGAGGGTGTCGAGGCGGACGACGTCATAGGCACTTTGGCCCGGGACAGGGCGGGCCAGGGGCAGCGGGTGGTCATCTCCACCGGTGACAAGGACATGGCCCAGCTGGTCGATGAGCGGATTACCCTGGTCAACACCATGACCGGCACAAAGCTGGATCCGAACGGGGTCGTCGAGAAGTTCGGTGTCGGTCCGGAATTGATTATCGATTACCTGGCCCTGGTCGGGGACAAGAGCGACAACATTCCCGGTGTACCCGGCGTCGGTGAAAAAACCGCCCTTGCCATGCTGCAGGCGCTCGGTGGGCTCGATGCCATCTACGCTGACCTGGAGGCAGTGCGGGCGCTGGACTTCCGGGGCGCCAAAAAGATGCCGGAAAAGCTTGCCGAGCACCGGGACCAGGCGTACCTGTCGTACCGGCTGGCGACCATTAAAACGGATGTGGAGCTGGATGAAAGTGAGTATTCACTTTCGCTAAAAAGCACGGATACAAAGGCCCTTGTCGATCTGTATCTGGATCTTGAGTTCAAGGCCTGGAGCGAGGAGCTTCTCGCCGATGACGACGTTGAGTCGCAACAGGCCGCGGAAAAGCACTGGCAGACCGTCCTGGACAAGGCAGAATTCGACACCTGGCTGGGCCGGTTGGAAGAGGCCGATCTGTTTGCTTTCGACACGGAAACCACCAGCCTGAACTACATGGAAGCGGAGCTGGTCGGGCTCTCCGTCGCCATAACGCCCCATGAAGCGGCCTATATACCCGTCGGTCACGACTACCTGGGGGCGCCGGCACAATTGGACCGGGACTGGGTACTGGCAAAACTGAAGCCGCTGCTGGAGGACCCGGGCAGGCGAAAACTGGGCCAGAACCTCAAGTACGATATCAGTGTCCTCGCCCGCTACGGCATCCAGGTGCGGGGTGTGTCCTTTGACACCATGCTGGAATCCTATGTTATTGATTCCACCGCCACCCGGCACGATATGGATAGCCTGGCGCTGAAGTACCTTGGCGAGAAAACCATCCATTTTGAGGATATCGCCGGCAAGGGCAGCGGCCAATTGACCTTTAATCAGATTGATCTGGCCCAGGCCGCCCCCTACGCCGCTGAGGATGCGGACATCACCCTGCGCCTTCACCAGACGCTGTGGCCACGGCTTGAGGACATCCCCGCCCTGAAGCGGGTTTTCGTCGATATCGAAATGCCCCTGGTGCCGGTGCTGTCCCGCATCGAGCGCAATGGGGCACTGGTGGATGCCGCGTTGCTCAAGGCCCAGAGCCAGGAACTGAGCGAGCGGCTTCAGGCCCTGGAGCAACAGGCCCACGAGTTGGCCGGCGAAGCGTTCAATCTTGCCTCACCCAAGCAGCTGGGTGAGGTTCTATTCGACAAGCTGAAGATTCCCGTCATCAAGAAAACCGCCAAAGGCGCACCCTCCACCAAGGAGGAAGTGCTTCAGGAGCTGGCGCTGGACTACCCATTGCCCCAGGTCATTCTCGAGCACCGGGGGTTGGCCAAACTGAAGTCCACCTACACCGACAAATTGCCGCGCATGATCAATCCGCGCACTGGCCGCGTGCATACGTCATACCATCAGGCGGGCACCGCCACGGGCCGGTTGTCGTCGTCCGATCCCAATCTGCAGAACATTCCGGTGCGCACCGCTGAAGGCAGGCGCATTCGCCAGGCGTTTACGGCGGCCACCGGCTGCCGCATCCTGGCCGCAGATTATTCCCAGATCGAACTGCGCATCATGGCGCATCTGTCCGGCGACGAGAGCCTGATGACCGCCTTCCGCGAGGGGCTGGATATTCACAGGGCCACGGCCGCCGAAGTCTTTGAGACCCCCCTGGATCAGGTCAGTGTCGAACAGCGTCGCAGTGCAAAGGCGATCAACTTCGGATTGATCTACGGCATGTCCGCATTTGGCCTGTCCCGTCAATTGCGAATCGGTCGCAATCAGGCCCAGGAGTACATCGATTTATACTTCGACCGTTACCCGGGGGTGGCCCGTTACATGGAAAACACCCGCAAACAGGCCCGGGAACAGGGCTATGTGGAAACCCTGTTCGGCCGCCGTCTTTACCTGCCGGACATCAAAGCGGGCAATGGACAGTTGCGGCAGGCGGCGGAGCGCACCGCCATCAATGCGCCAATGCAGGGCACGGCGGCGGATATTATCAAGCGGGCGATGATCGCTGTGGACCACTGGCTGTGCGATCAGGGCCTGGACACCCGTCTGATCATGCAGGTTCACGATGAACTTGTGCTCGAGGTTCCTGAACAGGAACTGCCGGAAGTGAAGAGCACGGTTGTTGCCCTGATGTCGGAGGCCGCGGAGCTGGACGTACCCCTGGAGGTGGACGCGGGCACCGGCAACAATTGGGACGAAGCCCACTGAAAACATTTTCTTCCGGGCAACGGGAAAAATTTTTAACGAAAGGGTGAACTTTTCTGCGCATGCCAGTCTAAGTTCTGGCAGGTTGTGATTGCTGTTCTCCCAGTCGCAACCTTGCAGTTAGCTTGTTCCCCTTTGTTAAAGCAAATACACCCTGGCCGCTCCCCTCAACTTAGGCCAGGGTTTTTTTTTGCCTCGGTGGGGGGCCATCCTGTTGCGGCGGGTTGCAAGCCCCTTCTCAGCTTTACCTCCCCAATTTATATGTCTATAACGTGTTGTTTATTATTAGGTTTTTAAAAATTTTGAGGAAAGGCAAAAAAAATCACAACCCCCGTGAACTTTTCCTGTGAAGCCCAGTCTCAGAATACGGTTAATGTTTCTCTCTTCGTTGTGAGCAAAACCGGGAACCCTCTCCCCTCTTGGTTATTCCCGGTTCTTGGAAGTGCCGGCGCCCTCAGCGCCGGCTTTTTTTTTACGCGTCACTGTCAGCCGTTGCCAGCAGCGAGTGCCGCAAAAATGCTTCAAGCGTGTCGAGACCAGTTCGCTTCAGGGACGAGAACGTCTGCACGGTCACCTGGCCAGCCCCCATACCGGCCAGTTGACGCCTGACCTTAAGCAAGGTGTTTCCAGCGGGGCCACGTTTTAGCTTATCTGCCTTGGTCAGTAGAATATGCACCGGCAGCTGGCTGGCCATCGCCCAGTGAATCATCTGCAGATCATATTCCTGTAGCGGGTGGCGGATGTCCATGAGCAAGACGAGGGCTCTCAGGGACAAGCGGTCCTGAAGATACCCCGCAAGGTTGCGATTCCACTCCTCTTTCATGGCAATCGGCACTTTGGCAAAGCCATAGCCTGGCAGGTCCACAAGTCGCAGGTCGTCGCCAAGGGTGAAAAAGTTGATCAGTTGCGTGCGCCCGGGCGTTTTGCTTGTCCGCGCCAGTTTCGTCTGGCCGGTAAGGGTGTTGATGGCGCTCGACTTGCCGGCGTTGGAGCGTCCCGCGAAGGCAACCTCCGCGCCGCTATCCGGCGGGCATTCGCGCAGTGAGGGGGCGCTCTGCAGGAAGGAGGCTTGGGAAAATTTCAGGGTCTCGTTCATGGCGGGCAGTATAGCGTTTAAGCTTGAGGAATGATTGGTATATAATGCCGCGGCTAAATAAGGTCCGGCGAGACACGACTCCGGCAGCGTACCTGAAAAACGGGATTTCCATGATGAAAATTGTTAGCGGTATCTTCTTTGCTTTGACTCTGATTGCCTCACCGTGGGCACTGGCGGGCGATGCGACCGCCGGCCAGGCCAAGACGGCTGCCTGCGTCGCCTGTCATGCGTCCGACGGCAACAGCCCGGCACCCAACTTTCCGAAGCTTGCCGGTCAGGGCGAAAAGTACCTTTACAAACAATTGCAGGACATCAAGAGTGGCGACCGGGCGGTACCTGAAATGACGGGTATTCTCGATCCTCTGACTGATCAGGATCTCCAGGATATTGCCGCTTTCTATGCCGACCAGACCATGCAGCTGTCCGGTGCCAAGGAAGAGAAGCTGGCCCTGGGCGAAGAAATTTACCGCGCGGGTAACCTGGAGACCGGCGTGCCTGCCTGTATCGGTTGCCATTCCCCCAGCGGTAACGGCAATGCTCCCGCCGGCTATCCGGCCCTCGGTGGCCAGTACGCGCAGTATATTGCCAAGCAGTTACGGGCCTTCCGCACTGCGGCCCATGACCCCGACGACCCCGCGGGCCGTTCCAACGATGGCGATACAATGGTCATGCGCGGAGCCGCCGCCCGTCTCACAGATCAAGAGATTGACGCCGTCGCGAATTTCATTGCCGGTTTGAACTGATCAAGGGGCGGCGATTGGCCGCCCTTTTCGTCTCTGGCTGTCCCTGTCGGGCACCAGGAGACCCATAGGAGGCAACATGCAAAAAATCGGAAAATGGCTTTTGGCCTGTTTGTTTGTCACCACCCTTGGCTGCAACGCCGAACAGAGTGATAGTTCGGCCCCCGGTGCTCCCAGTGGGCCAGAGACTTCGGCGGCACAGGTAAAGCCGGCTCCGGTCAATGTCGATTACCAGGAGGGTGTCCATTACGAAGTCCTGCCTCAGCCGGTGCCGACCGCCACTGGCGACAAGATCGAAGTCACGGAGGTTTTCTGGTACGGCTGCAGCCACTGCTTTGATTTTGAGCCGACGCTCGAGAAATGGGCAGAACAACTTCCGGATGATGTGGTGCTGATTCGCAACCCCGCGCAGTGGGATGCTCAGGGGATTATGGCCCGCCACGCCCGCATCTATTACACCGCCCGCGCACTGGGCGTGCTCGACGCTGTGCATACCGCGGCCTTCGAGGCGATGAATGTCGAGCGCCAGGAGCTGCGCACCGAGGAAGGGATCGCCAAACTGTTTGTTGAACAGGGTGTCAGCCGTGAGGATTTCGACAAGACGTTCAATTCGTTCGGCGTAACCAGTGCCGTGCGTCAGGCGGAATCCCGCCAGCGGGGATACCGTACCCAGGGCACGCCGGAATTGATTGTCGACGGGAAGTACCGGGTCAGCACCCGTCAGGCAGGTAGTCATGAAGGCATGCTGAAAGTGGTCGATTTTCTCGTCGACAAAATCCGCAGGGAACGCCAGTAATCCGGCCTCCGGCCGGTCAAGCCGCAATAGCTCAGTCGGTAGAGCAACTGATTCGTAATCAGTAGGTCGGAGGTTCGATTCCTCTTTGCGGCACCATTGTCGTTTGTTCGCCGGCCCTTTATTTGCGTGGCAGTGGGCAGTAAAATTGCCCCCTTTTCCAATCTCCCCCCAAAGGAATCCCATGAAACCGTCCTCCAAGCCGGCGAATCCCAATTTCTCCTCCGGACCTTGCAGCAAGCGCCCCGGTTATGACCTGTCCTCGCTGGACATACGGTCGCTGGGTCGCTCCCACCGTTCGTCTTTGGGTAAGGAGCTCCTCGGCAAGGCCTGCTCTCAAACCGCCGAGCTACTGGGATTGCCGGAAGGCTATCGGGTCGGTGTGGTCCCGGCGTCGGATACAGGTGCCGTCGAAATGGCCCTGTGGTCCCTGCTTGGGCCCCGCAAGGTACAGATGTTTGCCTGGGAGTCCTTCGGACAGGGCTGGGTAACAGACGTGGTGAAGCAGTTGAAGCTCGACGATGTCGATACTATCACCGCCGACTATGGTCAGCTACCGGACCTGTCCCTGGCCGAAGCGGATGCCGACATTGTTTTCACCTGGAACGGCACCACTTCCGGTGTCAAAGTGCCCAATGGCGATTGGATCGCCGATGATCGCCAGGGCTTGACCATTTGCGATGCCACCTCGGCTGTTTTCGCCATGGAATTGCCCTGGCACAAACTGGATGTGGTCACCTTTAGCTGGCAGAAAGTCCTCGGCGGTGAAGGTGCCCACGGCATGCTGATTTTGAGTCCCCGGGCCGTGGAGCGACTGGAGTCCTACACGCCGCCCTGGCCTTTGCCGAAAATTTTTCGCATGACCAAGGGCGGAAAGCTCAATGAGGGGATTTTCCGGGGCGAAACGATCAATACGCCGTCCATGCTGTGCGTGGCCGACTATCTGGACGCCCTGAACTGGGTTGAATCCATTGGCGGTGTGGGTGCGAGTATTGCCCGATCCGAAGCCAATTTGGGGGTAATTGAGGAATTTGTCGCGACCCGCGACTGGCTTGCATTTCTCGCCGCCGATAAGGCGCAGCGCTCCAATACCAGTGTTTGTCTGACACTCGACCTGGACGCGGATCAGGTGAAGAAGGTTGTCAAATTGCTCGATGCCGAGGGGGTCGCCTTCGATATCGGCGCCTACCGGGATGCACCGGCGGGACTACGCATATGGTGCGGTGCGACGGTGGAAGCCGATGACCTGAAAGCGCTGATGCCCTGGATTGAGTGGGCTTACCAGACTATCAGGGCGGCCTGAGTCGCAAGATCACCCTACTACCGATTGACTGACAGAGTGAATGCCAATGTTTAAAGTCCGTACCTACAACCAGATTTCACCCTTGGGGCTGAACCGTTTTGCGCCTGAGCAATATCAGGTTAGCCCGGATGTGACCGATCCCGATGCGTTTATCCTGCGCAGTCATAAACTCCATGGCGAGGCAATTCCCAATTCCGTATTGGCGGTCGCCCGCGCAGGGGCCGGCGTGAACAATATTCCCGTGGCCGACTACAGCGCCAAAGGCGTGGTGGTTTTCAACACCCCGGGCGCCAATGCCAATGCGGTCAAGGAGCTGATTGCAGCGGCGCTGCTGCTCAGCTCACGGGATATTTTTGGCGGCATGAATTACGTGCAGAGCCTCACCGATATGACCGACGCCGGGGAAATGTCCCGGTTGCTGGAGAAAGAAAAGAAACGTTTTGCGGGCTCCGAGCTACTGGGCAAAACCCTGGGCGTCGTCGGACTGGGCGCGATCGGTTCCATGGTCGCCAACATGGCTCTGGAACTCGGCATGAATGTGGCCGGTTACGACCCGGCGCTGTCTGTCGAGGCGGCCTGGCGCCTGTCAAGCCGGGTCGAAAAAATGGACAGCCTGCAAAGCCTGCTGGCCAAGTCTGATTACGTGACGCTTCATGTGCCTGCCATTGAAGCGACCAAGCACCTCATCAATGCCGACACAGTCAAGTTTTTCAAGCCCGGTGCCAAACTGCTTAATTTTGCCCGGGAAGAAATTGTTGAGCCCACTGCCCTGGTTGCTGCGCTGGATGCGGGCCAGCTTGCCGGCTATACCGCGGACTTTCCGACCCCGGACTTACTGGGCCGTAAGAATGTCCTTCTCATGCCCCATATCGGCGCCAGTACCGCCGAGGCGGAGGAAAACTGCGCCATGATGGCCGCCGATCAGCTCATGGATTTTTTGCAAAACGGCAACATCAAAAACTCGGTCAATTTCCCTGCCACCGCCATGGCCCGCAGTGGTGGTTACCGGATCACCTTCAGCAATGAAAATGTGCCGAAGGTGTTGGGCAACGTTCTGGGAATCCTGTCAGAAAGCAACAATAACGTGATTGACCTTGTGAACAAAAGCCGCGACAACCTGGCCTATAACATCATCGATGTCGAAGACGCGCCGAGCCCGGACACACTGGAGCGTATCGCCGCCGTCGAGGGCGTTATCCGCTTGCGGGTTCTCTAAGGCCTGTTCAGAAAGGGTCGCCCGGCTTTTCCGGGCGTTTTTTTGCAGGCAGTCATCTTCTACGAATCGATCGATGCCTGTAACTTGCCCACTTCTTCTTCCAGGGTTGTCATTGCCGCGTAGGTTTTTTCTTCGTCCTGCGCTTTGGTCGCGGCGTGAAGGGCCCTGACCGCGCGCTCGAGATAGGCCATTTTGTAGACACCCGCGATACCGAGCAGCTGGTGGATGTACTCCCTGAGATCCGCGGCATCGCGGCGATCAATGGCTGATTTGGCTTGTTCAGTCAGCTTGCGAACTTCGGCGACAAATACCGTCCGGTCAATGCTGGGAATGGAATCAGCAAACTTTTCGGCTTTCCCGGCGGACGGGAAATCAATGTGAACATAATCCTGTAATGCTTTTGATAGCCGGCTTTCATCCAGTGGCTTGAAGATAAGGTCGCTGGCACCAGCATCGAACAGCGCATTCTCCTCCTGCTGGAGAATGTCAGCGGTCATCATGATGATCGGCGTTTGCCGGTTGGGGCCGTGACCCAGGCGAATTGCCTTTACCGCCGAAATACCATTGACTTCCGGCATATGCACATCCATGAAGATGAGGTCAAAACGCTGCTTGTCAGCGGCTCGGATGGCCTCCTGACCATTGAGCACGCTGGTCAGCTGGCAGCCAAGCCGTTCCAGATATGTGGTCAGCAGAAGGCGATTGAAATCGTTGTCTTCAGCAATCAATACTTCGGCGGAGAATGTATTAGCTGTGATTTTGCCCGCTTCCGGCAGGCGGGACTTAGCGCGGAAAAGATTGGCGATATCCCGGTAGGAGACGGGTTTGTCAAGGTAAATAACGGTTTCCGTATCGGGGCCGGATGAAATGAGTGGATGCTGCTGAACGCTGTTCAGGCCCGAAACAACGAGGATAGGGCATCTAAAGTGGTCGACGAAAAACCGGAGTGTTTCTGTCGCACTGGCGATGCTCTCGCTAACAGGTACGGAATAGATAACCAGATCGTGCTTCAGGCCAAACTCCGTGAATTCGAGGTCATCCATGTTTTCACAGGATTCGATGCTGTCAAAGAAGTCGACCAGCAAATGTTCCAGGGCCTGCCGGGATTCCGGCACCGGATCGAAAAGCAGTGCCAGTGGCTGAGATTGCGGTTTTTCAGTTCCATTCTGAGTATCGATTTCAAGCGGTAGCTCGACGCTGAATGTGGTCCCTTTTCCCGAACGACTTTCAACGTCAATGGTGCCTGCCATTAATTGCACCAGGTTCTTGACGATGGTCAGTCCAAGGCCCGTGCCGCCGTAGCGTCTCGAAATGGAATTGTCAGCCTGGGAGAAGGGCTCAAAGATAAGGCTGCGGTGTTTCTCGGGAATCCCGATACCGGTATCGATGACGTGCACCGACAGGCGAATTTCGCCCCGGTGGGAGCCGGGTTTGGCGCCGAGCCTGACGACCACCTGACCCGTGGCGGTGAACTTAATGGCGTTGGAGACCAGGTTATAGACGATCTGACGAATACGCAGACTGTCGCCGAGCAGAAACGCCGGGATATCGGGTGCTATATCGAGGATCAGTTCGAGTTTCTTTTGATGGGCGGTCGGCGCCATCAGGGAGATCGGATTTTCGATACAGTCGCGGAGGTTAAACGGGGCGACGTCAAGGGTGATACCGCTCGACTGCATGCGTGTGATGTCGAGAATGTCATCAATCAGTTGCAGCAACTGCAACGATGCCTGCTGGATGATACTGCAATAGCGTTTTTCGGCGTTATTGAGGTTGGATTCCTCCAGTAGTTTCACGAACCCCTGGATGGCGCTGATGGGGGTTCGCAGCTCGTGGCTCATTTGCGCGAGAAAATCGCTTTTCGCCTGGTTGGCGGCTTCAGCATCCCTGCGGGCGTTGTCCAGGGCCTGGTTATTCCGGCGCAGATCTTCCAGGGTGCTCTGTAGCTGGTGAGTGGCATTGAACACCTTGCGTTGCAGATTCTGCCGGCTTTCGGCGACCGTTTGAGCCAGGTGATTGATCCCGTGGGCGAGAATGGCCAGCTCCCGGGTGTTGGACGGGGCAATGCGGGTGTAGAGGTTGCCCTTCTCAAGCTCTCCCACCGCGGAGGTCATCGCGCGAATGGGGTGTACCACACTGTTACTGAGCAAATAGGTGACGCCGACGGCGCCGAAAAGAATGATCGAGCTGATCAGTAGATGGGTGAAAAGGATGTTGCTGGATTTTTCCTCCATGGCAGTTTTGTCGACGGTGATTGCGACCCAGCCAAGGAGTTGCCGGGTGGTGTAACCCGAACCCGCTGCGTCCTCGTAATCGGTAACGTCGGTTTCGCTCAGGTATACGGGGCGCTCTACCACCAGGAGATAGTCGGGCAAAGCGTCGTACTTGCCGTCGCGGTAATTCTCAGCGGTTGGCTGTGGGCTCGTGTGGGAGGAATAGAGGACGTCGCGGTTCTGATCGAGAAAGACCACTGAGGCGATGGAGGGGATTTTTTCCGTCGTGGTGGCGAGGGGCCGCAAAAGGTCGACACGCCCCGAGAACAGGGCAAAATCCGCTATTCGAGCGATGTTGTCGACCGTCAATTGCGCTGTCATGACCAGGTCAGTTTCAATTTCCGTTCGCCGAGTGTCGACTGTGTGCCAGGTAATCAAAACGGTGGCAATCAGCAGCGGAATGGTGCTGAGCAGAAATAACTTGGCGCGGATGCTAGTGAACACCGGCGTCATCGCTCATTGCTCCGGAATCGACTCGTTGGCGCAATGTCCGGTAAAGGTCGGCCTCCGACAGATTGCGGTAGCCCAGTGCCATGGCCACTGACGCGTTGATATTCAGGGTAAAGTTCCGCGGATGGGAGGCCGACCAGAGCTGTGTTCCTGGGCCCTCCGCGGAATAAAATCGAATCAGCCAGTCCCCGGCCTGATCCCCTATGTCATCGGGAGATGAGTAGATCGACGCCAGCGCCCCCGCCCTGGTATAGGACTGGGAGAAGCCGATCAGCGGGATTTTTTGCTGATAGGCAAGATACAGCGCCCAGCGGGCGATATTGCGGTTAAAGGTTGCCTGGTCCGGAATGGCAATGAAGACGTCTGCTTGTGCCATAACCGGTGTAAGTGAGGTCACCGGGTTATCCGTTTCACCGAGCGTCGTTGAAGCCAGCGAAAAGCCCTCTTGGGCCGCGATACCCCGCAATGAAGCCTCGTATTGTCGGGATGCGGAGCCAAACGCCGAGCCGATGATTTTGCCATCGGGCTTGAGCATCCGGGCGAGGGTGACGTAGTGCCTGAGCGGCTGGTTGACGTAGATGACGGCTTTGCGAGAGGTTGTGCCTCCGTACCGTTCCAGGGCATTTCGCCAGGCGGACTCCGTGACAAAAAGACCGAGCTGTTGCTGATGGGGGAATTGTTTCAGGACCCGTTCAGTGGCCCCGGTGCCAATCGTGATGACCAATTGGTCTGACTGAATGGGCACGGTTTCCAGGCTCGACAGATAACGGACATCGGCCCCGAATTCCGGCGCCGTTGCTTTCACCCGGCTAATCATTGTGCGTGCCGCCTGGTGATAGTAATGATTGTCGCCGGACAGAATCACCACTGCTTCCTGGCCCCTTGCGGGGGATCCCGCAAGGGCCGTCAGGGATAATCCGAGGCAGCAGGCGAGATGCTTGATCAGCCGTACCAAGAGAGACCTCCTGGAATACGGGAATGTCGCTTTATCACGCTTGCTGTTCTGTATTGTGGTGTGTCCATGTTGTCTGTGTCATTCCGTTGGTCTGGGGTTATGGCAGATCCAGTTCTGCGCTGACAAATACCCGGGTCTGAAACCTGTTGTTGTCGATAAATTCTTCGTAGTCGCCACCGAGGTTTTGGCCGATAAGGCGTATCCGGCCGGTATGTTGGCCAACGGTGAAGTCATAGGCAAGCTGGGCATCGGTGCGCAGAAAGCCGTCGATGCTGTTGCCGTCTTCCCAGGTTACATCCGATTGATAGTAACTGATGAGGGAGGCGGACCACTGCTCATTGAACCGGTGATTGATCAACAATCCGCCGCTGTGTTTTGCCATGCGATCCTGTTTTTTCTTGATGTAGGCCCTGGTCATGCCCCTGGGGGTGTCCAGCCGGTAGAGGGTGTGTCGATCGAGATCGACGTTCATATAGTGGAAGCGGACAAGGGTCTCGGGGGAGACGTTATAGGTGAGCTGGATCTCCGCGCCATTGATTTGCCAGAACCCGCCATTGGTGATGATCTTCAGATTGTCGTCCAGGGTTTGTATGCCCTCGGGGACCGGTATGACCTGTTCGTCGATAATGTCCCTGACAAGTTCATGGAACACGCGCACGTCCATAGTGAAGCGGTACCTGGGGAGCTTGAGCAGGTAGCCGAATTCGGCGGTATCGACTCGCTCCTCCTTCAGGTCGGGGTCGCCGACCCGGAACAGATCGTAGGCAATGCCGGCGACTTTGCCGATATTGCGCTCGTTGGCCTCGAGGAGAGAGGGTGCACGGTGGCCTTCCGTATAGGCGAGTCGCACCATGTGATTATCGTTGAGTAAATAATTGACCGCGACTCGCGGCGAAATCAGTGTGCCGACAAAGGTGTCCTCCACCATTGCCCCGGTGTTGAAAACCATCTGATGTGTGGCCCACCACTCGGCGTGGCCGAACAGTCGGAAATACTGCTCGTCAACCTGGATGTCAAAGGTTTGCTCCCGAAAACGCGAGATTTTTTCATCCCGGGCCCCGGCGCCCCAGGCGCCCCGCAGACGGTCACTGACCCGGAAGCGGTGCTGGAACTGCAGGTCAAAACGTTCCGAGGCCAGTCGTCCAAGACCCCCTTCGAGACCGGTGTCGAGGTTGTCGAGAAGCGTCAGTATGGAGTCGTCAGAGAGTCGCAGGGTCTCATCCGGAAATGTATCCCGGGCCAGTGTAATGGCGGCATTCGGTGAGGTGGCGGCCAGCTGGGTGATGAAATCGGCATCGCCCGGGTCGAGATCCAGCCAATCGGCGAAGGTGCCGATATCGGCATCGTTAACCGTACGAAACTTGTTGTGGTAGAAATGAACGCTGAACTCGTTGCGGTTGTCTGTGCTGCGCACCCACTTGATGGACTCAAAGTGGCTGTAGGACCTGGCGAGGCTGAATTCATCAGGATGGTCGGCGTCACCCCAGCCGACCCGGTCCTTGGCAAAGCCGAAGGCGATATCGAAGGTGTCGATAAGCGTGGGTGTATAGGTGCCGCGCATATTGGTGTGTGTCATTTCCCTGCCGTCGTCAAGGGGACCTTCGGGTACGGCTGGAAATCCGTCATTTTTCTGATAGCCGAGGGTGAGCCGGTAATCAAGGGCGCCTAACCTGTTGCTAAAGCGGATTGAGCCATTGCGGGTGTTCAGGTCACCGATAGTGGCGCGTATTTCCGTGCCGGTATCCTGCACCGGTTTGCGGGTAACAATATTGATGGAGTTGCGAAAGGCGTTTGACCCCTGGGCGGCGGCGTTGGAACCGCGAACGATTTCGATGTAATCGATGTCGCTAATTTCGACGCCCAATGTGCCCCAGTTGACCGACGAAAACAGCGCGTCATAGACAAACCGGCCATCAACCATGACTTCCACCTGGTTGGGGGATTCCTTGCCGATATCGTGGTAGCCGATGCCGTAGCGGTTGGCGGAGACATAGTAGGCCTGAAAGCCCGGAACGAGACGAAAAATATCAACAAACGTTTGCGCGCCCGACATTTCGATCAGGTCGCGATCAATGATGGTTACGCTGGCGGGTGCCTGATCCAGCGCCTGTTCAAAGCCGGACACCGCGCTTACCACCGGGATATCGTCGAGCAGATCAATCTCGGTGATGTAATCCTCATGGCTGAGTGTGTTGCCACTAACCGACAACAATGCCAAGGTGGCAGACAGCCTCGTGAGCAGAGTTGTTGAGCCGTTTTGGAGCATGATTCCCTCTCGTTGGCGAAAAACGCCGATAATCCGGTCAGTCAGCGACATCAAAAATCGTTATTATTTGTCGACCATTGGATGATAAGTGAGTTTTCTTTATGGGCCTTGAAGAGCAGCGTCGGGAATATCGCTTTGGTCGACTGCATCGTGAATCGCTGAACGACGATCCCATCGAGCAATTTTCCCTTTGGCTCAACCAAGCCCTTGCGACGACCATGGTGGATCCTACGGCCATGTGCCTGACGACGGTAGACAGCGAAAACCGTCCCTGGCAGAGAATGGTGCTCCTAAAGCACCTGGATCACCGGGGTTTTGTCTTTTATACCAACTTAGGTAGTCGGAAGGCCAGAGATATTGCGGTTAATCCTCGCGTCAGCCTGCTTTTTCCCTGGACAGCGATGGATCGACAGGTGATTGTTGGCGGCACGGCTTCGCGGGTCTCGGTGGCGGAAACGCTCAAATATTTTCTGTCGCGACCCCGTGACAGCCAGCTGGCCGCCTGGAGTTCACGGCAAAGCAGCCGTATCAATTCCCGGCAGGCCCTCGAAGCGCAATTCGCGCAGATGCGCGACAAGTTCCGTCAGGGTGACATACCCATGCCGGATTTCTGGGGAGGTTTTCGGGTTGAACCGGACGAGATTGAATTCTGGCAGGGGGGAGAACACCGGCTGCACGATCGGTTCCAGTATCAGCGCACGGAAAGCGGGGGGTGGGAGATCACCCGTCTTGCTCCTTAGTGGGCGCTGTGGCGAAGAGATCGGTTACCTGATTTTCCGCATGGCCTACTGATATGTTGTGACCTGTCAATCGGATTCCCCGAACTTTCATGGGGTGTCTTTCATTTTTCTCGCCTTTCTTCAGTAAGCCCCTGGAACAGATCAAGGTGGCATTCAACGACGGTTGATCAATCTGATATTCGCGGGTCAGTACCGCCTGACAAATCTTCGTCGTGGAGCTGCCTCTCTCTAGTACCGAGGGTCATGCCAGTTAACCGGATGCCTCGTAGTGGGCGCGAGGGTTCTCCAATCGGTGCCCCCTGACCTGTTCCAAAGGCTCACTGCCTGTTTTCCTGATGTAACAACGCTTCAGTGGCCGGCGTTCATCCTGACGGACTCAGAACCCATCAATTCGCGCGCGATAGCCCACATGAACCCACTCAGTTCCCGCGCCACCGCCACACACACCTTGTTCTTCTGCAGGCCGCGCGCACTGAGCGCCTGGTATCGCCCGCACAAGCGCTTTTGGGCACGCCACGCGATAGCCTGAACCGCCGGTAACGTGCGCTCGGCGCGGCGTTGTAGAAGCGCTGTCTTGCGCGCCGGGAAGCGGTACGTCCAGGCCGACTCCACCAGCACCCGGCGTACATGACCATTTCCCGTCTTGGTGATGCCGCCTCGCTGCACCTTGGCGCCACTGGAGTGCTCACTTGGCACCAGCCCCAGGTACTTCATCAACTGACGCGGATCGTCAAAGCGTGTGAGATCACCCAGCTCCGCCACCACCGTCATCGCACTGACTAACCGGCAACCGCGCAGGGCCATCAAACCTTCCACAACAGGCGCCAGTTTCCACCCCGCGAGGGCTTTCTCCATCGCTTGCTCCAGATCAGCGACTCGCTGCTGTTGCTGCCTGACGCTGTCGATATACGCCTGAAAGACCAGCTGTTGCACCCGGTGAGGAAGCTTGATGCGCTCCATCCAGCGCCAGTGAGCCCGGGTCCATTTTGACGTCGTGCCATCGTAGCCAAAACCATGTCGTAACAAAAAAGCGTTCAAGCGCTGCTTGGCCTGTCTCTCCAGATGTTTGATATCTTCCCGGGCCCGGGTGAGGTCACGCATCGCCTCCTGCTCATCATCGGGCACCCAAACGCCCGTCAATTCGCCCGCTCGATGCAACCGGGCCAAATTCTCGGCATCCCGCCGGTCCGTCTTGACCCGATCACCGGGCTTGGTCGGTATCAACGAGGGGGCGACCACATCACAGACATGGCCGGCTGATGTGATTTGCCGATAAAGGCCGTAACCACAAGGTCCTGCTTCGTAACAGAAGGACACCGCTTCCCCGTGGGGACTGACGAGTGCAAGCAATTTCTTAACGGCATCTGGCGTATTGGGTATCTCCCCATAGAACCGCGGTTTGCTACCGTCGTGATCGGCGATCGCGACCGCAAGGGTCTCCTTGTGTGCATCCAATCCTACGAACTTGCTAAACTGGCTCATGACCTACCCTCCTCAATTATGGCTCTGAGCATGGATCTCCGTCCTCAGCTTAATCCACGATCTTTGAGGACGGGTAGGTCACTACATAATGTCTAGGACGCCGTTTCCGCTAATGTTCTGGTCCCCCGGGGTCCGTTGAGGCCCGCTGAAACCTGCGCCCGAATCGGGCCTGATGATGAGGAAGTGATGTTACGTAAAATGCTTATTGTCTTCGCCGCCGGCTGCTTTGGCGCACTGGTTAACAGCCTTGTCCTGTGGCTTTCCGGTCGCTATGGGGTCAGCCAGGCGCTTGGTGTGGCTATCGCGCCCGGCCTGAGTCCGCACTGGCTTTACCCGCGCATTGTCTGGGGTGGTCTTTGGGGGTTTCTGTTTCTGATCGCCTGGCAGGATAGCCGGCCTTGGCGAAAAGGCTTGACGCTAAGCCTCTTCCCCACCGCTGCCCAGCTTTTTTATTTTTTTCCGTTCCAGACCCATCAGGGGCTCGGCGGCATTGAGCTTGGGCTTCTGACTCCCCTCGTCGTTGTCGTTATGAACGCTATCTGGGGGGTGGTCACCGCCCATGCGGTCAAAGCCTAGTGGGCCCCGGCGTGCCAGGCACGTTTCCCTCAGGAAGGATCGGTCAGCCCTAGGAAAACAGTTTTGCCCGCACGGTTTCCCGGTATTTTCCCGGTGTGATCTGAAAATGGCGATGAAAAAGGCGGGTGAAATAACTGACATCCTGGTAACCGCACAAAGCGCCGATTTCCTGCTGGCTGAGATTCGTTTGCTGCAACAGTTCCCGGGCGCTGGTCAGTCGAAGGTGTTGCAGATAATCGACGGGTGTTCGACCCAGGGCATTCCTGAATCGTCGATTGAAGCTGCGGGTACTCATCCCGAATTGCCGCGCCAGCTGGGGCATTGAGACCTTTCGGGCGTAGTTGTCCTGTAACCAGATGGCCGCCTGCAGGATATCCTCGTCACTGTAGTACTCCACTTCTTCGGCCATAAAACGGCGTGGTTCGAAGGTGCCGCGAATTTCGTGGAAAAAATTGCGTTCGACATTGTTGGCCACATTGCGGCCAAACCAGAGAAAGATAATGTGTACCAGCAACTCCGCCAGGGTATTGACGCTGGCGGCACAGTACAGATTGCCGGCCTGGGTTATAAAGTACTGTCGCTTGAGCTGGACCCGGGGGTAATCCTTCTGAAACTGGTCGAAGTAATGCCAGTGGGTGGTGGCCGGTTTACCGTTCAGGAGCCCCGCTTCGGCGACGAAGCAGACGCCGGTGCCGACGCTGGTGATGGCGCCGCCTCCCTGGTGTTGATCCCTGAGCCACTGGCTGTGCTCGGGGTGCTGCCTGATGGCCCGGCGAGGATTGCGCCATTGGCCCGGCACGTGAACAAGATCGAACTGGGGTGCGGTCTCCAGTGCTGTCGTGGTGCTGAGATTGAAGTCCGAGGCGGACGCCACCGGCAATCCTCCTGTGCTGACTGTATGAATTTCCACTCGCGGGGCTTCAATGCCCAGTCCGCGGGCCGTAGCGGTGGCGGTTTTCATCATCTCAATGGGGAGTGTCGCACTGGTCGCCAGGACATTGTCGCAGAGCAGTATGCCGAAACGGCGAATGGGGACAGGCATGGGTTCATCCGGCTGGCGTGGCTGAATAGTTAGAATATATGGCCGAATAAGCCATTAAGCAACCCGGTATTACTGCCTAAACTGGTGCTGTCGTTAACATTTTTCCAGGACAGCAGAATGACAGCATTACCGGTCGTGGTCAGTTACGGTGGCGTCAATGCCGCCGGCCGAAGCTCTTTTGATCAATCCTACCGCCGTATGGTGCTGGAAAGCCTCCCGGAACAGGAGCGCCGTCGCACGGTGGCCGGAATAGCCTCGTTGATGGGTCTTGGTGCCAGCGGTGAGGCCGATGCCATCCAGGAGGCGGTCGTTTCCGGTACCCTGATTCGCCGCATTGAGGACCATGTGTTCAATCCCGACCAGGCGCCCTGGAATACGCTGATGTCGGTGTCCGCCGGCGACAACACTGAAATTCGCTTTCAGGCCCGTCGTCGTCACCTGCCTGAACAGCTGCCACTCCATTGGCGTGTCAGCGACCTGGGTGCCGGTACCGTCGAAGTGGTTATCAGCGGTGAACAGCAGCTGCTGGTCCCGGACAGCAAGGATTTCCCGGTCAAGGCCGCGGGCCAGTTGCCCAGCGGCTTTGATCCCGGCGCCGGATACAACTCCCGCTCGCAGCCCCGGGGCCTGCAGATGGCTGTGGTAGGCGCTTCCGACGCATTGAATGCGCTGGGTCTTGATTGGTCTGTGGTGTGTTCCAGGGTACGGCCCGATGAGATCGGGATGTACGCATCGAGCTGTCTGGGCCAACTCGACGACCTGGGCTGGGGGGGCGTACTCAAGTCCCGTTGGGCCGGCAGTCGTCCCACTTCCAAGCAGCTGCCCATGGCACTGAACAGTATGCCGGCGGATTTTATCAACGCCTATGTCCTCGGGTCCGTCGGTCATACCGAGGCCATTGCCGGGGCCTGCGCCAGTTTTCTCTACAATCTGCAGGCGGCCACCCGGGATATCACTGCCGGCAAGCGGCGTGTGGCGATCGTCGGTGGCAGTGAAGCACCGATCACGGTGGAGTGTATTGAGGGGTTCATGAATATGAGCGCCCTGGCCACAGCCGAGGGCATGGCCAAGCTCGACGGCGTGGATTACGTTGACCCGCGACTGCACAGCCGCCCGTTTTGCGAAAATGCGGGCTTTGTCATCGGGGAGTCCAGCCAGTACCTGATTCTCATGGATGACGCCCTTGCGGTGGAACTGGGTGCCGATATTCACGGTGCTGTACCCGGCGTCTTCATCGACGCCGACGGGGTCAAAAAGTCGATCTCGAGCCCGGGGCCCGGCAATTACATCACCTTCGCCAAGGCCGCCGGCCTGATGCGGTCGATTCTGGGTGAAGAGTCCCTGCGTCGCCGTAGCCTGATCATGGCCCACGGCTCCAGCACACCCCAGAACCGGGTCACGGAATCACAGATATTCGACCGCGTGGCCAGTGCCTTTGCTGTCGACAACTGGCCGGTTTGCGCGGTCAAGGCGTATCTGGGGCACTCCATGGCCACCGCCAGCGGCGACCAGATTGTCGCCGCCATCGGTGCCATGCGACATGGGGTTGTGCCCGGTATCAAAACCGGTCGGGCGATCGCCGAGGATGTTTATCGCGACCACCTCAACATCCCGCTTGCCGATCTCGACCTGGGTGCCGAAGCCCTCGACGGAACATTTATCAACGCCAAAGGTTTTGGCGGCAACAATGCCACCGGCGTGCTCCTGTCTCCCCGACGCAGCGAGTCGATGCTCGCCCGCCGCTACAGCCACCAGTGGTCGGATTACCTGAAGCGTCGTGAGGCCACTCGGGAACGGGCCAGGGGCTACGAGCAGGACGCGGACCGCGGCGAATTGCGGGTCATCTATCGGTTTGGTGAGGGCATGATTGCCGACGAGCAGGTGGCGATTACCGACCGCGAGATCACCGTGCCCGGTTTCGGCTGCCCTATCCCGCTGACCGATCCCAACCCCTACGACGACATGGGCTGAGAGCAGTTTACTGCAGTACGGTTACCCGCCGGACCGTGAAAAAGTCCGGCGGAACGGTCACAATTTCTTCCATCTAATCAACTATCGTTAGACAATAGCGCCCATTTCGCCGGCCTGCCCCAACCTGTTCCGATAAGGTCGGGGTGCAGACCATTGGGCGGTTCGAATATCACCCGATATGGAGGGTTTCCCAGTTGACTGACAACACCTTGGACTGGACAGTCGATGACGCGGCAGAACACTACGGTATCCGTGAATGGGGCGCCGGTCTGTTCGATGTCACCGGCAACGGTGAAGTGGCAGTCATGGTGAACGGGGGGCAGGCCCGGCAACGGGTATCGCTGCTCGATATCGTCGAGGGGCTGCGTCAGCGGGACCTCGCCATGCCGGTATTACTGCGTCTCGAGAACCACCTGGACGCGGCCATTACCCAGATCAACGAAGCCTTTGCCGGCGCCATCGAGGCCACCGGCTATACCGGGGTCTACCGCGGTGTTTTTCCCATCAAGGTCAACCAGCAGAGCCACATCATCGAAGAGATCGCCCGCTTTGGCGAGCGCTACCATCACGGGCTCGAGGCGGGCAGCAAGGCCGAGTTGCTGGTGGCGATCGCAATGCTCAAGGATCCGGAGAGCCTTATTGTCTGCAATGGCTACAAGGATGAGGAATTTATCGATCTGGGGCTGCGCGCCCGGCAACTGGGTCGGAACTGTTTTTTCGTGGTTGAAACACCGGAAGAGATGTCGCTCATCATTGAGCGCAGCCGCATCCTCAAGGTCGAGCCCTACATCGGAGTGCGCCTGAAACTGGGCACCAAGGTAGACGGTCACTGGAGCGAGGATAGTGGTGACCGAAGCCTTTTCGGCCTTAACACCCAGCAGCTTATCGAGGCGGTTGACCTGCTCAAGGGCGCCGACATGCTGCACTGCCTGCGGCTCATTCACTTTCACCTGGGCTCCCAGATTCCCAACATCCAGAACATTCGCGCCGGTATTCGCGAAGCCTGCCGTTATTACATCGATCTGGTCGAGGAAGGGGCGCCCCTTGGCTATCTGGATATCGGTGGCGGCCTGGCGGTGGATTACGATGGTTCCCGGGGCGGCAGCCAGCAGAGCCGCAATTACTCGCTGCAGGAATACTGTGTCGACGTCGTGGATGCTATCCAGGAATCCCTGGATCCCGAAGCGATACCTCACCCCACTATCATCAGTGAGTCGGGCCGTGCCACCGTCGCCTACACGTCGGTGCTGTTGTTCAACATCCTTACCGTCAGCCATTTTGAGCCGGGCCCGCTGCCCGAGGGCCTTGCCGAAGACACACCGGATGAGGTGCGCAATCTGGCGTCATTGCTTGATAACATCACGGCGAAAAATGTCCAGGAATGCTACAACGACGCCATCTACTACCTGGAATCCCTGCGCATGCAGTTCAAGCGAGGGGAAATCAAGCTGCGCATGCGATCCATCGGTGAGAATTACTACCTCGCGGTACTGCAACAAATTGCCCGGCTGTTGCCGGAGCTCGACCGTGTACCGGTGATGCTGGAGAATCTCACCGAACATTTGGCGGACATTTACTACGGTAATTTCAGTGTTTTCCAGTCGCTGCCGGATTTCTGGGCCATCGGTCAGACGTTCCCGGTGATGCCGATTCACCGGCTTCAGGAGCGGCCGACCCGGGACGCCATCATTGCCGATCTGACCTGTGACTGTGACGGCAAGATCGACCGTTTCGCCCACCCCGAAGGGGAAAAGAAGACCGTTCAGCTCCACCCACTGGGGAGTGATCAGGAGTATTACCTGGCGGTGTTTCTGGTCGGTGCCTATCAGGAGACCCTGGGCGATCTGCACAACCTGTTTGGCGATACCAATGTCGCCAGCGTGCGAATCAATGGCGATGGCAGTTTTGATTTTGTCCATGAGTTGCACGGCGATACCATCGCCGATGTGCTCAGCTACGTGGAATATCAGCCCGAGAACCTGTTCAAGCAGTTCCGCAATACCGCCGAAATGGCGGTGCGCGAGGGCCGCATTTCCGTGGCCGAGCGCCAGCAGATGCTGGGCGCCTTTTCGGAAAGCCTGCGTGGTTATACTTATTTCGAGCGTTAACACCAGACGGGGATAAGCAATGTCAAAAGTCGTGATTATTGGTGCCGGCGGCGTCGGTGGCGTGGTGGCTCACAAATGTGCCCAGTTGCCGGCGGTATTCAGCGACATCCTGCTCGCCAGTCGCACCGAGGACAAATGCAAAGCCATTGCCGCTGACATTGAAAAAATGCAGGGCCGAACCATCCGCACCGCCCGGATAGATGCCGATAACGTAACGGAGCTTGCGGCGCTGCTCAGGGCCGAGAAGCCTGCCCTGGTGATCAATGTTGCCCTGCCCTACCAGGACCTCAGCATCATGGATGCCTGCCTTGAGGCGGGTGTCGACTACCTGGATACCGCCAACTATGAGCCGCTGGAAACCGCCAAATTCGAGTACAAGTGGCAGTGGGCCTACCGGGAAAAATTTGAAAAAGCCGGCTTGAT
Organism: Porticoccaceae bacterium; assembly: GCA_002702725.1. Classification (GTDB taxonomy): domain Bacteria; phylum Pseudomonadota; class Gammaproteobacteria; order Pseudomonadales; family Porticoccaceae; genus NAT127. The sequence continues at coordinate 30,231 of PABE01000009.1, forward strand.
GGCGCTGCTTGGCTCCGGCTTTGATCCCGGCGCAACCAATGTCTTCACCGCCTGGATTGCCAAACATTATTTCGATGAGATCCATACCCTCGACATCATTGACGTTAATGGCGGTAACCACGGCTACCCGTTTGCCACCAATTTCAACCCGGAAATCAATATCCGGGAAGTGACTGCCGAATGCCGCCATTGGGAGAATGACGAGTTCGTGACCACCCCGCCGATGTCCATGAAAATGTCGTTCACCTGTCCGGAGGGTGTGGGTACCTACAACATTTACCGCATGTACCACGAGGAACTGGAATCCCTGGTGGTCAACTTTCCGACCCTGAAGCGCGCCCAGTTCTGGATGAGCTTTGGGGATAATTATCTCAAGCATCTGGAGGTGCTGGGCAATGTCGGGATGACCGGCATCGAGCCGGTGGAATTCCAGGGTCAGAAAATCGTCCCGATCCAGTTTTTGCGCGCCCTGCTCCCGGATCCGGCGAGCCTTGGTCCGCGCACCGTCGGCAAGACCTGTATCGGCTGTGTGGTCACCGGCATCAAGGACGGCAGGGAAAAAACCGTCTATGTCTATCAGATCAAGGACCACCAGGATTGCTACAGGGAAGTGGCGTCCCAGGCCATCTCCTACACCACCGGTGTGCCCGCCATGATCGGTGCCAAAATGATGCTGGAGGGCAAGTGGAAAAGGCCCGGTGTCTGGAATATGGAGCAGATGGACCCGGATCCCTTTATGGATGACCTCAACAAATACGGCCTGCCCTGGGCCGTGATTGAGGACTATCGGTTATCGTAACCTGAAAATGTGAAAAACGCCGGTTCGCCGGCGTTTTTTATGGGTGCGACTGAACTGGGTTTTAAGGTCGGTGAGCGGGGAAGAAATGGCCCTGCTCCAAACGGACACGGCGATTAATGATTCTGTTTTTTCAGGTAGTCTGAAAACTGGAAGATCAGGAAGCCGATCAGCGACAGCACCATGGCGATTTCGTAACGGTTGTAGGCGACGGCGATACCGATGGCACCAGTTAACCAGATACCCGCGGCGGTGGCGGTCCCGCCGGTGCGGTTGCCCTGTTTAATGATCGACCCGCCGCCGATGAAACCCATGCCGGTAATGATGCCATACATCACCCGGGCTTCCGCGTCGGAACCTTCATAGACGCTCATCCCCACCAGCATGAAAGCGCAGGAGGCGATGGCGACGAGCGGGAAGGTTCGCAACCCCGCGCCCTCGGAGCGGTGTTCGCGATTGATGGCGATGGGCAGGGCGAGCAGAAAGGTAATGCCGATCTGATACAGGTTCCGCCAGATCAGCTCCAGGTCAAGGTCCAGATTCATGGTGTGAGGCGCCTTTTAAAACGGTCTTTTCAGGTTAGCGCCCCAGGCCTTGCCGGTAAAGGTCGCCGCGCACCCATCATTGCCTGTAGCAGCTTTTCACAGCAATGGAGCCCATATCCTGAATCGTCCGGTATTTTTTCCAGAAGGCTGCATCGATTTTCCGCAGCGATGGGCTGGTGCTCTCCTTGCGGTAGCGACTCATATGGCGGGGGCCGCCGTTGTAGATCGCGTAGGTGGCCCGGGCCAGGTCGTGCTTATTGCCGGTGATGTCCTGCTCGTTGTTCTTTATGGCGTAATCGACGAGGTAATGGACGAGGATTTCACTGCCGGCCCGGGCGTTGTAGGCGATGTTGCTTTCGAGGGCGCTGACATCATAGACGCCGCGCCAGACGTGCTTGTTGATCTGCATGAGGCCGACGGAACCGGCGCTGGACTGGATAGGCTGGATTCGCCCCTGTTTGCTGATGAACTGGCGCCAGCAGGATTCCTGCCAGGCTGTCGCGGGGAGCAGGTTGTCGTACACGTCCAGGTAGGCGACCGGCACTTTTCCCTTTTCCCGCTCCGCTGCGGCAACTGCGTCCAGCAACTGCTCCAGTGATGCCAGATATTGGTCCAATTCACCGGGTTTGGGAATCCACCCGGTCAGCTTCCTGACCAGGACGGGGTCGGCAACGGCCGCTTCCGCCCGGCGTATCGGCCAGACAAAAGGGAGCACAGCCTCTTCGCCCTCCTCAAAATGCGGCTCCAGACCCAACAGCGCCCGAAGAGTGGGGTCCACTTCCGTACCGTAGGTCAGCTCAGTGTCGCTGACCGTCGGCAGCAGCAACCGGGCCAGGCTGCGGAAGGTCGCCTGATCGATACGCAGGCCCAGTTGCGGGGCGGCGGCATCCAGGGTCTGGAGGGCATCGGTGGCACTGACGAAACCGGCCAGCTTGAGCGCGTCGCTGCCAGGTATTTGCAATTGTCCGGTTTTGAGTAGTGGCGCCAGCCGGCTCCAGGTACTCAGAAATAACCCGCGCACCTGATCGCGGTCACGGGCTTCATTTGCCAGCGCGTCGCGCAGTTCATAGCGGGTGTCCAGCAAAATGTCGGCGAGGGCATCGGCAAGTTCCCGGTTGGCGCCGAGGGCCAGGGTTTTGATCAGCCAGGTGGCAAAGGCATCCCAGGCCTGCCAACTGGCATCCCACTGGCTGAGTTCTGCGTCGCTGAACGGCGCATCGTCGGGCAGCCAGTTCTCCTGCGGCGGTGGCGCATTCAGGCCGAGTACGACGGACAGCCCCTGGTCGCTCACCCGGGCGTCGGCAAGATGGATGGAATCGATCAGCGCTTGGCGGTCCGAGCCGCTGTCCGGAAGCGCCGTTGCCATCAACTCGCGCAGGCCCGCCACGGCGGGTTCCAGGTCCACCTTGACGGTTTCCAGCCTCGGATGCACATAGCGTTTTACCCAATCCCAGACAATGCCGGATACGCGCTTTTGGTCATCGCTGCCAAGGATATGGGAGTCGACGATGCGAAACGCGACGGTATTGCCGGGGTGAGGGACATAGACCTCTTCAACAGACTCGATATGGCCGCTCCACTGAAAGGGCACCCGGCACTTGCCGCCGAGAAAACTTCCCCCTTGTGCCTGGACGGCAGTCCGCAACCGGATACGGCCTTCGTCATCGACGGAGACACGGGGATCGGACAATGTCAGAACATTGCAGCCGTGAGTGTCGCTGTAGATAACGGCCTGCCCCTGATCGCCCAGATACAGCTGGTCATTGAGTGCCTGCTCGACTATCTGTAAATCAAGGGTGATGGGTATCGACAGGGGCTCGGCCCAGGATGGGGATATCCGGGACAGGAGGATGAACAGCACCAGCACAGTCAGCGACACGGGACGCATAATTTCCGCACAAGCACAGGTAAATGGGCGCCAAGTGTAGCGCTGAATCGGGGGCAAACACAGCTACTGTGTGAGGATTTTTCAGTCGGATTTTTCCGTTGCCTCGCCTGCCCCGTCCTCTGGCGTGGCAAAAGACTCGGGTTCGGCAATGATACGGGTGGCGTGGTTGAAATCACGGCTGAAAATCTGCCACACCACCACGAACAGGGCAGCGATCACCGGGCCGATAACAAAGCCGTTGATACCGAACAGGACGAGGCCGCCCAGGGTGGACAAGAGGACCAGCCAATCGGGCAGCTTGGTATCCCGCCCGACGAGTATGGGCCGCAGCACATTATCGGCGAGACCGATGACAAGAACACCATAGAGGACCAGAATAATGGCCTCAACCGTATCACCGGTGGCAAACAGAAAAATGGCCGCGGGCAACCAGATCAAGCCCGCACCGACAGCGGGTATCAGGGAGAGTACCGCCATTACAACGCCCCAGAGAATGGGGCCGGGTATCCCCAGCAGCCAGAAGATGATACCCCCCAGGGCCCCTTGAACCATCGCCACCACCAGGTTGCCCTTGATGGTGGCCCGGGTCACTTCGGCAAATTTGCTGAACATCAGCCTCTCCCGCTCGTCCCCGAAGGGCAGTGCGTGGGTGAGTTTGTCCACCAGCGCACTGCCATCCCGGAGCAGGAAAAACATCAGATAGAGCATCAATACCAGGTTGAGGAAAAACTGAAAGGTACTCTGGCCCAGGGAGACGGCATTTTTGGCGATAAAACGACTGGCGGCCACCGCGCCGCTTGCCGCCTGTTCCTTGAGGGAATCCAGATCGAGGCCGAATCTGTCCAGCAGGGCATTGACCGCCGGCAGGGCGTCGCGAACATGATCCAGCAGTGACTCGGGCTTCAATTCTCCCGAACTGATGCGCTGATAGAGACCTGCGGCCTCCTGCACAAAGGATGTCAGGATCAGTAGAACCGGTATGACGACAACGACAATGCAGATGAACAGCGTCGCCAGGGCACTGAGATTGGGACGATGTGCCCAGCGGCGAATCAGCCGCTGTTGAACGGGGTAGAACACCAGGGCGATGGCGCAGGCCCAGAAAACAGAGGCGAAAAAGGGCTTGATCAGGAAAAAGAACAGCGCCGAAATCGTCACCAGCAGAAGAATGAAAGCCCGCTGTTCCAGTTTGTCATTCACAACGTTAGTCCCTTGATGGAGAGTACTGGTTTGGTAACAGCTGCCTGTTGCAACCGGTTGACCGCCGAATGGCCGCTCATGGGGCCAATTTAGTTGCCCTTAACCGCAATGATGCATCATCGGTCGGCCTCTGCTGCTAGAGTATGGTGATTAAAACGCCAACGTCCAGGGTCAAAATTCGACATGAAGCTTTTCTACTATCCCGGTGCCTGTTCATTGGTACCCCATATCGCCCTCGAGGAAATCGGTGCTCCCTTTGACACCCGGAAAGTCGACTTTGCACTGGGCGAGCAGCTAAGCGCCGAATATCTCTCGGTCAACCCGGCTGGTCGCGTGCCGGCGTTGCGCACAGATCGCGGTGTGATCACTGAAATTCCCGCCATTCTCGGCTTCCTGGCCCGGACCTTTCCCGAGTCCGGGCTGATGTCGGTGACGGATCATTTTGAGTTTGCCCGAATGCAGGGTTTTCATATGTATATCGCCACCACGCTGCATGTGCTATTCAGGCATATTTCGCGCCCCGAATTTATCATTGATGGTGACGAGGAGCGGCGAGCACTGGTGGCCAAGGTGCCGGAAATGGCCGACCATTATTTTGCCCCCATTGAGCAGCGCATGGCGGACGGTCGTCGCTGGGTGCACGGAGACCGCTATTCCGCCTCGGATATCTACCTCTATGTCTTCGCCTCCTATCTCAATCTCGGCGACCGGGGTGACCCTGGCAAGGTTCCGAATATCTGGGCCCATCGCCAGCGGGTGAGGAGCCGGCCCGCCGTTGACCGGGCACTGGCCCGGGAAGGGGGCGGTATGTTGTCGATGGCGATTTTCGACTGAAGAGACAAGCCTGGCGACAGGCAATGTGCGTCCTGTCTAGTTGCGCGCCAGCGAGCTGACAAACACTTCCATGAGCGCCCGCATCGGGGAGATTATCCATGAAAAATCGAGAGCTCAGCCCGATGTAAGTTGCCACCGGCCAAGGAAGGACGCTGGCAGATTACCGCTCAGTGGACCTGCTGTCCCTCCGGTGGGCTGTCGGCCATGTCGGTCAGCAGAAAGTCGGCCTGATTCAGCTCTGCCGACAGCTGGAACAGCATGTCCTGGACACTGGTGACAAACAGGGTGAACTGGGCCTGTGTAAGGCCCTCCCCGGTCAATACGGTGGCGCCGGCCACCAGTTGCGGCATGGCGTCATCAACGATATCCAGGAACAGCTTGAGTATCGGGTAGCGGCTATTAAAAGAGCCCAGCTCGCCCGACAGGGGCAGGATGGCGGTGGGACGAACCTGAAATTCGGTGCTGACAATCAGGCCCCAGTCCTCCCTGAACAGGCGGCTCTCGACCACACCTTCCAGGGACTGGATATGGGTCAGGTGCAGTCCGTGACAGTGCTCACAGAGGTAATAGTCGAAGCCTGCCTCGCCCAGCCAGCGTTTCAGTTGTCGCGTCGATAGCGGGGAGTCGGGCATGTCAGGGGTCCAGGCGATGTTGGCGGGCGCCTATTGTACGTCAGGTTTTTCAGGGCCCCAACCGCCTACGGGGAATCGAGGTACCGTCGTGCATCAAAAGTGCGCACCCAGTCGGGAAAGTACACCAGCATGCCGGTCATGAGGATGCCGTTTAGCAGTGCTTCGGGGAACATGATTAACGGCAGCAATAGCCAGTATTCGTCGATCACTTTCTCCACGGTATGGAGATCCGCGGCGATCAGCGTCAACACCAGCCCGGTTCCGCCAGTGGCGGTGGCCACCCCGCCGCCGAAAAACGCGACCAGCAGAAGATAAACAAATAAGTTGCGTGGCAGCCGCCATTCCACCACTACCAGTATGCCCTTTGTCACCAGGGCCGGCACCACCACCAGCCAGATGCCGGTCACTGGCATCAATTGCAGGGATTCCTTACCCGGCAGTGTCAGTCCAGCCAGGGCAATGGTGCCCGCGCAGATGGCCAGATCCCAGCCGAAAATCAGGGTCAGGGTTGTCATGCCGAGAAAGTGTATTTCCAGTCCCGGGGACAGCCCCGCCTTTAGCGACCACATCAGTCCAAGACCCGGGATGGCGCCGTACAAAAGGTGCTGGAGCCGCTTCTCCCGCAATAACGCCATCCAGGGCAGTCGCCACAGGCAGTAGAGCACCCCCAGTGCATAGACAGCGGTTGCCAGTCAGAAACCGGGGCCAAGGGAAATAGTCGGTGTGTCCGTCATGTCCCTGCCGGGGGCAATTTACCGGGTGGCCTGACAAGACAGGGCGCCGCCCTGCAAGCGTTTATTGAATTCGGCAAAGGCCCGCGCAGGAATCGGCGGTGAAAAATAATACCCCTGTGCGAAGTCGCAGCCGATCCCGGTGAGCAGTCGGGCCTGTTCCTCAGTTTCAACCCCTTCGGCAATGACCATGATGCCCAGTTTGTGGGCCATGGCGATAATGGCTTCACAAAGCACCATGTCTTCGTTGTCCTCGCGCAACGTGCTGATAAACGACTGGTCGATCTTGATGTAGTCGATATCGAATTTCTTCAGATACGACAGGGATGAGTAGCCGGTGCCGAAGTCGTCCAGTGCCACCTGAATGCCGGCATCCCTGAAAGCCAGCAACTGCTCTCGCACCTCGGCACTCATATCGAGCAAAATTCCTTCGGTGATTTCCAGGACAATGGCACTGTTCAGTGTGCTATTGGCAAGCGAATCCCGCAGTGCGTTAAACACGGAGTGATCGTGGTTGTGCAGCTGTACCGGCGAAATATTGACACTTACCTGGAAATTTTCGTGAATCTCGCCGCGCCATTGCTTTGCCCGTTCCGCGGCATCAAAGATGACCCGTCGCCCAATGTCGAAGATCATTCCTGTGTCTTCGGCGATTGGTATAAACACATTGGGGCCGACCGGCCCCTTGTCCGGATGATTCCAGCGGACCAGCGCTTCAGCCTTGTGCAGCCGGCCGGTGGCCAGGGAGATAATCGGCTGGTAGGCGACCCACAGCTGATCTTCAGCAAGCGCCTTGCGCAGATCGTTGATGATGTCCATCCGCTCCAGGGCGGCATGCTGCATGGCGGGGGTGAAGTACTGGTAATTATTGCGGCCTCCCCGTTTTGCGGCGTACATGGCCTGATCCGCATTTTTCAGCAGGTCATCGCTGGTCTCGCCATCATCGGGGTAGAGGGTAATGCCGATACTCGCACTGATGAAAGCCAGATCGTTGCCCAGGTCAAAGGGCTTGCTCATGGCGTCCAGGACATCGTGGGTGACCCGCTCGATGCTGGCCAGCTCCTTCAGGTCGCCCATGAGGATGATAAACTCGTCGCCGCCGAGACGACCGACGGTGTCCGTTTCCCGTACACATTGGGTCAGTCGCTGTGCAGCTTCCTGCAGTAGCAGGTCGCCCTTCTCGTGGCCCAGGGTATCGTTGACTTCCTTAAAGCGGTCCAGGTCGAGAAACAGCAGTGCCAGTGGCATGCCTGACCGCTGACTTTTCTTCATGTCCTGCACCAGGCGGTCCTGCACCATTCGACGGTTGGGCAGTCCGGTCAGCTGATCGTAGTTGGCCTGCCGCCAGATCAATTGTTCAGCCTGCTTTTTCTCGGTGATGTCGGAGAACTGGGCAACCCAGCGGTGAACGGAGCCATCGGGGTTGTGGGCGGCGTTAATGACCAGGCTTTCCGGGTAGATTTCGCCATTTTTCCGGCGATTCCAGATTTCCCCTTCCCAGTGCCCGTCCCTTAACAGGTCCTCCCACATGGTCTGGTAAAAGGCCCGGCTATGGCGTCCGGATTTGAGCAGGCTGGGTTTCTTGCCCACTACCTCTTCGGCGCTGTAGCCGGTGACCTCGCTAAAGGTGGCATTGATATCGACAATGGTGCCGTCGGGATCAGTTACCACCATTCCCTCACTGCTATTACGGTAAACCAGGCTGGCCAGGCGCAGAGCCTCCTCCGATGCCTTGCGTTCGGTGATATCGGTAATCATCCCGTGCCACAGGGTGCTGCCGTCTTCGACCCGCTCCGGAATTGCGTTGCACAAGCGCCACTTGAGGCCCTGGCGGGGAAGAATAACCCGGTACTCGCTATGAAAAGGGGTCAGCCGCTCCGCCGATTGGGTAATCTCATCGACTACCCTTTGCCGGTCATCGGGATGCAGACGTTTGGTTACCGGCTTAGCGTCCTCGCGCACCTCCTCCGGTGTCACCTCATAGATGTCTTCGATTCCGGGGCTGGACCACGGAAAACAACTACTGCCGTCGGGAAACTGCTGGTATTGATAAATGGCACCCGGCACCTGGGCCGCCAGTTTCACCAGCAGGTCATAGCTTTGTTCCCGGTCGTACTCCGCTTGCTTGCGTGCGTCGATATCCTGGAGCGATCCGGTAATTTTGCGCACTACCCCGTTTTCAATAACGGGCTTACCGATGACACGCACCCAGAACGCTGCTGCGTTGTGGCGAAGGCAGCGAAGTTCAACGTCGAATGGCTCGGCCTGGGTGATGCAGTTGTCCAGAAACCGGATCGCCTCATCGCGTTGACCCGGGTCGATAATTTCGACCGCTTTCTCCAGTGGCTCCGGACCTCTCTCCGGCATGCCCAGGACGGTGAACATTTCAGCGGTGTAGTGCACTTTTCGGGTATCGACGTCGAGTTCCCAGCCACCCACGCGCGCGATGCGGCCGACTTCCCTCAACATGGCTTCCCGGGTTTGCAGTTCGCGCTCCGTCTGTTGCCGGTCTTCCAGGGCGCTGAGAAGGGCGAGCCTCGATTTATTGGACTGCTCCAGAAGCGCGCTTGTCTTCTGTTGCGCGTCCGCCAGTGCTTGCGCCGCTTTCTTTTCTTCAGTGACATCGACGTGGGTGCCGATCAGCCGGCTAGGACGGCCCCGGTCATCCCATTCCACGACACGACTGACCGAGTTTAGCCATCGCCAACTGCCGTTTTTGCCGCGCAGGTGAAGTTCCAGTCGCAGTTCGCCGGGGTTATCCGGTGTCGCGGTCGCGAGGTAGGTTTCCATCAGCGCCTGATTGCCGGGGATTACCGCCGGATCTGAGCGTTCCAGGGCGGAGGAATAGGTTTCCTCGAACTCGTCGGGCTCGTAGCCGAGGAGGCGCGCGTAATCGTCGCTGACCTTGAATACACCCGTCTCAATATCGAGCTCGGTAAGACCAATCTTGCCGGCGGCAAGGGCCAGGCGAAGTCGTTCCTCACTGATTTTCAGTTGCTTGTGGGTGCGGTCCTCGGCCAGCCCCCGGGCCATCAATGTTCCCACCAGAGCCGTCGCCGTGGGAAAAATCAGCAGTACGGGCAAACTGATATCCGCGAGCACGGCCATGGCCTGCATGCTCGGCAGGGTCAGCATCAGGCCGAGCATGACGATGTGCACCACCAGGCCAAAACTATACAGTTCCTGCCAGGTGAGTGTGTGCAGCCGCTCTCGCTTGAGATGCCGCCACAGGATGCCAAGACCTCCGGATGCGATGATAACGGCGACGCCCGTCCATGCGGCCATACCGCCCTGCATCAGTCTGTGTATGGCGGTAATGACGATCGTGGTAACGGTAACGCCGGGGGCGAAAAACACCCCCACCAGGGCCAGGAGTACGGATCGTGTGTCGAAAATGATGCCCGGTACGTACTGAAACGGTGTCAGCATCAGGCAGACGCCAATGGCGCCGGTGATCAGGCCGATACCGACCTGCTGAAGGGGTGACTGGTAATGCTGGTATTCCGCGCGAACCGTTTCGAAGATAACCAGCAGGGCGAGCAGCAAAGCCGCGTTCTGGAGCAGGGGCAGGATGCTATCCAAGGTCATGGTGCGTCTTTATGCTCCCCGGTGGTCTTTTGTGGCGCTGTGGTACCTCGGCGGCCTGCCAAGCTCTTCCAGCAGGCGGTTTATTTCCTGCTTCAGTTCCAGAACACGGTTTTCGCGGCCCAGCGTGGCGTCCCGCCAGCGTTCCAGCTCCTCCACCTGCGAGGACAGTTGTTCCTCGAGTGCCTTGCGGTCGGTAATGTCCCGGAGTATCTGGACAGCACCGATGATACTGCCGTCCGCGTCCTTGACGGGGCTGTATGTGGACTCGATCCACACCGGTCCTTCATTTTCCTTGGCCAGATCCATCGGCTGGCTGACAGTGACGCTCTCTGCCGCCATGGCCCGTCGAAAGTTGCTGGCGAGGTAATCGAGAAAAGTCCGCCCCTTGGCGTCGGTGGCAGTTGGCAATGGCGAGCCGGAAACCGGCGTGCAGCCCGTCAGTCCCTTGATCAGCTGCTTAAACGTTCTGTTGCAGGCAATCACATTCAAGGTATTGTCCACCGCCAGGATCATGTCACAGGGGCTTTCGAGGATAGCCGCGAGACGTGACCGGCTCTCTCTCAAGCTTTTTTCACTGCGGGCAATGGCCAGTTCCCTGCTGACACCACTTAACACGGTTTGGGCCACCAGCATCGCCGCGACCAGAGAAAGGGCATAGTAAAGATTTGCCCCCAGGCCTGTGCCGCCCTCGCCGAATCTGTACTGGGGGCGCACGTTGACCCGCCAGCGCACGTCACCGGTGTGGACTTCATGGGACCAACTGTGGGCCTGCGGTTGCGTCTTCTGATCTGTCCCGGAGAGCGGCACCCATATATCTCTGGCATCGGTGACCTGCAGGGTCAAGTCGTAGCCCGGTATTTCCCGATTGAGCAATGACTTCACCCGCTCACTGTTGATTTCAGCTGCCAGTAGCCCGCCAAAGACTCCCTGATCAGGATAGAGTGGAATCAATGCCAGTAATCCGGTAGCGCCGTCGGGGCGGGCGTAGGCATCAATCAGCGTTTTGTTCAACGCCCCTGCGCTGTGTGCGCGACTGAGCATGTCTGGATTGTCCGTCAGATCGATAACATTTTCCCCCAACGCGTAACGGCGGGAAAAGCTGTCGGACCCCGGCGCATCCAGTGCCAGCCACTGAACCGCTTCAACCAGCGGGTTGGTTTTCAATACGCGCAGATAATCGCTCAGCTCATCGTAACTGACGCTCTCGCTGGCGGAGAAAAACCGGCTGGCACTATCGAGGGTCAGCAGTACTTCATTGACGGGTACGAGTGTACTGTCGATCAGGGCATTGATCCGTGACTCACTCTGCGCCCGATAGCGGCCATTTTCCACCGCCAACAGGGCCATATTGCCCGCCAAAAGCAGGGCAGCGGTAACGAGCAGGGGAATGGATATGCGCAGTGCCCGTTTGATCGACACAGATGTCGATCCCCAGAGCAGCAGGGTAATGGGTGCAAAAAACACGACGCCGAGCACATCGCCAACCCACCTTACCAGCCACTGTGAGAAATATTCCGAGCCGTTAATTTCGCCGCTCAAAAACAGCGTGGTGACGCCTATTGTCGGCGCGATAAGCGTCGCCACAACACCGCCGGCAAACAGGAATACGGGGATTTCACCATCGCGGATGGTCAGGGTCTGCCGGTCGATTAACCGACGCGTCAACAGTGCGCCAACCAGCGCCTGGATTGCCGATCCGGCGCCTGAGGTAAAGGCTATGATGATGCCATCCGCCGTCATATCGAGATTCGGGCTGGCCAGGAAGTACCCGATAAGGATGCCGGGCCACAACCGCAAACCTCCGGAAAGGAGGGCCCCGAGTGCCAGGCCGGCCGCCGGCCAGAGCGGTGACGCAAAGCCCGGGGCGATATTGATTAACAGTCCTAACTTCGCGGCAATGAAATAGAGTACTGCGAGCGACAATACGGCGACGGGCGTTGTGAATTTGCCGGGTGCCGCGAGCTCGGTTTCAGCGCCGGGCCGGTTATCTTCCGACCAGCTGATCAAAGCGGGCACCGCGGGTGTGTCAGCCAATGTCGCGGCCGGTGGGGCAATCCCCAAAAATCATCGGGTCGACAGGCGGTCAGGTTGAGGTGGTTACACAAATTCATAGCTCGAATATGAAGAATTTCCCTGGTTTGGTTCCGGGCCGTATCGTAATGGCTCGTGATAGCCGTGGCGAGCACAGGTACTGAATGTGTGATGAATGGCAGGGCCTCGATAAATCATAAACTGACGGCGTCATTAAAATGTCATGGCTAAATGGCATAAACGCAGCTCATCTCGACATAGTTGTTACCCATGACGCCGAAGTTTCGCCGACGCTGTTGTCGTACCCTCGTCCTTTCCTCGCTGTGGTTGATTATTTTCTTTCCAGTTAACGAGTGGGCCGCTTCTCCGTCAATCGCCTTTCTGGTCGCAGCCGCAATCGTATCAGCAAGTTACCGGTGGTGGAAAACGTCGCTGTGCCATTTCTTTACTGTCCGGCGCTTTGCGGCGGTAATTCCCGGGCACCTATACCGCAGCGGGCAGATTTCCCGGTTCCATATTCGCCGCGTATTGCGCCGGCACCGTATTCGCGCAGTGATCGACCTGACATCGGCAAGCCCGGGGGATTGTCACAAAAGGGTCGAGAGCGCAGCCATTACTAAAGCCGGTATTATCGGGTATCGCTTCCCGATGCGCGGCAACGGTACGGGTGAGCTTTCAATGGTCGCCGATGCGGTAACGGCTCTGCATCGCCATCTCGTTTCCGAACAGCCTGTACTGGTTCATTGCGCGGCGGGTGTCCAGCGTACCGGACATGTGTTGTCGGCCTACCTGCTGCTCGTTGCCGGGGCCGACCCAACGGCGGTTTACCAGTATATGGAGCGTTTCGGCTGGGAACCGTCACGGTCCAGCAAATGGCCCGCGCAGCTGAATGAAAACATGCGGGCGTTGGCTGAGATACTGGTCGAACGGCGGGTGATTCCATCCATGCCCGAGTATTTGCCCCGCCTGCCGTCCGCCAGGCCCGACGGATTAAAGCCCTGGTGGCTGCCCAGCTCGCACCTTATCTCTCCCGTTTTGGGGCGTTAAACTTCTGCCGGTTTTCGGTCTCGGGACCGATCGGGTTTATACTGGCGCTTTCATGCCTGCGCCAGTGAGCCGTGCCCCAAGGAGCCGCCGTTGAAGTCTGCCAGTTTCCGCCAGTTCGATCCCCGTCGCGTGCCCTCACCCTGTTTTGTCGTCGATGTCGCGGCGGTCGAGGCCAACCTCGAGATTCTCAACCGTGTGCAATCTGAAAGTGGTGCCAAAGTGCTGGGCGCTTTAAAGGCGTTTTCACTCTGGAAGCTGGGTCCGCTCACCGGACGCTACCTGTCCGGAACCTGTGCCAGCGGTTTGCATGAGGCGCTGCTCGGACGGAATGAGTACGGTGGTGAGGTGCATGTGTTTTCCGCCGCTTTCACCGAGGTAGAGCTGCGTCAGCTTGTTGAGTTTGCACACCATCTGGTATTCAACTCCTTCGGCCAGTGGCAACGGTTTCAGCCGATCCTCAGGGACGCGACATCCAGGCGTTCCGAACTGCGTTTTGGTTTGCGGATCAATCCCGAACACTCCGAGGGCACGGTGCCCATCTACGACCCCTGCGCGCCCTGTTCCCGATTGGGTATACCCCGCTCAGAATTCGCCGGCCAGGATCTGGACGGCATATCCGGCCTGCATTTCCACACCCTGTGCGAACAGGATTTCCCGCCGCTTGAGCGAACACTGCAAGCGGTGGAAGATAAATTCGGTGATTTGTTGCCAGGCATGGAGTGGGTCAACTTCGGGGGCGGCCACCACATTACCCGTGACGATTACCAGGTCGATGCACTGATTGCCGCTGTCCGTGACTTTTCAGACAAATACGATGTCCAGGTCTACCTGGAGCCGGGGGAAGCCATGGCGATTCACACCGGCGTGCTGGTTGCCGAAGTGCTCGATACGCCGTTCAGTACCATGCATCAGGCCATCCTCGACACCTCCGCCACCTGCCATATGCCGGATACCCTGGAAATGCCCTATCGGCCCGATATTTTTGGCGCCGGCCAGCCGGGGGAGCTCGGGCACACCTATCGCCTGGGCGGCATGACCTGCCTGGCCGGGGATGTCATTGGCGACTACAGCTTCGCTGAGCCGCTCAAGGTGGGCCAGCGCCTGATGTTCGATGACATGGCCCACTACACGATGGTCAAGACCAGCACCTTCAACGGTATCAATCTGCCGTCAATAGCCCTTTGGGATTCCCGCACCGACCAGCTGGACGTTATTCGCCACTTTGGTTACGAAGACTTCAGGGACCGGCTTTCCTGACTCGTTGCGGTGCTGAGGAAGCCGCTTTTCATGGGCTGGTTGCCGGTGCTAGTATCGGAAGCACAACAATAACGATTGGCATCCGTCAATGGATAGCAATGATCGCAAACTCATGGTCCGGCTCAAGCAGTATCTGGGGCGTTTCATGCAGCGCAAAGAGGACATTGAGGATATAGCTCAAGAGTCCATTCTCCGAGTACTTGAAGCGGGCTCTAAAGGTGAAATCCGTTTCCCCGTTGCTTACCTTTATCGTACCGTACGCAATCTTGCGTTAGCCAGCCTTGAATACAAGTACTATAAAAATGTTCAAACACGGGAATATATGGACACCCATCACCTTTGGGTCACCCTGGGGCGATGGGCCGAGTGGGGTAAGACGCCAGTTCCACCATTGCGCGAGGCTCGCCGGTCAAATTTGCCCTATGTTAGGGCGACCTACCATAGGAAGAATATTTTCCTGGATATCCCGAGATGGCATCCCCTTCCGCTGCTGGAAAGCTGATTCAAACGAATGGCCGGGATCGGATCGAGTGATTGTTTGAGTCTTGACGATCTGAGAAAAAAATCCGTTCTGATTTAAAACAGCTTCACGACCAATAATTACTTAGACAAAACCAGCTCGCCGGCGAGTTAGGCGTTAGATAAAAATAAGGATTTTATGTATGGGGTTTTCACGAAGAAATTTTATCGGACGATCCGTTCTCGCAGTGGCCGGGCTTGGCGCATCGATGCTGTCCCGTGCTGAAAACGGCGGGGGCACTAAAGGCACGTTGAGCATAGACGGACGGGCCACGGAAACATGCGCGGAAAAAGCGGGAGAACTGCCGGTAACGGAAATGAACAAGAGGTCGTTGCGCGCCCGTTACCGTGCTATTCAACACCAGGTGATACCGCCCACGCTGCCCGGAGAAGTCGATCCTCCGGCGATCCATAAGGCGGATGGAAATACTGTCATTTCGTGCCAGGATCCCCCCGGTGGGGTTGATGAGCCGGCCAGGGTTATTGCGGCCATAGCAGGCTGGCATGCGCAAAGCACGGCACCGAGCATGACCTCCTATGGCCCGATGATTGCCGAGGGTGACTACGTTGTCGAGGAGTGGGAAACATTCTTCCACGGCCTGGATGGCACCATGTACAGCAATCAGTACTGCTGGATAAAGCAGTTCAGGGATGGTGAGGAAATTGAAGTGCGGGAATACATCGACAGCCACCATGCGTTCGTGGTTCTCGGATTACACGCTCCCTGGAAAGACCTGCCGCCGTCGACGGCTCCCCGCCGACATTGGCGCCCTTCATCCCCGTCAGGTGATTTGCCGCCACTTGCGGAAATGGAGACAGTGTTTCCTGTTCGACGCGAGTTTAACCTAAACCCGGCAATGCTCAGGGACTTTGAACCCACCGCCAATCCGCCCAGGCAGTACCCCGAGAGTGTCGCAGGCAATAAAGCCATCGTCGCCGATTTGCGCGACGCCCAGGCCAGGGCCGATGGCGCGGCGGTCGCCGGTTTTTTGGGGCACGGATATCGGCACTTCATCGCCGGCGAAGGGCCGCTTGGCTGGGAGCGTTTGTCGCTCGAGGAACTCTATGCACCCCTGGTGGCCCATCTCGACGGTCCTATCACTGTTCGATTGAGTGAAATGGTTGCCGAAGGTAATTCGGTGTTTGAGGAAATGGATGTCCTGGCGAGGCTCGATGACGGAACGGTCTACAATAATTGGCATTGTTTTATTCATGAGATTCGAGACGGTCAGATTGTTCAAACCCGCGAATACATGGATACACACCATTTCTGGGTGATGCTGTCCCGGTGGGCGGAGTGGGGTAAAACGCCTGTACCCCCCATGCGCCGTGCGCGGCGTTCGAATTTGCCGTACGTCACAGAGACGATTCAGGCAAGAAATCCATTCCTGAAACTGGATCGATGGGAGCCGCTACCCCCGGCATCGTCATAATTCCTATTGCCTGGACAGGGACTTCCCAACAGGCTCTCCATGCCTGTTCCTCAAGCCCGTGGGGATTTTTTAAAGGGTTGGCCCCGCTATAAAACCACGCTCAGTATCGAGCAGGGGTTCTGGCCCGTGACCAATTCAGCTGCTGACTGTCTTGTCACTATTCCAAGTACCGCCTGAAACCGTACCGAGGGTTGACGGAACCGGGAGGCTTCCACCAGCGTTAGCATGGGATACGCTGTTCTCGTTTTAGCTGGGCGCCTTGGGAGTGCGGTTGAGCGGCTCCTGTGGGCAACGCCATTGCCCGAGGGTCTCCCCATGGCAAACTGTGACAGATGTTGATAGTTTTGGTTGGTCAGCCATTGGGGAAGCTTACCAATCGCCGTCATGTTAATCTCTTCAGAACAATAGCGAAATAATTCAGGCCAATCCCGGTCTGACTCAGTTTGATTTCTGGGAACCTGGCCAACTATAAGGAATTTTTTGTGGCGGAAGTTCTACAGTTTGTGCTTCTGGGGCTGGGCACCGGTGCGCTTTATGCCATTGGTGCTCACGGCATTGTGCTTATTTACCGTGGCTCCGGTGTGATCAATTTTTCCCACGGGGCCATGGCGCTGTTCGGCGCCGCGCTGTTTGCCGAGTTGCGGGGCGATCACTCGCTGTCACTATGGCTGGCACTGCCGGTGGCAATTGGCGCCACGGCACTGATCGGTTTTCTGGTCGATTTCGCCATCATGCGGCGAATCCGCCACGCTTCCCCGCTGGGAAGGCTTGTGGTGACGCTGGGGGTGTTGGCGATTATCGAGTCCACCGTTATCGTTCGTTACGGCTCCGGGCTGCGGTTTCTGGAAAGTTTTTTACCCAACTACAGTATCAACCTGGCAGGCTTTTCCCTGGGCATCGACCGCCTGTGGATTCTCTTTATCGCGATCTTCCTCACCGCCCTGTTGTGGTGGGTGTATCGGTTTACCCGTTTTGGCCGCCAGACTACGGCGGTGGCTGAAAATCCCCGCTCGGCATCGGCGGCGGGTATTTCCCCTAACCTGATTTCCTCACTCAACTGGATGCTCGGTTCCGGCCTCGCCGCCCTGGCGGGCATTTTACTGGCGCCGGTGACAGGGTTAATGGCGGCGACCATGGTGCTGCTGATCAACCCCCTGCTGGCGGCGGCCCTGGTGGGAGGCTTCACGTCGTTTCCGCTGACCTTGCTCGCCGGGCTGGTGATTGGCATTGCCCAGGGGTTGATCGGCTACTACGACGCCGGTACCGGCTGGTCCGCCTCCGTGCCCTTTCTGGTGATAATTGCCGTCATGGTGTTTCGTGGACGGGCCCTGCCGTTACGGGGATTCAGCAATGACCGCCTGCCCCTGGTGGGTGCGGCGCGCGCGCCTGGTCTGGTTGCGCTGGTCGGTTTTCTGGCCGCCGCCGGTCTGATATTGGTCGCGCCGGAGGATGTGGTCAATGGCATCACCGGCTCGTTGCTGGCGGCGACGGTGATTCTGTCGATCGTCACCGTCACCGGGCTGGCCGGTCAGGTGTCGCTGGCGCAGTACGCGCTGGCGGGCATGGGGGCCTATGTATCGGCTCGGCTGGCGGCTGTGTACGGAATTCCCTTTCCCGTCGGGTTTGTCATTGCGCTGCTGGTCACCATCCCGGTCGGTCTGCTGTTTGCCCTGCCGGCGTTGCGCACCCGGGGGGTCAATCTGGCTATTGTCACCCTCGGGCTGGGCCTCGCCCTGGATAACCTGCTGTTCAAGAACATTGACTTCACCGGTGGCTTCGCCGGCACCCGAGTCGAAACGCCAACCCTGTTCGGATTCAGTTTCGACGCCATCCTCTATCCCGAGCGTTATGCCCTGCTGGCGCTGATCCTGTTCAGCATCTGTGCCTGGCTGCTGGCCAATGTGCGCCGCGGGGTGACCGGGCGTCGACTGCTGGCGACGCGCTCCAATGAGCGGGCGGCGTCATCCCTGGGGATCAGTGTCACCGGTGCCAAACTCTACGCCTTTGCGCTGGCGGCGGGCATCGCCGCGGCTGGCGGCGCCCTGGGGGCATTCCGTTACCCCAACGTGCGTTTTGATGTCGGGTATTCGCCGTTTGAATCCATTCCCGCCATGCTGATGGCGTTTATGGGGGGGATTGGTTTTATTGGCGGTGCCGTCGTCGGTGGCCTGCTGTCTATCGGCGGATTGATGAATGAGATGCTGTCGTCATGGATTAACCTCAAGGAATGGCAGGGCATGGCCATTGGTATCGGTGCGATTCTCATTGTCCTGGCCCACCCCAATGGCATCGCCGAGGTGTTCGCCCGGCTGGGACAGCGATTGAGGCGTTCAACGCCTGTTGTCGTCAATAATGCCGAAACCGATGTGACCCGGTGTCCGCCCAAACGCCTTGCCATCGATAACCTTACCGTTCGCTTTGGCGGACTGGTGGCATTGGACGGGGTGAGCTTTGCTGTTGAACCGGGTCAGGTGGTGGGCCTGATCGGTCCCAATGGTGCCGGCAAGACAACGTTGATTGACGCGGTCACCGGCTTTACCGTGCCGAGCGAGGGGCGCGTGATGCTGGATGACCTCAACTGCACGGGGTTGTCGCCGATGCTGCGTGCCCGCTCGGGATTGGGTCGCACGTTCCAGAGTCTGGAGCTATTCGACGACCTGACGGTGGCGGACAACATTCGCGTTGCCTGTGACTCCCGGGACCGCAAACATTACCTGGCGGACCTTGTTAAACCCCTTTCGACCCCTTTTCCACCTGCGGTGCAGCACACCGTTGAGACCTTTGGTCTGCAGGAGGACCTCGAGCGCTACCCGCCGGCACTCAGTTTTGGACTGCGCCGCTTGCTGGGCCTGGCCCGAGCCGTGGCGGGAAATCCCTCCGTACTATTGATGGACGAACCGGCCGCCGGTCTCGACAGTAACGAAACCCGTGAGCTGGGCGAGATTATCCGCTGGCTGGCCAGGGAAAAGGGCATGGCGATCCTGCTGGTCGAGCACGACATGGGTCTGGTCATGGATGTTTGCGACAGGGTGGTGGTGCTAGATTTCGGCCACAAACTGGCGGAGGGCACTCCGACCGATATCCGTCGCAACCCGGCGGTCATCAAGGCCTATCTGGGAGGTGACGACAATGTCTGAAGTCCTTCTTGAAGCCCGCGGACTGAGCGCGGGTTATGGCGGTCAGGCGGTGGTCCACGGGCTCAACCTTGCCGTGGCGGCGGGGGAGATCGTCTGCCTGTTCGGGCCCAACGGGTCGGGGAAAACCACCACATTGCTCACCCTGGCCGGCGAACTGCAGCCCCTTGATGGGGCGACCTGGCTGCTGGGGGAGGAATGCCGGGCACCGCTTTACCAGCGTGTGCGCAGGGGGCTGAGTATCATTACCGATGAACGCTCGTTGATCTTCGGCCTCACCACCCGGGAGAATCTCAGTCTCCGGGAGGATCTGGTCGCGGATGCGGTGCGACATTTTCCCGAGCTGGAACCCCATCTCGACCGTCCGGTGGGTCTGCTCTCCGGCGGTCAGCAGCAAATGGTGGCCATGGCGCGCAGTCTGGCTGCCAGGCCCAGGGTGGTGATCGCGGATGAGCTGTCCATGGGGCTGGCGCCCCAGATTGTTCAGCGCCTGCTGGAAAGCTTGCGCGCTGCCGCGAATCAGGGTGTCGCCGTTCTGCTGGTGGAACAGCATCTGGCCCAGGCCCTTGCGGTGTGCGACCGTGGCTATGTGCTCAACCAGGGGCGTGTTGTCGTGGAGGGCAGTGCCGACGAGTTGCGCCGTCAGTCGAAAGCGATTGAGGCGGCCTATCTGTTTGGCGACGACGATTCGGGGCCGGATGCATAGGCCTAAACCAAAGAGGAAAATGATGAAAATAGTGACTCCGAAACCGCTGTTCCTTCTGCCACTGCTGCTGTTATTCCTGTTGTCCGGCTGCGGTGACGGTGACCAGATGGCTCAGGCGCCGGACGACAGTATCAAATTGATGTTCATTGGCCAGATAACGGATACCGCAAACGCCACACCCCTGCCGGAGGCCGCCGATGGTGTGCGTGCGGCGGTGGCGGCGATTAACGCCGGGGGCGGTCTCAACGGCAGGCCGCTGACCCTCGAAATCTGCGATGACAGGGCCGATGCCAACGAGGCAACCAAATGTGCCCGCCGCGCTGCCCGCGAAGGGATTGTGGCCACGGTGGGTAACTCGTCCAACTTTGGCAACGTCATTCTGCCGGTGCTGGAACAGGCGGGCATTGCCAGCATCGGTCACAACCCGATTTCCCCCCAGGATTTTTCCAGTCCCGTGGCTTTCCCCCTTCAGGGCGGTTCGCCCGGTATGGTGGCTGGCGCCGCCAACATGTTGGCGGATCAGGGTGCCAGTCGAATCCGTATCGCCGCCGTTGACAGCCCGGCGGGTGCGTCCAGTGAGGCCTTCGCCAAAGCGGGCCTTGTCGGGACCGATAGTGAATTTGCCGGTATTACCCTGGTGCCCATTGGTGCCCCCGACTACGCCATCTACGCCCAATCCATTTTCCAGGACAGTGACGGCGTGCTCATCGGCATGAACGCCGACCAGGCTGCCCGCATGATCACAGCGCTGCGCCAGGCGGACCCCGACAAGCCCATTGCCGTGACCATGGCGGCACTGCCCCCGGCCACTATCGAGCAATTGGGGCAGGCCGCGGAGGGAATTCTCGTCTCGACCCCTTTCAGGCCCATTACCGCCGGCGGTGAAACCATCGAAAAATTCCTTGCCGGGATGGCAAAGACCGCGCCCAATGCCCGGATCAACGGCTTTTCCCTGCAGGGTTGGCTGGCGGTTCAGACCTTCTCCAGGGCCATGGAATCCCTGCCGGTTGAACAAATCAGCGCGCAATCGGTTCTAACGCGCATGAACAGCCTGAATCAGTTGTCGGTTGGCGATGCCCTGGCGCCCCTCACCACCACCGACGAATACAAACCGCCCTTTAACCGGCTGTTCAACCGCAAGGTGTTGTTCGGTGTGGTCAGAAACGGCGAAATTCGGCTGGTGGATGAAGACTGGCACCAGGTCAGCCTGGTCCATTGAGTTTCGGTTGTGACACGAGGGTCATGGGACGGAGCCCGCTGAAAGAAACTCCAATGCTACCGGCTGCGGTCGGAGGCGCAGCTGTCAACAAGAGGATAACGACATGAAAATTGGCTTGAGCCGTCCCTTCGGGGATCCGGGGTTCCCCACCCCCGATATTGATATGGCCATCGTCGCCCAGATTGCCGAGGAGTGTGGCTTTGACTGGCTGACCTACGGCCACCACACCGTCCGGCCCCTGGACGAACCCGTCAAGCCGCCCCATTTTGGCGTGCCCTATTATCAGGACCCGCTGATTGGCGCCGCCCGGGCCCTGGCGCTCACCGAGACCATCGAAATCTCCACCGGCGTGTTGATCATGCCCATGCAGCACCCGGTGAATGTCGCCAAACAGGTGGCGACCCTGGACTGTTACAGCGGCGGCGGCCGCTTCGCCCTGGGGTTGGGTACCGGTGGCGCCAGTCGGCTGGAAATTGAAGTGACCGGGGGGCCGGGCCGGTTTGATCGGCGCTGGGCCTACACCATGGAAAGTATCCAGGTCATGAAAGGCCTGTGGACCGAAGACCGCTTTGAGTTCAAAGGAGAATTTTTCGATATCCCGCCGGTGTGCATGGCGCCGCGGCCGGCGACCACCCCGCATACCCCTATCTGGCTCGGCGGCTATACCGATGGCCTGCTGAAACGGGTCGCGGAGCACTGTGAAGGCTGGGTTCCCGCCTACGTGGGGCTGGAGCTGTTCCCATTCCTGGGTATCGATATGTCCGGCCCGGAACATGTGCAGTACGGCCGGGCCAAACTGCACGAACTGGCCGATGCCGCCGGGCGCGACGTCGAACGCTTTGACGTGGGCGTTATCCTGAGCGCCGACTCCGATCCCGACTGTGTTCGCCATTATGAGGACGCCGGCGCTGATCGCTGTGCCTATTCACTGCCCGAGATCACGTCAGTCGACGAGGCCCGAAGGGCCATCGAAGATATCGCCGGCAAGCTCAAGTTGTAACCGGGGAGGCACGGCCTGGCCGTGCCTATACCTCTCCTTCTACTCGCTCCTGTTGTCTTGCCAACCCCGGGCTATGGTCTGGGCGGGCTATGGTGACAGGCGGGAGTCCGCCACGGGGTTACCCGGAGTTTGCCCAATCCACTGTCTTATTGGAGTTGGCTTTAACCGCTCGCTGTGGATTGTGCGGTGCCAGCGGGCACGGATGCTGTTACTGTGCTGATTCAAATAATAAGGAACGGTATTGTCGGAGACAGTCATGGCCATATCCAACCCGGAAGAGCAGCGTCTGGCGGCTTTTATTGAGTCGTGTGTGGGGGGCACCGTCGTGTCCCTCAATCGCCAGCCCCGGTGGCGCAAATGCTGGTACGCCACCGTCGAGCGCAACGGCGAGACCTTGCCCCTCTACATTCGTGGTGACAAGCAACTGGACGCGGAACCCTACCCGGGGCTCAAGCGGGAGAACGATATTCTGGTGCGCCTGGCCCAGGGCGGCTTGCCGGTGCCCCACGTCTATGGTTTTTGCCCGGACCCGGAGGGCATCGTCATGGATCGCATGGAGGGTGAACGGGACATGGCCCTGCTTGCCAGCGACAACGACCGGCGTCGGGTGGCGCTGCACTACACCGAGATCATGGCGCAGATGCATGCCTTGGCTATCGAGCCCTTCGTCGACATGGGGATTCGTTTGCCAGAAACCCCTGCCGATACCTACCTTGCCTATCTCGACGCCAACCAGCCCCTGTACGATCGCACCAAGCGGGCACCGGAGCCCCTGATTGAATTCGGACTTCAGTGGCTGCGGCGCAACGTGCCCGACCGGGCGCCCCGCCCCGCCGTGATTCACGGAGATGCCGGCCAATTCCTGTGCCGGGACGGCGAGCT
The DNA here is from genome assembly GCA_002702725.1 of Porticoccaceae bacterium. Taxonomy (GTDB): domain Bacteria; phylum Pseudomonadota; class Gammaproteobacteria; order Pseudomonadales; family Porticoccaceae; genus NAT127. Next base: position 53,673 of record PABE01000009.1, read on the forward strand.
GACCTGCATCTACGATTTTGAGGCGGCCCATATAGGTGATCCGCTGGCGGATCTTGCCGCCCTGCGGGTGCGGGACCCCACCGAGCCCCTGGGCATTCCCGTCTCTGAAATGATCCGCCACTACCAGAAAATTACCGGTGAGCCGGTGGATGCCTACGCCCTCAGTTTTCACACCGCCAGCTTTATGATGACCGCCGTAATGTCCCTGGCCGGGCCCCTCCGGGATCCTTCAACGCCGCTGCACGGTGAATACCTGGTCTGGGATCTCACCTGCCGCCGGGCCTTTATCTGGGCCATGGCGGAGTGCCTGGGGATGACGGTGGAGCGCTGCACACCACCGGCGGCCAGGCCCACCCGCCAGGGACGAACCGTGGGTGTGCTCGCCCAGACCATGGAGCGAATGGCGCCCGCCGGTGATACAGACATTGCAGCCCGTGACTCGGCCCTGATGCTGTGCGGATGGCTTGCACAAAACGATGCCCTGGGCCACACGCTTCGCGAACAGGAGTTGCACCGCGCGGCGGAGATTCTAGGAACCGTGCCCGCTGATCTCGACGATCTGGACCGCCGGATGGAGGCGTATGTCCTCGAGGCGGGCCCTGAGCAGGATCAGCACTTGTTTGAATTCTTTGCCTGGCAGGTGGAAAGCCAGGTCATGATTGCCGCCAACCTGGAAGAGCGTCTGGAGGGCAACGCCCTGAAAGCCGTTGACCTGGCCGGTTAGCCGGCCAGCGGCAATGGTGCAGAGGAAAATCCTATGGAGTTCTGGGAACAACTACCGATCCTGCCCGCCGACGAACTGAAAACGTGGATCGGCGAGCTGGGAAAGACACGGGTTCAAGGGGTGTTCGCGCCCCAGACCTTCGGCACGCCGTTCTCGCTCCTGTCTTCGGTGGCAACGGTCAGCGACCGATTGAAATTGGGGGCGGGCATTGCCCTGGCATTCGTTCGCAGCCCACTGGAAACGGCCTGCAGCGCCCTTGAGGTGGACAAGCTATCCGAGGGGCGGCTGCTTCTGGGGCTGGGTTCCGGTGCCCGCGACCATATTGAAAAGCGCTATGGCAGCCACTTCGGCAAACCCATCGGTCATATGCGCGAACTGGTGACGCTTGTTAAAGCCATTATTCGCGACGCCCATACCGGCGAGCTGGGCAAATTCGAGGGCGATTATTATCAACTCGACCTGACGGGTTTTCGTATTCTCTTCGAACCGGCGCGTCGTGAGATTCCCATCTACCTGCCGGGTATTTTCGAACAATCCTGCGCGCTCGCCGGGGAGGTGGCGGCAGGGCTGCTCGGCCACCCGCTTTGGACCGAACACTGGACCCGGCAGGTGGTGATGCCGGCGGTGGAAAAAGGCCTGGCGAAATCAGGGCGAGAGCGGGGGCAATTTTCCGTGACCATCAGTCCGTTTGTGATGATCAACGATAACCACGACCAGGCGATCGAGGATGCGCGGGCCACGGTGGCGTTTTATTCCCAGACCCCCGCCTATAACCGCTATTTTGACGAGCTGGGTTTTGACGGCAATGCCCGCGCCATTCAGGCGGCCTCGGCGAAGGGTGATTTTCAGGCCATGGTGGCCAATTGCCCGGACGCCATGGTCGATGAAATCGTCGTGATTGGCCGCGACATTGAAGTGAAGAAAAAACTAGACGCCCGCGCCACCATTGCCAGTTGTTGCAATCCCAAGGTCGCCCATGTCGGCCTTGAGCCGCGGAAGCTCGACGATTACCGACGAAACATCGAACGTCTTTTTTACCACTGAGGCGGAGCCAACCGACCGCCGACATACCACTAACCCGGATACCAGCGAGAAAACCTGCCATGAAAATCTGTGTTGCTGTACCCCACGCCCTGGAAATTCGCGCCATGTCCCAACCCTGGGAAAAAGACCTGGATGGCGCGGCGGTCATTGAAGCCATGGTGCTCGCCGATTCATTGGGCTATTACAAATGCCTGATGGGTGAGCATTTTGTGATCCCCCGGTCCCATATTGAGGCGAGCGGCGATTTCTGGCACCAGGGCACGGTGGCCCTGAGCGCCATCGCCGGGGCCACCAAGACCATCGGCCTGCAATCATCCATTACGATTCTGCCCCTGCAGCACCCGGTTGTTCACGCCAAGGCATGGGGAACCCTGGACTGGATCAGCGGCGGTCGGGCAACGCCGGTGTTCGCGGTCGGCTGGCTCAAGGAGGAGTTCGACATGATGAACGTGCCCTTCCACAAGCGGGGCAAGCTGGCGGACGAGTATATGGCGGCCATTCACTCGCTTTGGCACGACGACGTTGCGTCGTTTTCCGGTGAATTTGTCAATTTCAGCGATGCGGCCTTTGCCCCCAAGCCGAATAATATGCCGGTCTGGTTCGGCGGTGATGCGGCACCCGCCCTGGGGCGGATTGCCAAGTGGGGTGACGGCTGGATTCCGTTTCTGACACCGCCGGAAAAATTTCCCGAAGCCCTGGATTTTATCCGCTCCCACAAGGACTACCGGGGTCAGAAACTGGATATGTTTTTCGCCATAGAGCAAATGCGCCTCGGGGAAAACCATCAGGAAAAGGAAGGTGCCATCGACATCGATCCGTGGAATGTCCAACAGATCGTCGACCTCTGTGGTCAGCTCACGGAACTGGGGGTTACCGAAACCATTGTCCCGCTACCCGAGCTGGAAGGCTTTGAAGCGTATAAGGATCGCCTGCGCTGGGTCGCGGAGGAAATCATGCCGCTGGTGGCGTGACAGCGGTAACCCGCAATGAAAATTGAGGGTGCGTCGTCCGGCGCGGCCACATCCGTGATAAACCCTTCCGATAAAGAGGGAATGGCATGAAAAAGTTTCGCTATCTTACTGTCGCACTTTTCGTCGGTATTTCCAGTCTGCTGGCCGCAGGGGCGGCGTTTTCCGCCGTGGAAAAGCCCAGGGTCGAGACCGTATCCGGTACCCTTGAGGGGCAGTCGTCCAGGGGTGTTTTTTCCTTCCTAGGTATTCCCTACGGGGCGGACACCGGGGGTAAAAACCGGTTCCTGCCGCCACAGCCACCCGCGACCTGGAGCGGTGTTCGCCGCGCCGATCAATTTGGTCCGCAGTGCGCACACCGGCAGCCCCCCATGCAGGGCGACATCACAAAGGTGCTGATCTATTCTGATTTACCCCACTCTGAGGACTGCCTGACCCTGAATGTCTGGACGCCCGCGGTAAACGATGGCGGCAAGCGACCGGTGATGGTGTACTTTCACGGCGGTGGATTTTTCATGGGCAGCAGTGCCGACCGCTATTACGAGGGCAGCAACCTGTCCCGCGACAACGACGTGGTCGTGGTGACCCTGAACCATCGGTTGTCTGTGTTTGGCTACCTGCAGCCCGGTGCCGACGCCGGCCCGGAATACGCGAACGCAGGGGCTGCGGGAATGCTCGATCTTGTCCAGGGGCTGGAATGGGTGCGGGATAATATTGCCCGCTTCGGTGGCGATCCGGACAATGTCACCATCTTCGGCCAGTCCGGTGGCGGTATCAAGGTCGCCGCCATTATGACGATGCCCGTGGCAAAGGGGCTTTATCACAAGGCGATCATGCAGAGCGGGCCCGGCCGCTATCTGAATACGCCGGAGCAGGCGGCTGAACTTGCCGGGGCTGTTTTTAACCGGCTTGGCGTCAGTGGCGATGACATTGCCGCATTGCAAGCCGTGCCGGCGGAAACATTGCTCGATGCCGCCGATGGCGGTATGAGGCTGCTGCCGGTTATGGGCAACAGTGCGATCCCCGATCATCCTTTTGCCGACAGCGCGCCGGCACAATCCGCCCATGTGCCACTGTTGATTGGTGGTATGAAGGACGAGGCAACGAGCAGTTTATTGTCGGATCCCGAATGGCGCGGTATGGATGACGCAGCCCTGAAACAGCGGGTGGTGAATTTAGTGGGAGCCGAGGACGCGGACAGGGTCATCGCCATGTACCGGCAGGCCCGTCCGCAGGACGAGCCGATGTTCCTGTGGGCCAGCATCCGCACCGATTCGGGCTTTTTCGGCGAAAACTTTACCGTTGCCAATCTTAA
>PABE01000010.1 GCA_002702725.1 Porticoccaceae bacterium
CGGTTTCCGGGGAGCCGGTCGATCCGGATGTCATCAGCTTCTATTCAGCGTTGGAGTTTATTGCTGTGCCGATGATAACCGTGGCGAGTCTCAGAAAGGTTCGGCCCCACCCCGCTTACGTCGAGTACCTCTCCTGGATATTATCCGGGATGCGCTGCGCCCTGGAATCAATCGCAGAAATAAACAATATCGAGCTTTCCAGGAATATCGATCTGGCTTCGGTTGAATCAGACCATTCCTACGCCCTGGAGGATCTGATCGTACATTTAAAAAACCAGCCGACGGACTCCGGCTTTTACCTAGAAAACCCGTCCCTGTCACTCGCCAACTATGCATTGCGGGCCGACCAGCTAGGTCCCTCACTGGCACAGCTCGAAATAGAGGGAATAAACGACATGCTGGGTGAATCCTTTGAAAGCCTTCCCGAAGCCAGAACCGCGTTGGAAGCCTTTGTTTCAAAAGAAGACGTCAGCAGTGAAGAAAAACTCCTGCGCTTTTTCCATAAACTCACCCTTGGCCGCCTGAAACTAATTCAGGACTACGATTCCCCCGTCGTCACCCGGGGCCTGGGTTCAATGGGTTAAACCAACAGAGCCGTCCACGCCGTTACCAAACCGCGCCTTCGCCATTCGAGCCGCTTTCGAGGGCCGCATGGGCCAATGTGCCAAAAAAGGAACATCAGGAAAGGTTTCCTCTAATGGCAGAGCCTTGCCGGCGTTTCGAAGAAGGGAGTATCCGCATCTGATACCATCCCGGGCTCACCCGGATTGATTGCGCGCCTTTTATCCCGAGCACGGAGGTGGGATATACTCCACCGGATATTAACGACAGTACCCTGGAATCTATTTTGTCCCTGACGGAAATCCCGATTATCCTCGGCTCGCTTGATACCGCGCCGATCTGGCTGTCCGTGAAGCTGGCGACGGTCACAACAGTACTTTTGCTTCTTATCGCTACCCCCGTTGCCTGGTGGCTGGCCTTCGCCCATCACAGGGTCAAAAGCGTAATCACCGCGGTTTCGATGCTGCCCCTGGTACTGCCGCCGTCGGTGCTCGGGTTTTACATGTTGCTGCTTCTGGGCACCAACGGTCCCCTGGGCCGGTTAACTGCCGAGCTCGGCCTGGGAACCCTGGCCTTTACCTTTCCGGGCCTGGTGATTGCGTCGATCATCTACTCGTTTCCCTTTGCCCTGCAGCCCATACTAAACGCCTTCGAGGCCATTGGCCGGGCGCCCCTTGAAGCCGCTGCCACTCTTCGCGCCTCGCCACTGGCGCGTTTTTTCACCATCGCTATTCCGCTGGCAAAACCGGGCTTGCTTTCGGCGGTCGTCATGGGCTTTGCCCATACCATGGGTGAGTTCGGCGTTATCCTGATGATTGGCGGCAGCATCCCCGGGGAAACCAAAGTGCTTTCCGTCGCCATTTACGAGCAGGTGGAAGCGTTGCAGTACAGCGAAGCCCACGTTTTATCAGGGGGCATGCTGGTGTTTTCCTTCGTCGTCCTGTGGCTTCTGCATCAGCTCAACAGTCGCAGGAACGCCATGAAACCTGTGAGTAACTAGCGGTATGTCGAGTATCAATGCCTCGTTCAGACTCACCCGGCAGAGCTTTGTCCTGGACGTCGCGTTCAACATTCCAACACGAGGTGTCACTGCCCTGTTCGGCAGCTCGGGCTCCGGGAAAACCACCCTGCTCCGCTGTATAGCCGGCCTCGAAAAGCCCGACCAGGGCTACTTCGCCATTGGTGACCACGTCTGGCAGAAAGGCCAATTTTCACTTCCGACCCATCAAAGGGCCCTGGGGTATGTATTTCAGGACAGCAATCTCTTTTCCCACCTGACCGTGGAAAAAAACCTGCATTACGGACTCAAGCGCATCGCCCCCTCTGCCCGGAAAATTCTCTATGACGACGCTATCAGGCTTCTGGGCATCCATCAGCTTACAGACCGATACCCGGCAGAACTATCAGGTGGTCAACGGCAGCGTGTGGCCATCGCTCGCGCCCTGCTCACCAGTCCAGATCTGTTGCTCATGGACGAGCCACTCGCCAGCCTGGATATCAAAAGCCGCTCGGAAATCCTTCCATACCTGGAAAAGCTGCACCTGGAACTGAAAATACCGATCATTTATGTCAGCCACTCCCCAGACGAGGTCGTGCGAATCGCTGACCATATGGTGCTGATGGACCATGGCAAGGTACTTGAAGAGGGGCCCATCAACGAACTTCTGACCCGAACAGACCTGCCCCTCGCGCATCTGGACGAGAGCTGCGCTGTGGTCGAAGGAGTGGTCAAGGAACACGACAGCCATTACCACCTGACCTATCTCGATATCAAAGGAGGCCAGGTGGCGGTGTCGTTCAGGGATTTGCCCATTGGCCACAGGGTGCGGGTGCGCATACTTGCACGGGATGTCAGCCTCGCTTTGCAGCCGGGGCAGAAATCCAGTATCACCAACGTATTCCCGGTGCGTATTGAAAGCATCATACCCGCGTCGGATCCGGCCAAGGTGCTGGTAAAACTCGACATGGGCGGGGAACACTTACTCTCGCAAATCACCCATCGCTCCGTCGACATCCTCAATCTGGAGGTCGATCAGACTATCTACGCCCAGGTAAAAAGTGTCGCACTGATGCGTTAGCCGGATTGACGCCAGAGAAACCCACCAAAACACTCCCCCATCGTCTAAACGTTTTCAACGAGGCGCGGACCTCTCGAATCTAGCGACTGGCGTCAATATGCATTCCGCCGTCCGCTGTCAGGGTATAGCCGGTCATGTATTTCGAATCATCACTGGCCAGGAACAGTGCGACGGGGGCGATGTCGTCGGCGGGGTCGCCGAGGCGCTGCAGGGGCGCATGGGGCGGCACCGGCGGATTATCGCCCATGGCGGCGCGGATTGCATCGGTGAGGGCAACGGGGCAGATCACATTGACGCGGATATTTTTCTCGCCCCACTCCCGGGCCGCGGTGCGGGTCAGGGCCCGGATGGCCTCCTTGGAGATGGAATACGGCAGGTAGTTGGGTATCGCCGCCATGGCCGCGGGGGAGCCCAGGTTGATCACACTGCCGCCAGTGCTCTCCATATGGGGGTAGCAGGCCTGCATAAAAGCCAGGGCCGCGAGTACGCCGGTGTTCATCTGGCTTTCGATAACCTTGCGGTCAACAGTTGCCACGCTACCGGTGGCGGTCGAGGCGTCGAAGGCGTTATTGACCAGCACATCCACGGTGCCAAAGGCGTCCACCACTTCCGCCACTGCCTTGGGAATCCGGTGCGCATCGCCGACATCGCAAACCACGCACATTGCCGTGCCACCATCGGCGCGGATCTTTTCGACCACCGCATCGCCGCCGGCTTTTGTCCTAACCAGCACCGCCACCTTGGCGCCCTCCTGCGCAAACCGTTCACTGATTGCCCGGCCGATACCCCGGGCCGCACCGGTCACAATCGCTACCTTTCCCGCTAATCTCGCCATGTTTTCCTCCGTTCTTTCGTTCGTGTTTGGTCAATAGACTGTTTTCTGCCCGTAACGGCCAGCTCTATAGTTTTTCAATTACCCCATCGGCATAGGCGTCGATAAAATCGAGATAGTCTCTTTCCACCCGCAGCTCGCCCGGTGAAAACCGCCCCTGCAACGGGCTGACCACAATGCGGGTCACGCCCAGATCCCGTGCCCGCTTCACCTGATCCGGGGAATCAAAAATGTTGTTGTTCACCACCGTGATCTCAAAGGGCTGATCACCCCTGCCCGCCTCGCGCCGGTGTTGTTCAATGGTTTTAATCTGCCGGGCGATCTCGTCCAGGTCCTGCGAGCCCGCATCGATCCAGCCATCCCCCAGGGTGCCGGCGCGCTTCAACGCCGCCGGGGAGGCGCCGCCAATATGAATGGGAATGGCGGGCTGCTGCACGGGCTTTGGAAAGAAACTGAGGTCCCGAAGGGTGAAGAATTCCCCCTTATGGTTGACCACCTCATCCCGCCATAACTGCCGCAACAGGTGAATGATCTCGTTGGTAAGCACACCCCGGCGCTGAAACGGCAGGCCCAGGGCTTCAAATTCCTCCTTGAACCAGCCGACACCCACGCCCAGGGTCACGCGGCCGCCGCTCAGGTGGTCGAGGGTTACCAATGAACGGGCCACCGCCACCGGGTCCCGCAGGGCGAGAAGATAGACCGCCGTGCCGAACCGGAGCGTCCCGGTCACCGTCGCCAGATGGCTGATCAGCACCCAGGGGTCAAAGATCGGTGATTTTGGATCGAGCCGGGGGTTGCCGTCTTCGTCAAACAGATAGGGGTAGGATTTGGGGATCTCCGCCGGCATGGCCAGATGGTCCGGCAGCCAGGCGGACTCAAAACCGCGTTTTTCCGCATGAACCGCGCAGGCTGCCTGGTGTTGCAGGTCGAACCCCATGGTGAGATAGCCAAATTTCATGGTTTATTATCCTTATCAAGCCCTCTGGCATTGCAGCGGTGCATTCAACGGCGTCTGATAAATGCTGAACCCTGTACACCAACACTGTTACCCAGGGCATCATCGATATAATCGTGCCATGGTAAAAGCCGCTACCACTCTATACCACCGGCACCATTGGTTAGCGACTCTCAGAACGCCCTTTCGCCGATTCTCGCCGGCAACATAAACAGCTCATATTTGACCTCTTTTACCAAACCGGCTACATTTGGTTAATGAAAAGGATGTCACTGGTGTTTTCCGAATACGGCTTACTGGCTCCCCGCGAGGAGCCCTACCCCATGGCCCTGGCCCAGATCAAAACGCATTTCGGGCACCAGAACCATGCCCGCCGCAATATTTTTGACGGCCTGCGCCGGGGAGTGGATAACCTGATGGCCGCCGGGGTGCAGCGCATTGCGCTGGGTGGCAGTTTTATATCCCGGAAGGAAAACCCCAGCGATGCGGATATCGCCTGGTGGTACCACCCCGACATCGACTGGCAGCAGCTTGACCCGGTGTTCCAGTCGGAAGACCGCCGGGCGGCGCTGGGCAAATACCTGCTGGACCAGCAGGTGGATGGCATCCAGGACGTGGGTTACAAGCTGTCCCATGAGTTTTTCCTGCGCAGCAACAATCGCATGCCCTTTGGCCATCAGCAGGTCGGCATTGTGCACATCGTAACGGAGGTGACCTTTGATTACGTCTAAGCAGCAAAAAAACCGGGTACTGAAACAGATCAGTACCCTGGAAGAACGCATGGCGGCCCCGGCCAAACCCGGCGTGCCGCCCTATATGGCCAGAGTCAGCAAGGCGCAGTTACGGGAACGCATTGCCCAATTACAGGCGGAAGTCGCCGAATTCGACCAGGCCTGTCAGGCCGATATCAACGACCTGGAATTCGAAAACCTGAGCGAAATGTTCAAACTGCCCATCAAGGTGCGCCTGGCCACCGGCCAGACCATTCCCCAGTTTGCCCGCAAAATCAACGTCAGCCCCAGCACCCTCAAACGCTACGAAGCCCTGGAATACGCCAACGCCCCGGCCGAGGTGCTGCAAACCGTCCTCAAAACCTATGGCCTCACCGTCTCCGGTCACACCTCAGAAGCCGCCTGAGGTGAACGCACCATGAACAGCCGCCACTTTGTCATCGGGGATATCCACGGCCACGCCCGGGCGCTGGATGCCATTCTTAACGCCATCGCCCCCACCGGCGCTGATTGCATTACCTTTCTGGGGGACTACATCGACCACGGCCCCGACAGCAAAGCCGTACTCGATACCCTGATCCGCCTTGGCAATATCGCCCGCCCCCTTATCCGTCCCATCGCCGGCAACCACGAGGCACTACTACTCGCCGCGCTCAACGACAGAGATGCGGAACGGGAATGGCTGCGCTACGGTGGGGAACAGACCCTGGCCTCCTTCGGGGTAGCCAAAATCAGTGAAATACCAAACCACTACGTTGAGTGGCTCGCCGCCCTGCCCCTGTATATCGAGGACGACAACGCCGTCTTTGTCCACGCCGGCGCAAACCCCAATCGGCCCATGAACAGGCAAACCGAGAACGACCTGCTCTGGCGGCATCTGCCCAGCCCTGTCTATATGGCCAACGGCAAAGCATTGTATTGCGGCCATACACCACGCACGGCACCGGTTATCAGCCCGTTATTCGTTAATCTGGATACCGGCATTGCCAACGGTGGTTTGTTGAGCTGCTATGAAATCACAACCGGCCAATTGATGCAGGCGAATCGGTGGGGAGAGATAAGCGAAACGACCCAAGCTGTTGCGGCATAAATCACTCCAGTGTATAAAATGTAACGTGTAACGCAGTATTACACTGGACACGTCTTTGGAGCCTGTATTCTGGATAACGAGACCCCCTTGCTTTGCTCTGAAAGGAATCAGAAATCATCAAACTTATTAATTTAAATCAAAATATTATCCGCACTACCCCCCAATATCTGCTTCGATATAACGCGCACATGTGCTCAATGGGTATGCGCGATATACAAATGTTAAATATAAAATGGAGATTCAATGGCACTTTACAAGACCTTAGGATTCAATCAGCACCCATTCTCTAAAACGAATGCTGACGAAGAAGAGTCTCTACACGAATACTTCGTTCCTCCTCCGTATTTTGATGCGATTATTGGTGATGCTTCATCACCATCTTCCGGAATAGTGCTTGCGCCAAGAGGGGCTGGAAAAACTGCACAAAGAAGGATGGTAGAAGCAGATGCCATTAGGTCTAGATACCTTGCAGTTACGTACGATAGGTTTGAATTCAGTGGCGGGGAGTCCCTATCGGATATTTCCCTTCAGTACCACTTAAGAAACATCATTATTAGAATTATTGTATCCTTTATTTCTTACTTATCCGACAGCCCGGATGTTGTTCGAAAACTATCAAAAGATGAAAAACGACAGCTTTCTGTTTTCGTACAAACATATTTAGGTCATCTCACCGGGGACGGTATCCAAGAATTACTTAACGAACTAAAGAGTCTTCCCGACAAATTCAAAGAGTTTTGGCATAAGAACGTCGGCTTCATGGAGTCGGTTGTCAATTTCTTGTTAAAAGCATACGAACTTGAGGCGATAGACCTACCAGATGTTAGGCAAGATGAAAAGCGTCTAACGGAAACCTATAAGTTTCAGCTTGAAACACTACTCAAATTTGTACAAAAGATCGGGTTTAAATCAATCTACGTGCTTGTGGATCGACCTGATGAGACAGAAAAAACTGGCAATGATCCAGAAAAAACTTACACCCTAATTCAACCCTTGATTCGCGATCTTGAATTGTTAGGTTTGCATGGATATGGATTTAAGTTTTTCTTATGGGATCAGATTGAGCCATTCTTTAGAAAGGATGCCCGTCCTGACAGAGTCCCACAATACCAGTTGCAGTGGAATCGTAATCGACTGAAGGAAGCATTGTCGAAACGACTATACGCATTTAGTAACGGCAGGATACAAAGTTTCTCTGAACTAATGAAATCTGGTGAAAAAGTCGATGATACCATTTGCCTTTTAGCCAACGGTTCACCTCGAAATATGATTCGCCTTTGCGAGAAAATTTTCGCTATTCAGGGTGATAAAGATCAAAACTCTATAAAAATTGACTATTCATCTCTTGATCTTGCTTCTGTTCAGTTTGGGGAAACTCTTCTTACAGAGCGTCATGGGGATGTATTTATTAAGGAAATACAGCGTTTAGGCCGAGAGCTATTCACCACAAACTATGTGGCGAACGATGTATTAAAAATCACAAGCAACGGCGCAAGAAATAAAATAAATGGATGGGCGAACTCTGGTTTGGTCGCACAAGTTGGCACGGTAGTGGTTCCGCCCGCTAAACGTCCTACGCATCTATATTGTGTCATTGATCCATCAGCGGTCAGGGTGATGCATAGATCAGTACCACTGGATAAATTTTTAGCAGATAGATGGTTACCATGTGAGTATTGTGGAACAGACAACTTAGCAAACATCGAGTTGTACCCCGAAGGGAATATGGCAATGTGTCGGAAATGTGGTCGGGAACTTCTTTGATTTCTAAAAAGGCCGTAAACTCGGCCGCATTTTTCCTTCGCTGCCTCCCTGCAAATGCGCCGGTTGCGGCTGTCATTAATTCCCACATCCGGTTAAAACCCGGCTGCTGACTTTAGCTACTATGCCCTCCACCCTCCGGCATCTCCTTCAACAACCGCGCATAAATCCCCTGCAAATCCACCAGCTCGGCATGTGATCCCCGCTCGATAATCCTGCCCTTATCCAGCACCAGTATCTGGTCGGAGTGTTCGATGGTGCTCAGGCGGTGGGCAATGGCGATGACGGTTTTGTCGGCAAAGACGTGGTCGATGGCTTTCTGGATCAATTGCTCGGTGACGGAATCCACGGCGCTGGTGGCTTCGTCGAGCAGGATTACCTCGCTGCCGGAGGCGATGCTGCGGGCAAAGGCGATCAACTGGCCCTGGCCGGCGGAGAGGTTGCCGCCGTTGCCGTGCAGTTCAAAGTCGTACTGGCCGGGGAGTTTTTCGATAAAACCATCGGCGTACACATAGCGGGCGGCCTCGATAACCCGGTCCCGGTCAATGCCGGGGCGGCCAAGGCTGATATTGAATTCAATGGATTGATTGAACAGGAACACTTCCTGCTGCATCAGGGAGAAGAAGCGCCCCACCTGGGCGGTGGTGAGGGAACTCAATTCGTGGCCGTTAAGGCGGATGGAGCCCTGGTAGTAGTCGTAGGTTTTGGTCAGCAGCCGCAGGATAGTGGATTTACCGGAGCCGGTGCTGCCCACCAGGGCGAGCTTGTCACCCTTTTTCAGTTCGAAGGACACACCATCGAGCACCAGGGGGCCGTTGGCGTTGTAGCGGAATCTCACATCCTCGAACACCAGGGACTGGAAATCGCCTAAGGTATCGGGCTCTGCCGTCACATCGGTTAGGGAGTCGCCCCGGGGGTTGTCGTTTTGCGCGGCGCTTGCCCTGCCCTGCTTTTCTTTGACATGCGTGGGCGTTTCATCCTGCAGGGGCTGTTCGAAGATTTCCTCGATATGGCCGAAGGCGGCCAGTGCCCGCTGGATGGAGGCGATTTGGGAGGTGAAATCCCGAATGGGCACAAAGATGCGGTCGAGGGTTTGGGTAAAGCCGATCAGCACGCCATAGGTGATGGTGGCGGCCAGCATTTCCTTGGCGCCCAGCCAGATAATCAGGGCCATGGCGATGGTGGTGATGCCCTCGATAATGGCGAACAGGGCGGAATCAAAAAAGTTGGAGCGGGACTGGGCGTGGAAAAAGCCCTCGGTATAGCCCTGGTATTTGCGCTGCACCTGGTCTTCGGCGGAATACAGTTGCACGGTCTTGATGCCGTGCAGGCACTCCTGCAGATAGCCGGTGCCCTGGGACAGCACGATCCTGCCCCGGGCATAGGCCTCCCGCAGGCGGCGGCGGAGGTATTCGGTGATCAGGTAGGTGGGCGGCCCCATGACCAGCACCATCAGGGCCAGCTTCCAGTTGATGATAAACAGGAACACCAGCAGCGCCAGGGTGGTGACCACATCGCGGATCATGCCCAGCAGGCCCTGGGCAAAGGACTCGTTGACCGCCTCCAGATCGCTGGTCAGGCGGGTCAGGGTGACGCCGATGGGGGTCTTGTCGAAATAGCGCCGGGGAAATGCGAGGATGCGGGCGAACATGTCGGCGCGCATGTCCGTCAGGGCATGGAGGGCGGACTTTTGCAGAAAGTAGTTGAACACCGCATCGGTGAGGTAGTTGCCCAGCAGCACCAGAATCAGCAGGCCGGACCACCAGTACACCCCTTCCAGCCTGCCGGGCACGATCTGGGTGTCGATGATGTGCATGATCAGCCACGGAAACAGCACACTGCAGGCAATGGACAGGGGCACCGCCGCGGCACCGATAATCACCTGCCGGCGATAGGGCTTGAGGTAGCCCAGAAAGCGACGGATCAGGTGCCAGTCGAAGGTGGATTTGTTGTCGCCGCCACCGCCGGTCTGGGTATCCGCCGGGGTCGACGCGGCACTGCCGCTGGCCATATGTCTCATGGCTGCGCCTCCCCTGCTGTATCAGGCCTATTAGCCTCAGCCCCGCCACCGCTTTGCTGCAACTGCCAGGTTTCCCGGTACAGGGGCGAGGTCTGTAACAGTTCCTGATGGGTGCCGCGGGCGACGATCTCCCCTTTGTCCAGCACCAGGATGTAATCCACTTTCTCGAGCACCGTCGCCCGGTGGGAGACGATCAGAATGCTCTGGCTGCGCAGGTTCTCGAAAATCTGTTTAAGCAGGAAACGCTCGGTTTCGTTATCCACCGCCGAGAGCACGTTATCCAGAATCATCAGTTTCGACGGGGTGTACATGGCCCGGGCCAGGCTCAGGCGCTGTTTCTGGCCGCCGGAGAGCAGAATGCCCTTCTCCCCCACCAGGGTGTTTTCCCGCTCCGGGAACTGCTGCACCTCTTCAAGCATATCGCTCTGGTAGAGCACATCGTCGATGGGCTGGGACTCGTCGTCGCCACCGCTGAAGCGGATATTGTTGATCACCGAATCCGAGAACAGGAACGGCTCCTGGGTGATGGTGCGCACGGCGCTGCGCAGGTCCCGGCGGGACAGGGTCGTGACATCGTGGTGGTCGATAAAGACGGTGCCGGGGTCCACATCCAGGTGGTGGTTGATGCAGTTCACCAGGGTGGTCTTGCCCGCCCCCACCTGGCCGAGGATACCGATTTTCTGGCCGGGGCGGATCTCGAAGCTGATGTTTTTCAGGGCCGGCTCGCTCTGCCCCGGATAGGTGTAGCTCAGGTCTTTGACGCTGACGCCGGAGCTGA
>PABE01000011.1 GCA_002702725.1 Porticoccaceae bacterium
TGAGGCAGACTACTACCGGCAACTCGCCAGTCAGGATGCAATCGCGGCCTGACTTAAACCAAACAGCCTCCGCGAAACCCGGGGCGGTTCACATGTCGGTGTTGATGCGATGAGTACTGGAACAGCTGATCAGCTATATTTGGCATTACGACTTGCTGCAATTGATGATTATCTATCACGTGCAAATCCATTGCCCTTTGTTGCTGATGACCTGTTTATTAATTTCGATAATGATAGAGCTATGGCAGGCCTTCGTGTGTTGAATAAGCTTGCTTATAAGACGCAAGTGATCTTCTTTACCCATCATTGGCATTTGGTCGAGTGTGCCAGAAGTGCCATCGATTATGAGGTGTCAGTTATAACTTTAAACTGAGAATTGATGCACTAAAATCTGGTGCGCATATAATATATTGATGAATAAGAGTTTATTTTGATAAAGCCATGTCTGCAATTTCTTCTGGTGCCTGATAGCAGTGCCGCGCGTCGGCTGCGACGACGGCTCGCCGAGGCGGGGTCGCGCCAGGGGGTGGTAGTCGGGACCTTGTCCGAGTTGGTCGAACTTGCGCGGCAGAGCTACCTCGTGCCCGAACCTCTGGATGGCTGGGATGTTGCAATCACGGAGGCACTCGAAGCGATTCCGGACGCCTTTTGGACTGCGAGTTATTCAGTTGCGCCTATCGAAACCCGCGCAGCAATCGAAGTGGCCTTTCTGAATCTTGTGGCGGCAACAGATCCCGAACTGCCGCTATCGTTACAGGCGACGGGGCCAGTGCCGCCACGCGCAGCACGTCACCTCCACGACCTTGTGCGATTGAACGATGCGCTGGAAGGGGCATTGCCGGCAGAGTACATGAGCATCAGTGCTGTTATTGGCACACCGCCCAAGGATGCCCTCCGGCATATCCATGTCGCTTATGTGGCGGGCCTGCCTACCCTGACCCGATGGCAGGCTGAGCTTGTCGAAAAACTCAACGCGGATGCCGCCGCTGCGCCGCCTGTAGATCTGGTGGCGTGCCTGTGGGACGTGTTATCCGACGTGGACGAGCCCATATCCACAACGAGTTTGGCGACGCTCCAGGCCCGGTTGTTCTCACCTCCAGATGACAAGGTGGCACTGGACCAAACGGTGCAATGGCTCGGGGTACGGGACTTTCTGGCCGAGGCCGAGGTCGCTGCTGGGATGGTTCAGACCATGTTGGCGGGGGACGATGAACTTTATCCGGCTGACATCGGTCTGCTGCTGCCCGAGAGCTTCGAATATGCCGTAGCGGTTGAGGATGCCTTTTCGCTCGCAGGGCTTGCGTTATCAGGCCTGCCGGTTGAACGCTGGCGACGCGATCTGGGACGTGAGGCGCTGTTTCATTTCCTATACTGTCGCCAGAAGCCGGCCCCGGCGATGGCGCTTGCGGTGTGCCTTTCGTCACCCTTGATGCCGTGGTCGCGTGAGGAAGGCGCCGTCCTCGCTCAGCGTGTCATGGATGGCGATTATGGGTTAAAGCCCTTGCCCAATTTCGGTCAGGAAGCGCGCGCCATGCTGGATCTCATCCGTGACGGCGACGATACGCCTGCGTCGCTGAGCCAGGCTGTACAGGCGTTCGTGCAGCTCCTGGTGGAGCCGCAGGAGAGCACGGAGCATGTTCCGCAAGCACAGCAGGCTGCGCAAGATGTAGCTACTGACCTGGCACAGGCGACGGAGATCGACTGGCAGGCCCTGCGGCGCCACGTCACTCCCCGCTATATCACCACGGGTGAGTCTCCGGACTTCACCCGCGAAGGGATCACGGTCTGGCGGGAAGGGCATGAGCCCTGGCGGGAGGTGCGGCAGTTGATCGTGCTCGGCTTTGCCGAAGGGCATTATCCGACTGTGCCGGGCAATTCGCCGGTGTTTTCGATCGAGGAATGGTCGGCGATCAATCGGGCCTATGGCCTCACACTCCCAACCCCGGATGAAGCCATGCAGGAGCGGCGTAGACGCTTCAAACGCCAACTGGGAGCGGTCGCAGAAGGGGTAAGTTTCCTGGTGCCGCGCCGAGACCCGACAGGAGCCGCGCAGGCATCGTCGGAGAGCGTTGTCTTCATGCAAACGCTATTCGATATCCCTGACGAAGACGGCCTTATTCTGGAGCTGGATGCCGCTGCAGACCGCGCCCTGGCGCGCCATCTTGCGCAAGCCGACGAAGGGACACCGATACCTCCTCGTCTTCTCGCGGCTCAGGATCTCGATTTCGGGCGGGATCTGCTGGCGTTGCGTAAGGATCGTGAGGGTCAGATCAAACCGGAATCACCCAGTAGTCTCGAGACACTGATGGTCTCTCGCCTTGCCTGGCTGTTGCGGCGTCTCAATGCCGAACCCTTGGGCTGGGCACCGGAAAAGGCCGATGTGTCTTTGCTCGGGACGTTAGCGCACGATGTCTTTGAGCACCTGTTCCAGCCCGGTGAATCGGTTCCAACCGATACGGACATTTCCGAGTGGGTTCCCACGTTGCTTGATGACGCCATTCGTGAACGCGGGCCATTTCTTCGGGCCTCAGAGTGGCAGGTCGAACGGTCGCATCTGGCCACGGGTATCATCAAAGCGGCAATCGCCTGGCGAGGCATCTTGGATGCCTTGGATGCGGAGGTGGTCGGAAGTGAGGTGTGGCTCGCCGGCCATCTTGATGGCGTCTCGATCCATGGACAGGCCGACGTGTTAGTGCAGTTGCCCAACGACCGCTTGCTGGTGGTCGACTATAAACGCTCCAGTTCCAACAGCCGCCGCCCGCGTATGAAAGCGGGGTATGACAGCCAAGCCCATCTCTATCGGACCATGCTACGCACAGGCGGTCCAAAAGATACGGACAACACCGGCCTGCGACACCGACTGACGGCGGCGAAGCAGACGGGAATAGTCTACTACATGCTGAACGATCAAACCGCTCTCTCTGACAGCCGGCTTGTCGGTACCGAGGCCATCCCGCTTTGGGAAGCCCTGGATGAGGATGTCGCCGATAAGGCGATGGCACTCATCGGACAACGGCTGCAGGAAGTGCAGCGTGGATTTATCCAGCTGAATCGGGCGTGCGAGGCGACGTTCTTCGAAAAAACGGCCGGCATTAAACCCTATGCGCTGGAGAACAGCCCTTTGATTGCCTTGTTCAGCCTGCCGGATGATGAGGAGGTGGCGGAATGACCTTATCTCCCCTGACGCTCATTCCTGCTGGTGCGGGATCCGGCAAGACCTACACACTCCAGCAGCAGCTGGGTGAGTGGGTCGTGGCTGGCAAGGTGAAGCCTGAGCGGATTATGGCGGTGACCTTCACCGAAGCCGCCGCAGCCGAGCTGCGCGAGCGGATCCGAGCAAAGTTACTGGACTTGGACCGACTGGATGATGCCCTCAAGCTGGACCAGGCCTATATCTCGACCATTCACGGATTCGGCTTGCGTATCCTGACCGAATTTGCCTTTGATACCGGCCTTTCACCGCAGCCGCGGTTACTGAATGAAGACGAAGAAGACACCTTGATCCGTCTGGCGCTCGCGCGCACCGATAAAGCCGATGAAATTACCGCTGATCTGGCGCGTTTCGGTTATACCTATGACTTCAATTCGGGTAAGAGTGCCGAAGATGTCTTTCGTGCGGATCTCTTGAAGGTCGTCTCGCAGTTGCGGGCGGTTGGGTGGAAAACAGGGTCGACTGACGCAGTTGCGCCCACCGTTGACTGGATCCGGGCCCGCTATGGTCCCACCGGCGACGGCGCAGCATTGACGGAAACATTGCGGACAAGCGTTGTGAGGTTACTGGAAGCCTTTCCTGAGTGCCTGGAAGACGGATTCGGCAATAACGCGACAGCAAAAAGGGCGCTACGTACCGACTTCCGCAATCTATGCCGCGCGATCACGCCCGGTGTCCTGGAGACCGACTGGAAACTGTGGGCCGCGCTCAGGACACTGCGTACATCAAAAAAGGGCTCTCCGCTACCTGATGCCTATGACACCCTGGCGCAAGCGGTCAAGGATGCCGCTAATGCGTTGCCGAGGCATCCCGGCCCTCTCACTCAGGCCGAAACCCATATTCGTGCCTTGCTCGCCGCCGGGCAGGATGTGCTGGAGAAGTATGCTGAAGCCAAGCGCCAGGCGGGTCTGGTGGATTATAACGACATGATCGCGATGGCCGGCGACATGCTGCGGGAACGCCCCGAGGTCCTGGCCGCGCTGGTTGACCGGATCGATTGTCTGGTGATCGACGAATTCCAGGACACGAATCCATTGCAGTTCGCGTTGCTTTGGCAGTTAAGAGAGGCCGGTGTCCCGACCGTGGTCGTCGGCGATCTCAAGCAGGCCATTATGGGATTTCAGGGTGCCGATTGCCGCTTGTTTGAGCAGTTGATCCGCCGGCACCATGATGTTGCTAACCCCCTGGAGCGGAACTGGCGCTCTGCGCCGCCGATCATGACGTTCATCAATGCGCTGGGACCCGAACTGTTCGGGGCTGATTATGTGTCATTGGCGCCTCAGGGTAGTGACACTGCACTGGCACCGCTAGAGGCGGTGGTGTATCCGAAAGCTGCCAGGAGGAGTCAGCATCAGGTGCGGGCTGCTGGTCTGGCGCGTCGTCTGATGGCGCTGCTCGAAGACCCCTTGCAGCAGGTGTTGGACCGGCGGACGAAACAGCGCAGGCGTTTGCGGGGTGGCGACATTGCCGTGCTATGTCCGACGCATAAAATGTTATCCGAGTACGCGACCGTGTTGCGCGGTCTGGGGCTGCGGGTTCGTTTGCAGGAGGACGGCTGGTTCAGCTCGCGGGCAGTTCAGATCGCCTGGCATGCACTCACCTATGTCGCCAATCCCGCCGACCGCCATGCGGCGTTGTATCTGGCCGTTACTGAACTCGGCGATCTCGGCCTGGAAGAAGCGCTGCGGCAACTGATGGAGACGGGGCGCATCGAGGAGCCGTTGCTCAAGCGGCTGGACGTTCTGGCGCCTGGTGTGGCCGATCGCACTGTCTATGCGCTGGTAGCCGATGTGATCGCCGCTCTGGACCTTTTCGATCACGTGGCCGTGTGGCCTGAGGGGGAACAGGAACGGGCCAACTTGTTGCGATTGCTGGCGGAAGTGAGTGAGTTTATGGACGCCAATCGCGAGGCGTTGGCGCAGGGGGGATTCCATGGGGCAGGGGTCCAGAGCTTTCTCGCCTGGCTGGCTGTGAAAACGGAAGGGAAGGGCAAGAATGCCCAACCGGATCCCCGAGTCCTTGATGAAGATGCCATCGAATTGGTCACCTGGCATGCTTCCAAGGGACGTGAATGGCCGATCGTCGCAGTCGGTGGCCTTGATCGTGACATAAAGGCGAAACTGCCGCAGTTAGCCCTCGGCTATCAGCAGTTCGACGAGTTTACCAAGCTCTTGGAGTGTGCACAGCTAGAGTATTCGCCGACCTTCGCAGCCACAGAGACTAACCAAGCGTTTCTTGCCGACCTGCAGAAGGCGCTGGAAAAGGAATGCCGCCGTTTGCTATATGTCGCATTGACCCGCCCCCGGGAGAAATTGATCCTGGAATGGCCTGAATTCCTGGCGGGAAAAGACAAGGTGACCTATTGGTCGATTTTGCACGCGGAAGCCGGTTTGGTTTTGCAGGATGAGGCATTCCATATCGGTGATCAGTCGTTTCCTTGCCTGGTCCACGTGTACAAGGCGATCGAAGCGGATGAAAAAAATTCGCAGATGGCTGAAGGCACCCTACCTTCTGTTGGTCGACGGGCGGTCCATGCCGGGAATGTTCCTGAAAAAATTACACCAGATAGCGTAACCCCTTCTGGACTCCAGCCAACGGAGACAAGCTCGTGTGATGTGGCGTTGGAGGTGGTGTCTTATGGAGGGGCGTTGGTGGGCGCTCCACCTTTGACGGGAAAGGCCTTCGGAAGCTTTCTGCACCGCTGTTTTGAAGTGCTGGGTACGAACTTGTTAATGATCGAACACCTTGACCGAATTACCGGAGTATCTATTGAAGACAGTGTCCGCTCTGATATCAAGACAAGTGTGGCTCGCTTCGAAAGTTGGATCAATGAGCGCTGGTCACCGATTTCGGTATCACGCGAATTGCCATTATTGGGACTGGACCAACAAGGTTCAGTAGTATCTGGAACAGCTGACCTGGTTGTCGAGACAGCCGATGGTGTCTGGATTCTGGACCACAAGTCCGATCAGGTTGATGAGCCGACGTTGGCATTTTTACCCTACCGACCGCAATTGATGGCTTACGCGGCAGCATTGAAGGCTGTCGGTGCCACCGTAAAGGGTGTAGGCATCCACTGGATCCGTCGAGGTGAGGTTGTATTGGAGGCGATGTAATGCAAGTCGATCGAAGTCTGAAGGCTTGTAATGCTCTTAGTTTACAATGATATTTGCTTTATTATCTCCTAGTAATACGGCCAAGTCCGATGGCTTCGGATCCGATTGCCTTGGTCGTTAGCTGTACAATACTGTTGAAGGAATATCGATGTTTAAGAATCAAGTAATTGAAAGAATAACAAAGGAATTTGGGAGCCCGTCTCGCGAAACCGTAAAAGTCACAGCTTGGGACGTAGGTGACAATTTAGGTGTCGTAGTCCAAACAGATCAGCCAAATAAAGGAGATCAAGCATTTGTGTGGTTGCCATACCCACCAGATTCAGAGTCTCTACCTGAAATCGCTCTTGAGTATGCAGCCGAATCGGGTCGCCACAGTAATACATATCCATCACCAGGTCTTGAGCGTGGAAGACCGGCGTTAAAACTGATTGTTACAAGTGATGAAGAGATGAATGACTTAATTGCTTATATAAAAGCATTCAAAGAATTTCGTCCACTTCCAGATCTTAAAGCGAACCCGTCAACTGAGATATCATCGGAACTTGATGCGAATGATAGTATGATTCGTGTGGATACAGCGGCTATGCCTAGCCCTAAGCCTATCAAACCCAGACGGGAAGCTATACCTCGCGCAGTTCAGAGAGAAGTATGGCAAAGGGACGGCGGCAGGTGCGTCGAATGTAATTCGAAAGCAAAATTATGTTTCGATCATATCGTTCCTTTTTCAAAAGGAGGAAGTAATACAGTTCGAAACCTTCAGCTTCTTTGCGAGCGCTGTAATCTATCAAAAGGGAACAGAATATAAATTACTAACGTGTGGCGCAGCCTCCACGAATTCTGGCGGTTCACTTCGGCCCCTATGCGATGGCTCAACCCCCAGTGTTATAAACTCAAAAGATAGTCAGAATGGCTGAGACATTTCAACGAGTAGGGTCTATTAGTAACGCCCATGTAGGAAGGGATTTCGAAGTAGCAGCTAAGTCCATATTGACGGCTGCTGGTATCCCAGTGGTTGAGAATTACCCGGTCGAGGTGGGAGTAAATAACCAGAAAAAGCTTCATTACTTTGACCTTGGTTCGGGCGATCCGCCAGTGATTGTTGAGTGTAAGTCCCACCGATGGACAAGCGGCGATAATGTTCCGAGTGCAAAAGTCACTGTCTGGAACGAAGCAATGTTCTACTTTCACTGTGCGCCATCACACTACCGTAAGATATTCTTCGTCCTGCGCGATAAGCGCAAAAGAAACGGCGAGACTTTGGCCGGCTACTATCTACGAACTTATGGTCACCTTGTGCCAGAGAGTGTTGAAATTTGGGAGCTGGATGAAAAGACGGGGCAGTGCGACATTATCCACGCTTCTAGTAATTAAATTTATCGCTAATGGCTCTGATGGCCTCCACTTGACGCGGACAGTTGCAGCGGCATTGGATAAATAGCGATAAGAATAAATATGATTTCAGAGATTTAATGAACTTCAAGCCGAAGTGATGCAAGGGTGATATTGTCTACAAGGTCGGTCTGCCTGATCAGGGTGTCGCCCATCTCCTGGGCGGATACACCTGTCTGGATTCCTCGGGCGATCGTACGAAACGCCGCATCACGCTTAGCTTGTGTTCCACCGGCATGAACCCCATCCGTCATCCCTAGAATCAGGCTGTTCCGTGGGACAGTAAAATCCTGTAGCTCTGGCGTGCGGACCATCAAACCATCGAAGCAGCTATCCCCGATGGCGCGGGTGACAGCAATTCCGAGTGTGTCCTCATCGGTGGGGCCAACCATAAGATACTGATCGCTCAGACTGGCGGCCCTGTGCCAGAAGGATGGGTTGTCCCGTGCCTGTGTTGCCTGGAGCGCCTGCGTGATGGTGGCTCGATCCTTCTGACATGTCATTACGGAATGGGCCGTCGTGGCATGCAATATGCCCTCAGGGGTCAGAACCAGGATGGCTGAATCCCCCAGCTGAGCTGTAAATACCTTGAGATTATCGCCGGCGGGAATGACGTAAGCCATCGACAGGGTGGTACCTACATGCTTGTAGCGGGCACAATCGGACACCAACAGCGCAACGGTGGCGCGCAGGGCTTCATGGATCCTGGCAGCATAACCATCCGCTGCGATGGTATTACGGTGCTTCCGGCCATGGCCGCTCCGTTCCGGGGTAGTGGTAACCTCTACTCCCGGCATATTATTTTTCAGGTGTAACTCTGTGGGTGCCCGGTCGTCCTGTCCGGATACGGCATTTTCAGGCAGTTTCTGCTGCAACCCCAATCTGAAGTAGTGGGCCAAACGGCTTGCGGCCAGATCGGCTACGTCCGCACCCCCGTGGCCGTCGAGTACCGCCAGAAGATAGCCGTCCGCAACCGGCTGCGCGACCCAGCGATCTTCCTGACCGGTACGCAGGTTGGTTGACTGGAAAACATCCAGTGATAACCGGTCTATAAGGCCCATACCTTTATACCTCCTCAACCGCCATAACGTAATCCTCAAACCATTGATCCATACAGCTGTGTACGGCCATCCAGACCCTGCATGGCATCGGATAATCCAGTCCATCAATTTTGAGCACAAGCTTTCCGCAATGGTGGTCGGAATATGCAATTGCGGTTTGACGATACAGTTCAAGTGCTGTGTGGCGATCCTTTAAGCTGACAATTCGACAGACTTTTTCTTCTTCACACTGGATAACAAGCATCAGGTTGTCCCAGCAATCGGGACCGGGTGCCATTTTCAGTATTGCCCTGGCCATAATTCGTATCTTTACAATCTAAAAGAGAATGTGATGCGGACCAGTCCGTGCGGTCTTGTTCATATAACGCCGAATATTCTCCACATGGAGAGCACATACAGACATAGTGCAATGAGTAATGTATCTATTCGATCACTCATCAGCGTGACCATGATTATGCTTCCAACGAACCACCACACCAGAAGTGTCCATGCGTCGAAATGACACAGCAGGAAATCCAGCAGAGCATCCTCCATAGTCATTCTCCTGTATCTATACCGAACCCAGTATATGCAGACGTCCTTATATACATCTGCGGCGGTTGCCAATCCAGATTGCGCTTCATCATACGCCTACCTGCGACAGTTTCTGTCGCAGGTAGGCGATACCATGGCACCTCATTCAATCGTATGGGGGTATGAATGGGTAAATCGATGAGTGTCTGGATTCCGAGTCGTGTCTGTTTCTGTTCTGATATCGGATGTCGATATCGACCGAGTGGGGCGTTGTGTCCTTCGCGACACCATGCGGGTAAGCGTAAGGGGGTTCAATTGTTTCACTCGGTTGACCGGGGTTCTCCTGAGGCGCATCAATATCTGAACCGGATGATCGGTTGAGAATGAAGGGGGACTCGGATGTCCCCCTTTCTTCTGTCTTACCGGTCAGTTTCGTACAAATCCGATCGGGCGATTGGATCGCGGCTGCTTTGCTGCCATCTCCTTCTCCAGCCCGTCCACCAGCGCCTGACGTGTCGTTGCCTTGCCCCGAAGCCTGAGTTGACGCATGACAGTCATGAAATCCCCCGGCGTTACGGCCGACAACCGGACAATACGTCTTTGCAGGACGTCATCATCGGGTGCGGCTTCATCTATCTCCTCAGCAAGGTGCTCCAGCAACCGCCGGACCTGGTCCGGGACGAGGTAGTCGAAGCGGATTTTCAAATCGAAGCGTCGCAGCGCCGCTGTATCCAGTCCCTCCATCATGTTGGTAGTGGCGATGAGAATCCCCTCGAATGCCTCCATCTGGGTCAGAAATTCATTGACCTGGTTGATCTCCCAGGATTTTCCATCCAGCTGGCGCTGGTGCAGCAGACTGTCGATTTCATCGATCATCAGCACGGCTGACTGGCGGCGCGCCTCCGTGAAGGCGCTGGCAATGGCTTTTTCCGTCTGCCCGACGTAGGGCCCGAGCAGATCCGACAGGCGCTTGTGGATACAGGGACGGTCCACCACCTCTGCCAGATAGTCACCAAAGGCGGTTTTACCTGTCCCCGGCGGGCCGTACAGGCATAACCGACCCTGTCCCGCCTGGCGCATCCCCTGGGCGAGTGCCTCCAGATCTTCGTCGGGGTTGAGGTAGTCAAGGGAATAGGTCATGGGGCCTGCCGTTTGGGACGCTGGGCTGGAATAGCGGCTGCCCATGGCTTCCAGGGTATTGCCGAAGACCCGATCCAGCGCCTGTTCGACGACTTCGGACGGTTCTCCTGTCAGATGGTCGATCACTCGGGCGGCACGTTCGACATGGGCCGGTGTCAGGGCCTCGGTGGCCGCGGCGCGTTCCAACCAGTGGCCGCGCACCGGGTAGGGGGCCAGATACTGTTTCAGTGCCTGTGCGCGGACGGATTGAGGGGGTTCCCCGAGCTCCAATACATAGTCGAAACGCCGCAGATACGCGGGATCAATCTGGTCGATATGGTTGCTCAGCCAGAAGGTGGGAACAGGGTTGGACTCGAGCAGGTCATTGACCCAGGCTTTGCCTGGGGTCTCTTCGCCCATCAGGTTCAAGAGGTTGAAGCCTTGCTGTGGAAATACATCCTCGATTTCATCGAACAGGACCAGGCCCGTATCCTGATTGGCAAGCAGATTTTGTGTCAGCTGGTAGGCAGAGAAGCGCGCGATCCCCGGCAGTGACTTGCCTCCCCGATCGGCAATCGCGACCTCATAGAGGCGGGCCCCCAGAGACTCGGCCATGACCCGAGCCAGCTGTGTCTTGCCGGTACCCGGTGGGCCATGGATCAGAACGTTAACCCCGGTCAGACCCTGTGCCAGTGCCCGTGCCAGAAAACCGTGCATCAGGCTAATGTCCTGTGACACATGGGGGTAATCTTCCCGCGTCAGCGTAGACGCGGTCGATTCCTGGAAAAAATGCCGGAACAGCAGGGCAGGGGAGCTGTGTTCATGCAGCAGTGCCTCACTCAGTCGCCCCAGCAGTTGCAGCTTCCGGTACAGGGGCCGCTGTTCGCCGCTGGGCACCCGCATGAGGCCGGCAGCAATCAACGTCGCATCAGGGCGCAGGCTGTCTGTAATAGCCTTGACCGGAATTTCCAGAATCGTGGCCAATGCCCGCTCGGCGCGGCTCTGATCCAGATCACCGAGGCTGTCCAGGGTCTCAGAGAGTGCCCTGACGTTCCGGGTCAGGACCAGAAATCCCAGGATCTTCTGCTCCGTGCCGGTGAGCTTCAGGCGTTGAGCAAGCCAGTGGATATTGCGGTCGAGAGTACCTTCGACTTCAGGCGACAGGGTATTGATCTGGCGCTGTCGTTCTGTGAATGCCTCCAGAATCTGGGGCTGTTTCACGTCGCGGTCGTTCAGGTGGTCGAGTTCGAGCGTATGGAAGATGATATCGTCGTCGATGCCGAGTCCGCAGAGTGTGCCGAACGCATGATAGCCCCGTAGATCCACCAGGATACGCAGCATCCAGCGTTGGATCGGGACGCGGTATTCTTCCAGGAGGGTTTTGAAGGAGTGTGATTCGGTAGGCGTGTTATCTGTAAGATCGACTTTGTGCATATTTCTCCCCATCGCCACATGTCAGATATAGGCTGATTTCAAGGAGAGTATTATGCGGATAGCTGCGACATATTCTGTCGTTGCAGGGGTGGGTAGAGTGGATTTTATATCGGCGTATCCTGATGAGGGATACGGTCGCTGGATTCGAGGATTTGCCGCCACTGGGAGCGCGATAGCCCACAGACCTGGCTCAGCAGTTCATTGACACCGATTTGTGCCGGCTGCCAGCATTCGGACCTCCACGCTTCGAGTTGACTGTCATGCAGTCGGTAGACCGCTCCGCCAGGAAGTCGGACGGCCTGACCGCGTTGCAGCATGTTGAACAAAATCACCATCCCGGGTTGAACGGTGGCACTGTCCAATGAAGCATTATCGGCGTTGTTGGATTCGCAGTCTGACGTGCGCGTCTGGGAAGGCTGCCGGTGGGATTTCCTGGCGTTGTCGAGCTCAATAATTTCACCCATGGCGATGTATCCTCGTGATTCTGGTTCGACGGCAAGATAGGCGTCAGGTGAAATCGTGAACTTCACCCAGATTGGTCTCGATGTAGACTACCTTATCCGTTGAATTCAGCGCATCCGCGGTGCCGGCTCCCAGGGATTTGATACCGTAGAGATGAACAAAGGGATTGGCGCCATTTGCAATCGCTTCGGCGAGATCTCGCTCGAGTATGGTGTCATCCAGGGATAACTCCAGACCGGCGATAGATGCCGTGAGTTTCCTTACTGCATTCGCACCGAGAGTGGGGCATTGGAGTCTAAGCGTGCCATGATAACCGGCCAGTTGGGCGGCTGATTCGGCATCCACATGCGTGCAGGTAAGAGTGAGATGTTCGGCATAGATGCGGGACAGTGCTGAGGCAATGTTGGGCGTTAGCGCGCCGTCCTCGAGGTCTAGCTGAAACTCATCCCACGGTCTGCTTTTGGCGAGTGCTTTCACTGTCTCAGGGGAAATCTCCGGGATACTGACCGATATAAGATCTGGGCTGGCCCTGGATATAAGATCGGCCACTTCAGGAGACATAGACCTGGGATACAGCAGTAGCTGGGTGCCATTGAAAGATTGCAGAATGCGGGCATCCTGGACATCCAGCTCCTCCACCCCATCCAGATTGACGCTATCAGCGAATCGCGCGAGATTCAGAATCGTGGTCTTGTCCAGATGGCCAGTGTGTTGCTGAGCGACCACCCAGTGTAGTTTTAGCTTGCCCTTTCCACCAAGTGCGATCAGAGACTCGGCCGAACAGTGATCGAGTAGTGGAAGATGGCCGTCTATAAATATCGAATTACCCTTGAACGCCTCGAGGGCGCGTGCCGCATTGCAGTCCAGACGACCAAGCACGAGACGCAAATCATCTCCGCACTCGATTAATTCTTCCGCCTTGGTTACAGAGAGTTCCTCGTCCTGATAATTGGTTTCGCGTACAGGCATAGTGATCCTATCATGGTGACTGAATTGAAGACCCTGGTGCGCAGGGAGTGCGTACTGGTCTAGTGACTATCAATGAAAACTGCTTACAGGGGAGAGGAGAACTCCTCCCCGGTGAGTGTGTCACTGACTCTGGGCGTGTCTATCGATATTGATCCCTGGAACACTTTTCACATCGATGTTCTTGGGGGCCCCGGGTGTCATAAACGATATCAGTGACTGTTCGATTTCGTCCCTTTCACCGCCACGGCATGTGAAACCCAGGTTGTTTTTGTCTGTGGGAGCAACCATAAGGTAAAGTACACCTTCCAGAGGTTCAAAATCCTTCCCAACCTTGACTGAAGGTGATCTTGAGTGATTACAGATCACCTTAATCGATTTATTGTGATCCGGAAGGTGAATATCGATATTCGGATCCTTGTCCACCACTGTGTGGTTAATCTCCCGTTGACCCAGATACCCGCTGATCATCTTCACGCCCATTTCGTGCTTCTGTCGAGTCGTCAGTTTCATATCCCACCTGTCTCCCGTGAACGTGTGGACACTTTATCGTTCAGTTGCGACAAAAACTGTCGCTACAACCAGAAAAATGGACGGAAATTTCCGGAATCTGGGCCATGGCTGACGCATTTTCACGCAAGTTATTGATATTACAGATGCTGCCTCGGGAGGAAGAGGGGGGTATCACGGTTGAGGAAATCCAGAGGCGGCTCTGGAATGACCACGGGATCGAGGTCAGTGAGCGGAATATCCAGCGGGATCTCCGCTCACTTCAGGGCGCGGAGGACCACGCCGGGTTTCCGATTTCCTGTGACGAGGACAAGCCCAAGCCCTGGCGCTGGTCCTGGTACGGGCGCGAGTTACTCGGCATACCCAAAATGGGGAGACACACAGCCTTGACCTTCCAGATGGTGAAAGATTTGCTGGAGCCATTGCTGCCAGCGGAAACAATGTCTTATATGCAGCCGAACTTTGATGCGGCTGAGGAAGTTCTGCGCAAGGCCAGCGCGAAGCGGGCCGGTCGTTGGCGCGACAAGATCCGTGGCGTTCCCCGTAGCCTGCGACTGATTCCTCCTGAGCTGGAGCCTGGTGTGCTGGAAACCGTTTCTCAGGCCCTCCTAGACGACAAGCAGATTGAGATGAGTTATCGGTCAGGATCCCGGCACGCATCTGATGTGAAAAGCTATCCCGTTCACCCTTATGCCTTGATCCACAGAACTACCTCAGTGGAACTAATAGGCAGGATTGACGGTGACAGCAAGATCCGGCGTTGGGCCTTGCATCGCACGGAATCCGCCCAGCTACTGGATGCGCCATCAAGTGTCCCCCGTAGCTTCAAGCTCGATGATTTCATTCAGAGTGAACTTGGATTCCCTGGAAGTGGGGAAAAAATCAAACTTGAGATATGGATCCATGAGTCCGCCAAAAACCACGTACTTGAGACAAAACTCAGCAATGATCAGCAGATCATTGAGGCTGCTGACGGACTGATTGTCAAGGCCACAGTGAATGAGATAGTGGAGTTGAAGTGGTGGCTCCTAGGTTTGGGTGACCGAGCTAGGGTTATAAGGCCTGAATCACTGCGTGACGCCATTAAAGGCGTGATCAATAAAATGGTAGAGGTTTATCAATAAGAGAATGTGTTGATATCCACACGAGAAAAGAGCGGTTTAGTTCGTAAAACATTTAGTCTAAGTGAGATTATCATATGAATAGAGATGAATTTCTAAATGACCCTGATGTAATTGGATTTGTGAGATGGGCAGCTGGAACGCTGCCTAATATTCAGGTTAACTTAAATATCACTAGACATGGTACTGGTAATGCTGATGGCGCTCTTGGTCCTGGCGTGACAGGCGTATTTGAAGGATTGGATCAAATTGTTAATGCTTACCACTGGCGTGCAGTTTGGAATAATGCCGCCGGAGATATGATGGTTTCCGATGACTGGTATTCATCAAGGGGAGCATTAAATGAAATGAGGGCGTGGATACAAGAAGAGTTAAATCAGGCGTCGCATGAAGGAGTGTTGAGTGCAGCTACGGCGATTATCGAATGGGGTGGCGATCGTTCGCATCGGCGTAATCCCCCGGCTGGTGCGTTGCCCTTTTTGGAGGCATTGCAGGACTTGCCTGAATATTTGATCTGTGCGCGGGAGACTTTGAGGTTAGACGTGGCGGATACAAATAATTTACATCAGGTATTAGAGATGAACTCGATGTTGACTAAAGTGCATTCTCTCGTAGCCAATGATGGTTTGCCGATATATGATTCGCGAGTTGCAGCGTCGATTGGGGCGCTTGTGGAGCTATACCGGCAGGCAGTGGCGCAGCACCGTCCATGCCCTAGAATTCCAGAGACACTTAGATTCAGATCTGTTGATAGAAATAATCGTCGGCGCGTTCTTGGGCTTGCAAATAATTACCAACAAAATAATGTGGTGGATCCTGGTGTGATTGGGCGAGGGCGAGGTCAGCAACAGATATTAAACCGCGCTAATGAATGGGCTTCAGCTAAGATTCGACTAGGGTGGCTACTTAATGCGATTCTGTCTGAGTCTGATAGTCGTAATCAGCCAATATTTAATGAAGGTACCCCATTTAATGATTCTGTCCCTGCGAAAATGCATGCGCTTGAGGCTGGGCTTTTTATGATTGGTTATGATGTAAGTTGTTTGCAATAACTATACAAGGTAGTGACTTAATTTTTGATGGATACTGAGGTACATAAGCGCTGCAATTGAAGCGCTGGTTTCAAGGCAATTATACGATAACCATTCTGGCTTATGGCGATTTAGACTTGGAGCTCATTCAACTGCTTTAGGAAGACCTGTCGTACGAGCTGAAACTGACATTTAGTAAGCGAGGCGGGAATGGCAAGTGAGGGTCAAAGCGAACTTGAAACAGGACAGATGGTCCCTGAACTTCGGCTCGCTCACTCTTGCCCAGCCGCACTGCAAGGATGACTAGCATGAGAGGATTTGAGGACAATGAACCGCCCCGGGTTTTGAGGAGGCTCCGACATCTGAGAGAATGGAGCCATGAACAAGTCCAACA
>PABE01000012.1 GCA_002702725.1 Porticoccaceae bacterium
ACCGATTACCGTCAACCTGAACGTAAAGATTGACCACGAGATTCGCGTTAAGGTCGACAAGCAGCTCGACGGTCTGTTTTCTGAAGACAGTGAGCTATTTTGAGTGCTGGAGAACACTATGTGTCGTTTCAACAAATACCGAAAAAACGGCCTGAAGTCCCTGGCCGTTGCCGCCCTGGCGGTTTTACTGTCGATGACTGCCTGGGCCATTGACCTGCACAGCGCCAAATCCCAGGGGTTGGTGGGAGAAACCGAGTCCGGGTATCTCGCCGCGGTGGCCAGCCCCAGTCAGGAGGTGTCGACCCTGATCAGGGATGTCAACTTGCAGCGCCGTAAGGAGTATGAGCGTATTGCCCGTGAAAACGGCATTGCCCTGTCCGACGTCGAGGCATTGGCCGGTAAAAAGGCCATTGAAAAGACGCCGTCCGGCCAATTTGTCAAACTGGGTGGCGCCTGGCGCACGAAATAGCCGCGTTTTGGCGGCTATGCCATGAACCTGTTGCTTGGGGCAGGGAATCGCTAATCAATTTCCTGCCCGTTCTTCAATTCACGCGGAGGTATGCAGGCCGCACTCGCGACCATCGATGACCTTGGTGGGATCGAAGTAATGGCGGCAGCTGGGCAGGTTGTGTGTTTGCACATAGTCCTCGAGCTGTTCCTCGCGCCAGTAGAACAGCGGAGCGACCCGCAGCAGGCCGCGGTCGTCGGTGGTGACAATATCCAGGGACTTGCGGAACTCTGTTTCCTGCTGGCGAATACCGGTCAGCCAGATTTCCCCTTTCAGTTCATCGAGGGCGCGCTGGAACGGCTCAAGTTTCACCTGGCGGGTGAATTCCCGATGCAGGGCTTCGTCATCATCCGGGTGGGGTATGCCCCCCATCAGGGCGTTGCGCCGTTCCGATGTCATGGTCGGGATATAGACGTGTATGTTGAGCTCGAGCTCGTCGATAATCTTTTCCGCGGTGCGATAGGCATCGGGCATGTTGTAGCCTGTGTCCACCCAGACGACAGGCATGGCCGGGGAAATCTGTTTGACCATGTGCAACAACCCGGCTGAATTGGGCGAAAAACTGGTCGACGCGAACACATTGCGGTTCAAGCCCAGTGCCCAGCGGATGATGTCCTGCGGCGACTTGTCCCTGAGCTCGGCATTAATTCGCGGCAGATCAAATTCCTGAAACATTGTATTTCCTGACAGTGACATTCGGTGGCGACCTTCTCGGTTTAGTCCCGGATCCATTCCGGAACGGGCAGACCCTTGCGCGCCAGGAGGGCCGGGTTGAACAGGGTGCTTTTATAGCGGTGGCCGTAGTCGCAGAGCACGGTGACAATGGTGTGGCCCGGGCCCAGTTCTCTGGCCAGTGCCACAGCGCCGGCGACATTGATGCCACTGGATCCGCCCAGGCACAAACCCTCGGTCTTGAGCAGATCAAAAATATAGGGCAGCGCCTCGGCGTCGCTGATGCTGAAGGCGCTGTCAATTTGTGCCTGGCGGAAATTGTCGGTCACGATGCTGATCCCGATACCCTCAATCATCGAGCTGCCTTCACCCTCCAGGCGCCCGTGGCACAGATGGTTGTACATGGCGGAACCTTCCGGATCGGCCAGGGCAATGCGCACATTCGGGTTGCGCTCCTTGAGGTAGCGACTGACCCCCGCCAGGGTGCCGCCGGTGCCAACGGCGCAGACAAAACCATCCACCTTGCCGTCTGTCTGCCGCCAGATTTCCGCACCGGTGGTTTCATAGTGAATGCGGGTGTTGGCCAGGTTGTCGAACTGGCGCGCCCAGATGGCGCCGCTGGCTTCGGATTCGGCCAGTTGCTCCGCTTTTCGTCTGGCCGTGTGTATGTAGTGATTGGGGTCGTCATAACTGGCCTTCGGCACCAGGAACAGATCGGCCCCGTAGAGATCGAGCATTTCAATCTTCTCCCGGCTCTGGCTCTGGGGCATGACCACAACGCTCCGGTAACCCAGGGCGTTGGCGATCATGGTCAGGCCGATTCCGGTGTTGCCGGCAGTGCCTTCGACGATAACGCCGCCGGGGCGCAGCTGTCCCCGGTCTTCAGCATCCCGGATAATTCCGAGCGCTGTGCGGTCCTTGACCGAGCCGCCGGGATTGAGGAATTCCGCCTTGCCGTAGATCTCGCACCCGGTCAGCTCCGAAACGGCACGGAGCCGGATAAGCGGTGTGTTGCCGATCAGATCGACGATATTCTGGCTGGTCAAAATCGCATTCTCCCGTTTTGCGTCAAAGGGCAGGCTGCCCGGGCCGGGGTATGACGCGTTCAATAATCCAAGGCGTTAGAGCCCACGAAGGGCAGGTACGGCCGAAACTTGAAGAGTTCCCGAAGGCAGCAGGTGCCGGTCGCGGTACAGTTTTGCCTGCAGAAGGGGTCAGCTCTGTGACGGGGCATTTTAAAGGCTTGGGGCGATAAATTCATCATGCCCCAACCTACGATGTAGTCAGATACTTATAGCCATTGGTAATAAGGGGCCTTTGGTACGTCAGAGGGAAGTCCGTCCGACTTATGTACCGCTTACCTCCCTGATTCGCCAGCAATAGAGGGCTGCCAACAGAGAGATAACACCCAACAGGCCGATCACGGTGGTGACGCTGAATCGATCGGCGACGATGCCAATGGCGCCGCCGGCGAGCATGAACAGACCAATCAGCGTGTTACTGACAGCGACATAGGTCGCCCGATTGTCCTGATTGGCCATATCCACCAGGTAGGTTTTTCGTCCGAGCCTCGCACCGCCGTGGAATACGGCGATCAGGAAGAATAGCCCGGTAATTTGCCATTTGCCGCTGAACTGATACAGCCCGGCAAGCTCCAGCGAGAAAACGGTGACGCCCATGAGCCCCGATAAGAGAGCGGTGACGGCCATCACCCGGCGGCTCGATCGGTCACTCATGCGCCCCCACAATGGCGCGCTGACCATGCTGGCGAGGCCACTGGCGATGATCAGCACACCGAGCCCGGACAGGTCGACACCGCTGCGCTGCGCGAGCAGTACGTAAAAGGGTGGCGCCAGGGCAATACTCAGCAGCAGGGTCCGGGCGATGACAAAGTGGCGAAAGTGACTGTCGGTGATGACGATGCCCAGGGACGACAGGGCCGAGGCCAGGGCATTGCCGCCTCCCTCGGTCGCCCCGGGGACTTCCCGGATCCAGGCGAAGCACAGGGCGGAGAGAACGTAAGCGATTGCCGAGCTGGCCAGTAACAGGACGAAAAAGTCTCCGTCAGTGTTGTCCGGGTTGCGAAGACCGATTGCAATGCCGATAAACAGGGTCAGCAGCCCCGAGATGCTGGCACTCCAGCCCATCAATGTGCCGCGGCGGGTTTTTGAGATGGTCTTGCCCACCACATCCTTGGCGGACACCGAACAGATCCCCCGGGCCAGACTGTAAACG
This sequence comes from Porticoccaceae bacterium, assembly GCA_002702725.1. Classification (GTDB taxonomy): domain Bacteria; phylum Pseudomonadota; class Gammaproteobacteria; order Pseudomonadales; family Porticoccaceae; genus NAT127. The sequence continues at coordinate 3,416 of PABE01000012.1, forward strand.
CTGAGCAGTGCGATGATCAGCCAGCCGGCGGTTGTACCGCGAACCGAGGGCACCGCAAGGGTGACCGCGGCCATGGCGGATGCGGACAACAGGCCGCCGGCTATCCATACCCACTTGCGTACCGCGATCCGGCGGATATAGGCGGCGATTACCAGCTGTGGCAGCAGGACCCCCGCCTCCCGGACAGGCACCAGAAAGCCTGCGAACACGGCCGGCGCCCCCAGTGAACCAATCAGCCAGGGAAAGATCAGGCGGGCGCTGCACAATTCGTCAGCCACTTTGGTAAAGATGTTGGCGATCAGGTAGGCAAAGAAATTGCGCGGCTGGTGCCGACAACTGGCGTCGGGAATTTCCTTGCAGACCCGGGCATCCTCATCGCCGGTGGCGAGGTCGTAGAGGCGTCCGAGCAGGGGATAATCAATGGCTTTGTGGTCGGGCAATGGTCTTTCCTAAAGGTCCTTTATCATCAGCAGCCAGTCCCCTTCGTGGAGCGTGCCGGGGAACGGCTCAGCGCGGCGTCGCGCCGCCTCGCGGTAATCGAGCCGCGTGTACAGTTGCCGGGCGCGCTTGTTCTCACTCGCGACAATCAGGCTCAGGTGGCTGTGGTTAAGCTCCCGGGCCAGGTGTTCGGCGGTGGCCATCAGCAAGCGCCCGCCGCCCCGACCCTCGAACGGGGCATAGACCGCGATGGCGTTCAGATAGTACGTACCCGGCACCAGCGATTCCAGTTCAATGATCGGTCTGATAACTGCCGGGTAATCCGCCAGATTGCCGGCATCGTAGGGCGATGGCAGCGGATAGCTGAGCAACATGCCGGCGGTTTCGCCGTTCAGGGTCAGAATGTGCGCATTGCGGTAGCTGAAGCCTCCGCTCTCACGGCGAGCTCGTTCGGCACCATGGTTCATCACCTGCGCCAGATCACCGCAGTCCGCCAGCCAGAGGTAGGCGGGTAGGCCCTCGCCGGCCAGATTGATCAATTGGGCCAGATGGGAGGCATCATCGGCTGTTGCGGGGCGAATGTGCATGGCTTGCTTTCCTCTTTCTCCCGACCCGTCTGGATGGGTATTGACGCATTTGCATCGCCACAGGCTCGGTACACGCGGAAACGTTTGCAAGGTATCTGTGAGCCGAAATGCTACCATGCACGCTTTTGCGATGCCTCACGGTTATGGCCGCTGTCAACGAAACCTTTACCGCCACAGTCAAGACCGTTGTCAACGATGGCAATGGCCTGGTTGAACACCCGTCCGGGCAGCTCTTTTTCGTTCCCGGGGTCTGGGCTGAGGAGCGGGGGATTTTCCGTATTACAGGGTTCAAAAAACGCCATGGCTATGCCCGGCTTGAGACCTTACTGGAACCGTCGCGACACCGGATAACCCCGCCATGCCCACACCATGGATTTGTTGCCGGCGACTGCGGCGGCTGTCCCTGGCAATTTGTCGACTACAAGGCGCAGATATCAGCCAAGCAGGCGTTCGTCGAGCGGGCCCTGGCCCGGCTGGCACCGAAAAGCGTCAGGCCGCTTTGGCCGGCCCCGGACACTCTCGGCTACCGCAACCGCGCCCAGCTGAAAACCGATGGCAAGTCAATCGGTTACGTCTCTGCGGGCAGCAATGCCCTGGCGCCAATCGAGGATTGCCTGGTGCTCTCCGACCATAACCGGCACACCTTGCAAGCACTCCTTGCCACCCTGCCCAACCCGGCCTGGCGACCGGCTCGCAAGCAGGCCTGGACAACCCTGGATCTGGATGAGGATGTCGACGCCAGCGGTGTTTCCGTCAATCGACGCCGGCCATTCCGCCAGGCAAATACGGTACAGAATATGCGGATGCGCGCCTGGCTTGGCGAGCGACTGGCCTCAATGACCTCCGACGGCGTTGTGCTGGAGTTGTTCGCCGGCGCCGGCAACTTCACAGAAGCGATTGTCGCAGCCGGGTCTGGTCCTGTCCTGGCGGTGGAAGGCGACAGGGCGGCGTTAGCCGCCCTGGCTGATGCCCGGCTGCTCAATGTCGAGACTCTCGCTGCCGATCTGTTCTCGGATGAGGGCATTGAGGGCGTCCACAGACGCGCCAGGGGGGCGACAGTGCTTGTGCTGGACCCGCCCAGAGAAGGCTTCAAAGGTATCGGCAATCTGTTGAGCAAAAAGTCGCAATTCGGGGATATATTCTACATTTCCTGCGATCTCGCCACATTTGCGCGGGATGCGGCTGTCTGCCTGGACCGGGGTTTTGTGCTCAAGGAAGTGCAGCCCCTTGATCAGTTTCCGCAAACGCCCCATATCGAGTTACTGGCCTGGTTTTCCCGAAAGCGATAGCAAGGGTCAATTACGCAAATATAATTTATCAACTTAACCAATAGGAAGCGGGTTGATATCCTGTTCTCAATGGTCATTTATCGAGGTGAAATTTAATGGAAGCATTTACGGTATTCGGTCGCCCTGGTTGCGGCTATTGCATTCGCGCCAAGCAGGTTCTTGAGATGAAGCAGCTGCCCAACAAGTACGTGGATATGGTGAAGGAAGGTATTTCCCCCGCCGATCTCGAGCAAACCATCGGCAAGCCTGTGAGGACGGTACCGCAAATCTTTCACGGTTCCACCCACATTGGCGGCTATACCGAACTGGAGCAATATCTCAAGCAGTTGGCATCTTGATAGCGAGTGAGGACAAAAAGCCGGGCTATTGCCCGGCTTTTTTACGACTTAGCGGATAGCGGCCGTGTCTTGCCGTCGTCGGAAATGGCCACATAGACGAAGTCTCCTTCCGTGACCTTGGCGCTCTCGTCACTGGCATCATTGTTGATCCACACCTCAATATTGATGCGCATCGAGGTATGGCCTGTTTCCAGCAGGCTGGTGTAACAGCTCACCAGAGCACCAACGGGTACAGGCCGCAGGAAAGCCATTTCGCTGATGGCGACAGTGGCGACCCGCCCCTTCGACAGGCGCCGGGCCAGTACCGCGCCGGCAAGATCCATTTGCGACAGCAGCCAACCGCCGAAAATGTCGCCGTGTGGATTGGTGTCGGCTGGCATTGCCAGGGTTTGCAGAGTCAATTCTCCAACGGGGTCGCTGGGGCGGTGAATGGCGGTCACAGTGGTTCCTCAATCAAGCAGCAGGTCGGGCAGCCAGGTGACGATCCCCGGCCACAGGGCGAGCATCAAGAGTAACCCCAGCTGAATGACAATAAAAGGCATGACCCCCCGGTAAATATCGCTGGTCAGTACATTATCCGGAGCTACACCGCGAAGATAAAACAGCGCGAAGCCAAAGGGCGGGGTCAGAAACGATGTCTGCAGATTGACGGCAATCATGATGCCCAGCCAGACCGGATCGACGCCCATGGTGAGCAGGATCGGGCCGACAATGGGCACCACCACAAAGGTTATCTCGATAAAATCCAGAATGAAGCCCAGCAGGAAGATCACCAGCATGACCACAATGGTGGCGCCGAGGACACCGCCGGGAATCTGATCGAACAGGTGAGTCACCATTTCCTCGCCGCCGAACCCCCGGAACACCAGGGAAAATACCGCCGCGCCAATCAGGATCATGAACACCATCGAAGTGACTTCAGCGGTAGAGGCCATCACCTCCTTAAGCCGGGGGAAGGTCAGCTCACGTTTCGACAGTGCCAGCAGCGTCGCGCCCAGGGCGCCGACCCCGGCGGCTTCAGTCGGTGTGGCGGCACCGGTGAGAATCGAACCGAGGACGGCAACAATGAGTAAAATCGGTGGCAGCAGCGGCTTCAGGACCTGTAGTAGTTCGTTTCCGCTGACATTGCTGGCTTCCCGCGGAGCCCGATCCGGTCTCAGGGTCGCGTAGCCGTAGACATAGGCGATGTAAAGCCCGACAAGGATTAATCCCGGTACGATGGCGCCCACGAATAGATCGCCGATGGATACCGTGTCAGGGGAGAAAATACCCATTCTCAATTGCGCCTGCTGATAGGCGGTGGAGAGGATGTCGCCGAGCAGAACCAGGGCGATGGATGGCGGAATAATCTGCCCCAGGGTGCCGGTGGCGCAGATGGTGCCTGTGGCGAGGGCGGGGCTGTAGCCCTGTCTCAGCATGCTGGGCAGGGACATCAACCCCATGGTCACGACAGTGGCGCCGACTATCCCGGTACTGGCCGCCAGCAACATGCCCACCAGCACCACGGAAATCCCCAGGCCGCCGCGCAGTTTGCCGCACAGGCGACTCATGTTGCCGAGCAGGTCTTCCGCCAGCTTGGACTTTTCGAGCATGACGCCCATAAAAACGAACAGCGGCACGGCGATCAGGGTCGTGTTGATCATGGTGCCGTAGATGCGGTTGGGCAGCGCATGCAGAAACGCCATATCGAAATGCCCTGTGGCGATGCCGACGGCGGCAAAAACCAGGGATACGCCGCTGAGGGTAAATGCCACCGGGTACCCCGCCATCAGCACCAGGCAGACGGCGGCGAACATGAACAGGGGAATGTAGTCGGCCATCAGATCGGCTCCACTTTCTCAGGGGTGTGGCTGCCGCCGACGCCGGCGATGAACAGGATGTTTTTGAGGATTTCCGCCACCCCCTGACCGATCAGGGCAACCGGCAGAATGAGCAGCAGTGTCTTCAACAGGTAGACGAAGGGGATCCCCGTCCCTTCGTTGGAGCGCTCGCGAATTGCCCAGCTGCTGGCCACATAGTCGACGGACAGGTAGTACAGCAGTACCGACACCGGAAGCAGGAACAGGAGCCCGCCGAGCACGTCGATCCAAGCCTGTGTTTTGGGGGACATTTTGCGATAGAAGACATCGACCCGCACATGGCCGCCCTGTTTCAGGGTCTAGGCAATACCGATCATGAAGATTCCCGAGTGCAGGTACGACATGGATTCCTGCAGGGGAATAGAACCGGTGCCCAGAAAGTAGCGCAAAAACACCACCCCGCAGGTGGCGACAATCAGGAGGACGGTCATCCAGGCGCTAAGCCGGCCAAGAAGACCGGTGGTGGCGTCGATGACGCCGATCAGAAGCTGGGTCCATCGTGCGGTGGCTGACATGGCGTTTTCATATCCGATGTGCTGTCTGTAGAGCGCGCATTATAACCAATTGCCAATCTTGACGAATTGTCGTTGACGTTCCAATGGGGATGGGTCTGGCGGGCTGTCATTTTTCTGTCATATTGCTTTTCTATAGTGGCTTCGTCCAAAGACAATACAGTCCTATTCCCGGAGGAAAACGTGAAAGTTTTCAAAAATACCGTTCTTGCTACCGCTGCAGTGGCAGCTCTTGTTTCAGGCAGCCAGGCGCTCGCCGCCGGCCGCGACTACATCAGCATTGTAGGTTCATCCACGGTGTATCCGTTTTCCACTGTGGTTGCGGAGCGCTTTGGTAAGGCGACAGGCAATCCCACCCCGAAAGTGGAATCCACCGGCACCGGCGGTGGCATGAAGATGTTCTGTGGCGGCGTCGGCACCAGCTTTGCCGATATCACCAACGCCTCCCGCCGGATGAAATCCTCCGAATTCGAGGATTGTCAGGAAAACGGTGTTAAGGACATCATCGAAGTGTTGATTGGTTACGACGGAATCGTTGTCGCCAACTCCCTGGAAGCCGAGCATTTCAATCTCAGCCGCAAGGATATTTTCCTGGCGCTGGCCAAGCAGGTGCCCAATCCGGATGGTTCCGAGACACTGGTTCCCAACCCCTATACGACCTGGGACGAAGTGAATCCCGAGCTGCCGGCACAGAAAATCGAAGTGTTGGGGCCGCCCCCCACTTCCGGCACCCGGGATGCTTTTGCCGAGCTGGCCATGGAAGGTGGTTGTAAAGCCATCGGTTTCATCAAGGCCATGAAGGACAGCGACGAGGACAAGTTCAAAGCGGTTTGCCACAGTATCCGTGAAGACGGCCACTACATTGAGGCCGGCGAAAACGACAACCTGATCATTCAAAAGCTGGAAGCCAACCCCAATGCGCTGGGTGTGTTCGGGTTCAGCTTCCTCGATCAGAACAGCGACAAGGTGCAGGGATCACATATCGAAGGCGTTGAACCTACTTTCGAGGCGATCGGCAACAAGAGCTACACGGTGTCCCGGCCATTGTACTTTTACGCCAAAAAGGCCCACATAGGTGTGGTACCGGGAATCCAGGCATTCATCGCCGAGTTCACCAGCGAGAAAGCCTGGGGCGAAGATGGTTACCTGGCGGAAAAAGGGATGATTCCCCTGGGAGATGAGCTCCGTGAACAGCTCGGTTCTGCGGTTCGCAATGGCGAAACCATGACCGGTGAAGGGCTCTGATTCAGACACCTGATCTCTTATGCGGTAAACTTGGGCCTGGTGAATTCACCGGGCCTTTTTATCCTTCGGCGAACAGGCGCTTGCCATGTCCACCATTAACCTGCTTTTGATTCTGGGCGCCCTGGTTGTGGCGGCCTACTACCTCGGTTACGGTCGCTCGTTGCAGATGGCCAAACCGCTGGGGGGTATTCGCCACCTCCATTCACTGCCCTTCTACTACGGAATGCGTGCGGCGCTATGGTGTGGAATACCGGCTCTCCTGCTGCTGGCTTTCTGGCTGATGTTCGATGAGCCGATAATTTCCGCCGCCATTATCAATGGCCTGCCGGAGGCCCTGAAGCCGCAGACCAGCGCCGAGGAAAACCTGGTCCTGAGTACAGTTCGAAATCTCGCCACCGGGGCCTTGTCCGCGGATGCCGTGGATCCGGCGCTGGTTGCGGCCAGTGACCGTTTTGCCGAACTGAATCAGATCGGTGCACGTCTGAGCACCGCGGGGGTGCTGAGCCTGGCCGTGATCGGCGGATTCGTGGCCTGGGCAAAGATCTCGCCACAGGTGCGGGCGCGTCAGCAGGTGGAAAGAATTTTCAAGGCGATTCTCCTGCTCTGTTCCCTGGTGGCCATCTTCACGACCGTGGGAATACTGCTGTCGGTATTGTTCGAATCCCTGCGCTTTTTCCAGGCGGTTCCGGTCACTGAGTTTTTGTTCGGTACCGAATGGAGTCCGCAAACCGCCATCCGCGCCGATCAGGTGGGCTCCTCGGGCAGTTTCGGTGCCATACCGCTGTTCGTCGGAACGCTGCTGATCTCCTTCATCGCCATGCTGGTTGCCGTTCCCGTGGGCCTGATGTCCGCTATTTATCTGGCAGAATACGCGTCCGGCCGGGTCAGGGCCTACGCCAAGCCGACTCTGGAGATTCTCGCCGGTGTGCCAACGGTGGTTTACGGATTTTTTGCGGCCCTGACCGTGGCGCCCCTGTTTCGGGACATGGGCGCCTCGGTGGGGCTTTCGGTCTCTTCGGAAAGCGCCCTGGCGGCTGGCCTTGTGATGGGTGTGATGATTATCCCCTTCGTCTCGTCACTGGCCGACGATGTTATCAATGCCGTGCCCCAGTCCCTGCGTGACGGCTCACTGGGCCTTGGCGCCACCCACTCCGAGACCATCAAGAAAGTCATTTTTCCGGCGGCGCTACCCGGAATTGTCGGGGGTGTTTTGCTGGCAGTATCGAGGGCCATTGGTGAAACCATGATTGTGGTGATGGCGGCAGGGCTCGCCGCCAACCTGACCGCCAATCCGCTGGAGACGGTGACCACCATTACGGTTCAGATCGTTACCCTGCTGGTGGGAGATCAGGAGTTTGACAGTCCCAAAACGCTGGCTGCCTTTGCACTTGGCCTGATGCTTTTTGTCGTCACTTTGGCGCTCAATTTCATAGCCCTGCATGTGGTGAGGAAATACCGTGAACAATACGACTGAACAGCAGCATCAGATTGCCGAGAGGGTCGCCAGGGGACTCAAGCGCCGGTATCGGGCAGAACGCCGTTTCCGGCTGTACGGCATCCTCTCCATTGCGTTCGGCCTGCTCGCGGTGCTGGTGCTTTTCACCGATATTATCTCCAAGGGCGCCGGCGCCTTTCGGCAGACCTATGTTCAGCTGACCCTGCAATACGATGCAGACGTGTTGGGTATCAGCGATATCAACGATGAACGGCAATTGGCCCTGGCGGATTACCAGGGAGTGATCAATCAGGCGCTCTACGAGCGTTTTCCCCAATACAGTTCGCGCAAAGACAAACGGGAACTGAAAAAGGTGATCAGCAATGGCGAGGGCTATGAAATCCGCGATCGGCTGGTAGCAAATCCCTCGCTGCTCAATCAATCCGAGACCCTCTGGTTGGTGACGGATGATGATGTCGACACCTATTACAAGTCCATCGGGGATGACGACGGTGCCTTTACCGGCAGGGTATCGGAAACGATCCAGTCGGTGGTGGGTGAGCTGATCGACAGCGGTGATATTGATCTCAGGCTCAATGTGAACTTCTTCACCCGTGGTGACTCCAGGGAGCCGGAACAGGCCGGCATATGGGGTGCTGCGGTCGGGTCGTTTTTCACCCTGCTGATTACCCTGGCCTTGTCTTTCCCCATAGGGGTGGCCGCTGCGATTTACCTCGAGGAATTCGCGCCCCGCAACCGCTGGACCGATATCATTGAGGTAAACATCAACAATCTCGCGGCCGTACCGTCGATTATTTTCGGGCTGCTGGGGCTGGCGATTTTCATCAACTTTTTCGGTATTCCCCGCTCGGTACCCATTGTCGGGGGGCTTGTACTGACACTGATGACGTTACCGACCATTATTATTTCCAGCCGGGCGGCGATCAAGGCGGTGCCACCGTCGATTCGGGAGGCGGCAATCGGTATCGGCGCCTCCCCCATGCAGGTGGTAATGCATCACGTGCTGCCACTGGCGATGCCGGGCATGCTTACCGGCGCCATTATTGGCATGGCGCAGGCCCTCGGTGAAACAGCGCCCCTGCTGATGATCGGCATGGTTGCCTTTATCGTCGACATTCCCTCGGGCCCCGCCTCGCCAGCCACTGTATTGCCGGTGCAGATTTTTCTGTGGGCGGATAGTCCCGAGCGGGCGTTTGTCGAAAAAACCTCGGCGGCGATCATGGTGTTGCTGACCTTTTTGATCATTATGAATGCCAGCGCCGTATGGCTGCGCAAGCGTCTCGAACGTCGCTGGTGATGACAGCACCCGCCACGCGCATTGTGAACAGGAGAACGACTGTGGGAACATTAACCGTCGAAGACGCGCAGAGTATGCCCTCTCTGACGCCCCGGATAAACGAGGAAGTGGACGTGCTGGAAAGCGAGCAGGATTACAAGACAGTTGGCAAGCCGCTGGTCTCAAATCCCAAGATGAGTATGCGCAACGTCAATATCTACTATGCTGACAAGCAGGCGATCTTCGATGTCAGCATCGACATTGCCCGAAACCAGGTGATCGCCATGATCGGACCATCCGGTTGCGGCAAGTCCACGTTTCTGCGCTCGCTGAACCGCATGAACGACACCATCGATATCTGCCGGGCGAACGGTTCCTTCGTTCTCGACAATGAGGACATCTACACGACCAAAATGGATGTCGTTGCCCTCCGCGCCCGGGTGGGCATGGTTTTCCAGAAGCCCAATCCGTTCCCGAAATCCATTTATGACAACGTGGCCTACGGTCCCAAGCTGCACGGTCTCGTCAACCGCAAGAGCGATCTGGACGAGGTGGTGGAAACCAGTCTACAACGGGCCGGCCTGTGGGAAGAGGTCAAGGACCGGTTGCAGCAGCCCGGTACCGGCCTGTCCGGTGGTCAGCAGCAGCGCCTGTGCATTGCCCGGGCCATTGCGATCAACCCGGAAGTGATACTGATGGACGAGCCCTGTTCGGCACTGGACCCCATTGCCACCGCCCGTATTGAGGAGTTGATTGCCGAGTTGTCTGAAAACTACACCATTGCCATCGTCACCCACTCCATGCAACAGGCGGCGCGGGTCTCCCAGCGCACGGCCTACTTTCATCTGGGAAAACTGATTGAGGTCAACGACACCGAACGGGTTTTTACCAACCCGGAGCATCCGTTGACCGAAGCCTATATTACTGGTCGTTTCGGCTGAGGAAGCCCCATGGACAAATTACATCTCGATCAACATATTTCCCGACATTTCAACGAAGAGCTCGAGCTCATCAAGTCCCAGATGCTGGAAATGGGCGGCCGTGTGGAGAATCAGCTGGCCGATGCCATCAGGGCGCTCGAGGATGCCAACAGCGAGCTGGCGGAAACCGTTATCGACCGTGAGGCGGTGATAGACGCCATGGAAATGCAGATCGACGAAGACTGCACCACCCTGATTGCCCGGCGCCAACCGGCGGCCACCGACCTGCGCCTGGTAATGGCGGTGACCAAAACCATTCGCGACCTGGAACGCATCGGCGACGAGGCAAAAAAGATCGCCAAAATGGCCATTCTCCTCAGTGAGGAAGGCAGTGCTCCCCGGGGTTACGTGGAGATTCGCCACATCGGTAATGGCGTGCGCAAGATGGTGAGCGATTCTCTGGATTCCTTCACTCGCTACGACGCCGACAGTGCCCTGGAGACCCTGCAGTCCGACCGGCAAATCGACCTTGATTATAAATCCGCGGTGCGCGAATTGATCACCTATATGATGGAAGATCCGCGCAGTATCTCCCGGGTCATGAATATTCTCTGGGCCCTGCGTGCGCTGGAGCGGGTCGGGGACCACGCCAAGAATATATGTGAACAAACGGTCTATCTGGTCAAAGGGCAGGATATCCGCCACAGCAATATCGACGAGCTGGAGTAGCGCTCTATGGCCTGGGCGACAGCGCTGGGGTCCTTATTCAGTCGGATTCAATGCCGCGCGGAAAAGCCATTGAATGCGGACCGCATGGTGCCGGTTGTCAGCAATTGATCTTATCGGCAAAGCCATCTAATCTTGCGGGCCCCGTTTATCGATACCTTATCCACCGGAGGACCCGTGAAGGACCTTTTCGAAAACAACCGAGCCTGGGTTGAAGAGATTAACCGGGATCATCCCGGCTTCTTTGAACAATTGTCCCGCCAGCAAAAGCCGGAATATCTCTGGATTGGCTGCGCCGACAGCCGTGTGCCGGCTAATGAAATCGTCGGCATGCTGCCGGGGGAGCTTTTCGTCCACCGCAATGTCGCCAACGTTGTGGTCCACTCGGACCTGAACTGCCTGTCTGTGCTTCAGTTCGCTGTCGATTACCTCAAGGTCAAGCATGTGCTGGTGGTCGGGCACTACGGCTGCGGCGGCGTCCAGGCGGCGGTGAGAAATGACAAGTTGGGTCTGATCGACAATTGGCTGCGCCATGTCCAGGACGCCCAGAGCAAACACTACAAGGAGCTGCAGACGATCGCAGATGAGCACGAACTGGTCGACAAGGTGTGCGAAATCAATGTCATCGAGCAGGCACTCAGTGTCTGCCAGACCACGGTAATTCAGGATGCCTGGGACCGGGGTCAGGATGTGACCGTGCACAGCTGTATCTATGGTCTCAAGGACGGTTTGCTGAAAAATCTCGGTATGTCAGTGGGCCGCACCGATCAGATTTACCCACTCTACAAGCAGGCCATACAAGATCTGTTCGACAGCCAATCCGCTTGATTCCCCATAACCCGTTGAGAATTACCGTTCATGGACAAATTTACCGGCGTCAATGTAATCAAGGCTGCCAACGTCTATTTTGACGGGAAGGTGACCAGCCGTGCCCTCGAGTTTGCTGATGGCAGTGTCAAAACCCTGGGCATCATGTTGCCCGGCGAGTACGACTTTGGGACCGAAAAAGCGGAGCGCATGGAAATAACTGATGGACTGCTCCAGGTCAGGCTGCCGGGCTCCGACGACTGGCGGGAGATCAAGGGTGGCGACAGTTTCGATATTCCCGCCCTGTCCCGCTTTCAGATGAAGGTCGAGCAAGTGACGGATTACGTCTGTTCCTATTTCGACGAGTCAGGCCCCTCGCCGGATTAAGCCCCGGTTTTGTGGCAAAGAAAAAAGCCCTGACGATGTCTCGCCAGGGCTTTTTTGTAGCCTACGGGCGCTGATCCCGATCAGTTGTTCTCAGGATTGTCGGCGACCGGCACTTCTTCGGCCTTGGGCAGTGGGTTGTCTCCCTCTTCCTCGGCCTTCGCTTCCTTGATAGACAGCTTGATGCGGCCGCGGTTGTCCACGTCCAGCACCTTAACCCGCACAGTCTCCCCTTCCTTCAGGTAGTCGGAGACGCTATTGACCCGCTCTTCAGCGATCTGGGAGATGTGAACCAGGCCGTCGGTGCCGGGCAGGAAGGTTACGAAGGCGCCGAAATCAACAATTCGCGCCACGATGCCGTCGTAAATCCGACCGATCTCGGCCTCGGCGGTGATGCCTTCAATCTTGTCGATCGCGGCCTGCAGACCTTCGGCATTATCGCTGTAAATGCGGATGGTGCCGTCGTCCTCGATATCGATGGTGGCGCCTGTCTCCTCGGTAAGCGCACGGATGGTCGCGCCACCTTTCCCGATGACATCGCGAATCTTGTCCGTGTCGATTTTCAGAGTGTGATAACGCGGCGCGCTGTCGGAGACATTGTCGCGGCCCTTGGCGATCACCTTGTTCATTTCGCCGAGGATGTGCAACCGGGCGTTGAGAGCCTGGTTGAGGGCGGTTTCCATGATCTCTTCGGTAATGCCTTCGATCTTGATATCCATTTGCAGGGCTGTGACACCCTGCGCGGTTCCGGCGACCTTGAAATCCATATCGCCGAGATGGTCTTCATCACCGAGGATATCGGTGAGCACCGCAAAGCCTTCAGGTTCCTTGACCAGGCCCATGGCGATTCCGGCAACCGGCGCTTTCAGGGGTACCCCGGCATCCATCAGGGCAAGACTGGTACCGCACACGGACGCCATGGAGCTGGAGCCGTTGGACTCGGTGATTTCAGACACCACCCGCAAGGTGTACGGGAAATCCTCCAGGCTTGGCAATACTGCGGCGACGCCACGGCGGGCCAGACGCCCGTGGCCCACCTCACGGCGCCCGGTAAAACCGATACGGCCGGTTTCGCCCACGGAATAGGGCGGGAAGTTGTAGTGCAGCATGAAGGGATCCTTGCGTTCCCCTTCCAGTGCGTCGATGACCTGGGCGTCACGCAGAGAGCCGAGGGTGGCGGCAACGATGGCCTGGGTCTCGCCGCGGGTGAACAGGGCGGTGCCGTGAACCTTGGGCAGTATGCCTACCTGGACGCTGATCGGACGGACCGTCTGGTTGTCGCGGCCATCGATGCGGGGAGCACCGGCGATGATGCGGCTGCGGACGATTTTCTTCTCCAGTTTCTTGAACGCGTCCTTGACGTTCTCTGTGGAGATACCGGCCTCGTCATTCACCAGAGACGCCATCGCTTCGCTGCGCGCCGCATCGATAGCGGCGACGCGCTGTTGTTTGTCAGTGATCGAGTAGGCCTCTTCGAGGCGTGCAGAGAACTGGTCGTGAAGTGTCTGAACAAGCAGCTCGTTCTGGGCCGCAGCTTGCCAGTCCCAGCGGGGTTTGCCCACTTCCTGGGCCAATTGCTCAATGACCTGGATTGCGGCCTGCATCTCCTGGTGGGCGAACAGAACGGCACCCAGCATCAGATCTTCAGGCAGTTCTTTGGCTTCGGACTCGACCATCAGGACCGCTTCTTTGGTGCCGGCGACAACCATGTCCAGTGCCGAGCCTTTCAGTTCGCTGTAGGTGGGGTTGAGCAGGTAACCCTGGCTCTGGATGTACCCCACCCGGGCGGCACCAATGGGGCCGTTGAAGGGGATCCCGGAGATCGCCAGCGCGGCGGAAGCACCGATCATGGCAGGGACGTCCGGATCGATGTCCTTGTCCGCGGACAATACAGTACAGACCACCTGAACCTCGTTCTTGAAACCGTCCGGAAACAGAGGACGAATTGGTCGGTCGATGAGTCGGGAGGTCAGGGTTTCCTTCTCACTGGGGCGACCTTCGCGCTTGAAGAAGCCGCCCGGGATTTTGCCGGCCGCATAGGCCTTTTCCTGATAGTTGACGGTCAGCGGAAAGAAATCCTGCCCTTCCTTCGCTTCGCGGGCACCGACCACGGTGCACAGCACGCTGGTATTGTCCATGGTGCACATAACGGCACCGGTTGCCTGGCGGGCAATGCGGCCCGTTTCCAGGGTGACGGTATGGTTACCGTATTGGAATGATTTGATTATGGGATTCACGTTTTTCACCTTTGTAAACAAAGACGGCTCCACAGGAGCCGTCCGAATGCATTAACGACGAAGACCGAGTCGTTTGATCAGATCCGCATAGCGATTTTTGTCTTTGCCTTTCAAATAATCGAGCAGCTTGCGCCGCTGGTTGACCATGCGAATCAGGCCGCGACGGGAATGGTGGTCTTTCTTGTGACCTTCAAAGTGGCCCTGCAGCTTGTTGATGTTGGCGGTCAGCAGCGCAACCTGTACTTCCGGGGAACCGGTGTCGCCCTCGACGCGCGCAAACTCTTTAACGATCAGGTCTTTCTCTTGAGCACTCAGTGCCATGGTATTAACTCCTCTATGCGATGGTTGATTCGGGGATGTCCGCGCATAGGTACAGACACCCTAGTATTGGCTCCCGATGAGCCGAAATGGTTTAGCCGGCCATGTCAGTAACGACAAGACGCCGGGGAGTAAGGCGGCCGTCTTCCAGTACCTCGCCCACCCCCAGAAAGTCGCCGCTGTCGGCGAAGATGCGCACTATATCGCCTTCCCGGGCGTCACGGTAGACCTTGGGGGCCATTACCGGCTGGCCGCGGCGAAAATACCAGGCCATGGATTCGGGCAGGTCGACCGACATAAGGTGTCCGACGGCCTTATCCACGGGATTGAGCAGAAAATCCAGGTCTTCACCCCGCTTTCCCTCCCTGAGCGCCGCAAGCTGGTCCAGAGTGATGGTGTCGGCATCCGTGAAGCACCCTGCCCGGGACCGGTGCAGGCGCGAGACATGGCCGCCACAGCCGAGGGCTGCGCCCAGATCTTCGGCGAGAGTGCGCACATAGGTACCCTTGCTGCAGCGGACCTCGACATCGGCTTCCGCCACCTCCCCGGGCCTGAAGGCCAGCAGAGAGAACTGATAAATGGAAACGGGGCGCGGCTCCCGCTCGACTTCAACCCCTTCCCGAGCCAGCTTGTACAGGGGCACACCGTCTTTTTTCAGCGCCGAATACATGGGAGGGGTTTGGAGGATATCGCCCCGCAACGGTTCCATCGCCGCCTCGACGGACGCCTCGGTAAGCGCGTCGGCACTTCGCTGCTCCAGAATGTCACCTTCGGCGTCACCTGTCGCTGTGGTAACCCCGAAGCGGAAGGTGCTGACATAGGTTTTGTCTGCATCGAGGAGAAACTGGGTGAACTTGGTCGCTTCGCCAAAGCAGACTGGCAAAACGCCGGTGGCCATGGGATCGAGACTGCCCGTGTGGCCCGCCTTGGCGGCATAGAACAGGTATTTGGCTCTCTGTAAGGCATCATTGGAGGTAATGCCCGCGGGCTTGTTGAGCACCAGGATGCCGCTGACCGGGCGACCCCGGGGTTTTCTGCGCGCCATGTTACTCGTCGCCCTGCTGATGCTTGGCCGCGTCCGACGCCAGGGCATAATCGATCAGTGCCGACAGCTTCTGCCCCCGCTCGCCGCTCTCGTCGTAGTAAAAACGCAGCTTGGGCACAGAACGCATACGGATCGCCTTGGCCACTTGCGCACGGAGGAAGCCCGCCGCGTCGTTAAGAATTTCAATGGCCGTATCGGCCTCTTCAGGCACCTTGGGGATCACGAAGTTGACATAGACCTTCGCCTGGGACATGTCGCGACTGACATCCACGGCGGTGATGTTGACCATGGAGAGGCGCGGGTCGCCCATTTCGGTGCGAATGTTCTCCGCCAGCTCTCTCTGCAGAGCGTCTGCGACCCTGTCTTTGCGACTGAATTCTCTTGGCATGGTAGACCTGTATAGGGTTCAGGATATGGCGCGACTAGAGCTTGCGCGCCACTTCCTGGACGTCAAAGACTTCGATCTGATCACCTGGCTTGACGTCGTTGTAGTCCTTCACCCCGATACCGCACTCGGTGCCGCTACGCACTTCGCTGACGTCATCCTTGAAGCGGCGCAGGGACTCCAGAACCCCTTCGTAGATCACCACATTGTCGCGCAATACCCGAATCGGCTTGTTACGATAAATGGTGCCTTCGGTGACGATACAGCCGGCAATCTGGCCAAACTTGGGCGATCGGAAGACATCTTTCACCTGGGCAATACCGACGATTTCCTCGCGGATCTCCGGCGACAACATGCCCGACAGGGCCTGCTTGACGTCATCGAGCAGGTTGTAGATGACGCTGTAGTAGCGGATTTCCACCTCTTCCCGTTCGGCCACTTTGCGCGCCGAGGCATCGGCGCGGACATTGAAACCGATCACCACGGCACCGGCCGTCAGGGCCAGGTTGATATCGGATTCGTTGAGGCCGCCGACGCCGGAGGCGACGACAGTGACCGCCACTTCCTCGTTCTGCAAGTCGGCGAGTGAGGCCAGGATCGCTTCCAGAGAGCCGCGAACATCCGCCTTGACGACCACCGGCAACACCTTCTTCTCGGTATTTTCGCCGAAGGAGGCAAACATGTTTTCGAGTTTCGCCGCCTGCTGGCGTTGCATGCGCTCCTCGCGGGCTTTTTGCTGACGGAAGTCGGCGACTTCCCGCGCCTTGCGCTCGTCGGCGACAACCATGAACTCGTCGCCGGCATCCGGCGGGTTGTCGAGACCGACGATTTCCACGGGGATGGAAGGCCCCGCATCGGCAACCGGTTTTCCGGTTTCATCGCTCATGGTGCGGATCTTGCCGACACTCTGGCCAGCCAGGACGAAGTCGCCTTTATGCAGGGTGCCCTGCTGGACGAGTGCGGTAGCCACGACACCGCGGCCCTTTTCCATCCTCGCTTCGACGATTACACCCTTGGCGGGGACGTCGACAGGCGCGGTCAGCTCCAGCAGTTCGGACTGCAGGAGAACCGACTCCAGGAGCTCGTCGATGCCTTCTCCAGAGTGCGCCGAGACCTTGACGAACTGGGTGTCGCCACCCCATTCCTCGGGGATGACATCCTTGGCGGCCAGTTCGTTGGTGACGCGATCCGGGTCGGCGCTTTCCTTGTCAATTTTGTTGATGGCAACAACGATGGGAACACCGGCCGCCTTGGCGTGCTGGATGGCCTCTTCGGTCTGCGGCATCACCCCGTCATCGGCGGCGACCACCAGAATCACCACGTCGGTGGACTTGGCACCCCGGGCACGCATGGCGGTAAAGGCGGCGTGGCCCGGGGTGTCGAGGAAGGTGATAACACCCTTTGGCGTCTCGACATGGTAGGCGCCGATGTGCTGGGTAATCCCTCCGGCCTCGCCGGATGCCACACGGGTCTCACGGATGTAGTCCAAAAGCGAGGTTTTACCGTGGTCGACGTGTCCCATCACCGTGACAACAGGAGCACGGGGTTGCAGATCGTCGCTGGAAGCCTGCGCCAGCTCGGCACGCAGTTCGTCCTCGATCGCGTCGGACGACACCGTCACCGGCCGGTGGCCGAGTTCCTCAACCAGCAGGACAGCGGTGTCCTGGTCTATCGCCTGGTTGATGGTCGCCATGGTCCCCATTTTCATGAGTTCCTTGATCAGCACGGCGGCCTTGAGGGACATGCGCTGGGCGAGGTCTCCAACCTGAATGGTCTCAGGAATTTCCACGTCGTAAATAATCTTGTCCGTCGGCTTCTTGAAGGTGTGCTTGTTCTGGATACGCACAACGGGAGAGTTGGACTTGAGCCGGGGTTTCTTGGCTTCTTCTTCCGCCTCTTCAATGGCCAGCAGCTCCTCGGGGCGCTGCTTGCGACCTTTGGTGTCTTTGGCCTTGACCTTCTTCTTGCCGGGTTTTTCGTCGTCCTCGTCTTCCGGGCGACCTTTTTTCTTGGCCAGGCGATCTTTTTCCGGCGTCTTTACGTCGACGGCACCCGCCGGGCCATCGATTGGAGCAACTGGTTCGACCGGCTCCTCCTTGCTGGCCTCCTGTTCTGCCTTGAGTCTGGCTTCTTCGGCAGCGCGCTCTTCTTCGGTCTTGCGTCGGGCCTCGATAGCTGCCAGGCGCTTGGCTTCCGCATCGTCCACGAGATTGCTGCGGCGTGAGGGCTCTTGCGTCTGTGCCGGTTCCGGTGCTACTTCGGCAGCGGACTCGGTATCGGGTGCCGGTACTTCATCGATCGATTCAGGGGCGTTCCCCGACTCTTCCACTTCGTCGCGCTTGACGTAGGTGCGTTTCTTGCGCACTTCCACGTTGACGGTCTTTTTGCCGCTGGTCTTGAGTGTGCTGACAGTCTTGCGGCGCAGGGTGATCTTCTTCGTCTCTGTGGCTTTTTCGCCGTGGATGCTTTTGAGGTAGGCCAGCAGCTGCTGCTTTTCAGCATCGGTAACCGTCTCGTCTGGCGAGGTATGCTTCAACCCCGCTTCACCCATCTGCTTGAGCAGACGGTCTACGGATGCCCCTACCACCTCGGCAAGTTGACTTACGGTAACTTCAGCCATTCAAATTCCTCGTATTTCTTTCATTTCAAGTGGTTTGCGCGAACGCACTCATTATTCTTCAGCAAACCAGGGTGCACGGGCGGTCATGATCAGGGTCGCCGCTCGCTCTTCGTCAATGCCTTCAATGTCGAGCAGGTCATCCACCGCTTGTTCAGCCAGGTCTTCCATGGTGGTGATACCGTGACTGGCGAGAGTATAGGCCAGGGTGGAATCCATACCATCCATGTTGAGCAGGTCGTCTGCTGGTTCGGCGGATGCCAGCTCTTCTTCAGAGGCCAGCGCCATGGTGAGCAGGGCATCCTTGGCGCGTTCGCGCAGGGCCTCGGCGATTTCCTCGTCGAAACCCTCGATGGACGCCATTTCTTCCAGGGGCACATAGGCTACTTCTTCCACCGAACTGAAACCCTCCTCGACCAGAATGGTGGCGATGTCTTCGTCCACATCCAGATACTTCATGAACGTTTCCACCAGTGAGCCGGCTTCTTCCTCGTGCTTGGCTTCCGCTTCCCCGACACTCATGACATTGATTTTCCAGCCGGTCAATTCAACGGCCAGACGGACATTCTGCCCACCCTTGCCGATAGCCTGGGCCAGGTTGTCCTCGGCGACAGCGACATCCATGGAGTGGGCATCTTCGTCGACTACGATAGATTCGACTTCGGCCGGCGACATGGCGTTGATGACCAGCTGTGCCGGGTTGTCATCCCACAGGATTATGTCGACGCGTTCACCGCCCAGCTCGTTGGAAACGGCCTGGACCCGGGCGCCGCGCATACCGACGCAAGCGCCGACGGGGTCAATTCGTCCGTCGTTGGTTTTCACCGCGATCTTGGCGCGGGAGCCCGGGTCCCGGGCTGCGCCGCGGATCTCGATAACCTGTTCGGCGATCTCCGGTACTTCAATGGTAAACAACTGTATGAGCATTTCATTACAGGCGCGGCTCAAAAACAGCTGGGGTCCCCGGGCTTCCGGACGAATTTCCCTGAGAATGGCCCGCACGCGGTCATTGACGCGAAAAACTTCGCGGCCAACAAACTCGTCCCGGGGCAGAACGGCCTCGGCATTGTTGCCGAGATCGACGATCAGGTGGTCCCGGGTCACCTTCTTTACGGTGCCGCTGACCAGCTCGCCGACCTGGTTCCGGTACTGATCTGCAATCAGCGCCCGCTCGGCCTCGCGGACTTTCTGAACAATGACCTGCTTGGCGGTTTGCGCCGCGATGCGTCCGAAATGAATGTTCTCGACCTGTTCTTCGTAGATATCGCCGACTTTCAGGGACGGATCTTTCTCGGCGGCTTCCTCTGTTGTGAACTGAGTGCCAAGCTCGGCCAGCACATCATCGGCGACGACTTCCCACCAGCGATAGGTATCGTAGTCGCCGGTCTTGCGGTCAATTTCGACGCGGATATTGGCTTCCTCGTCGTAGCGCTTTTTGGTCGCGATCGCCAGTGCCTGCTCAATGGCCTCGAAAATAACGTCTTCGGACACGCCCTTCTCATTGGAAACGGCTTCCGCAACCATCAAGATCTCTTTGTTCATTCCTCAGCCTCTTGTTGGGTCCGAACCGAATGAGGGGACCACATTTGCCTTGTCAATGGTTTCGATCGGGAACAGGAATTCGTGGTCGTCGACCACAATTAAGACCTCGTCGCCCTCGACACCGTTCAGACGCCCTTTATATTTCCTGCGTCCTTCGTAGGGAACCTTGAGACGGATATTGACCTCTTCGCCAATAAAAAGGGCGAATTGGTCCAGGGTGTAAAGCGGCCTGTCCATGCCAGGGGATGACACTTCCAGAGTGTATTCGCTCCGGATAGGGTCTTCGACATCCATAACACTACTGATTTGCCGGCTGACTCGCTCGCAATCTTCCAGAACCACGCCGTCTGGTTTGTCTATGTAAATGCGCAGCGTAACGTGTTTGCCGCCGGTCAGGTATTCCAGGCCCCATAGCTCGCAGCCCATGGCTTCCACCACGGGCTTGAGAAGGTCCAGCAATTGTGCCTGCCTTGTACCTGTACTCAATATTGACTCCACCATTAAAAAATGGGCCTGCGGCCCATTTCTGTGCGACAAACCTGTCGCCTAACAAAAAGCCCCTGATAAGGGGCTTTCCGTCAACACCGCAGACCGCGATGCCATGTTGGTAGCGGGGGCAGGATTTGAACCTACGACCTTCGGGTTATGAGCCCGACGAGCTACCAGGCTGCTCCACCCCGCATCAAATCGTGTGACCTGCTGACAGGGCTGGTATTCCTGTCGTCACTGCCGGCGTTCCCTGCCGCCTTTGGTTTGACGAAAAGCGCTTGCGCGTCTTCATCTCCAAGGGCCGTGCATTCTATAGCCCTGTGCTGGGAGGGTCAAGCCTTAGCCTTGTCCAATATGAAGTGAGTCTGGAGGGCGGGTGTGATTCCAAGATGAAATGAGTCTGAAGCCGGGCGAGGTTCCGTTCATGATGGGGGATGACAGCCATCATGAAACTCGACGAACTCAAGACGATCTCCCAGCTGAGGGATTTCCTGGCCGGCACTCAGCCGGTGGCTTTTTCGATCAGCGGTGACAAGGACGACCGCTACCGCTGGATCCAGCGAGAGCTGGTCAGATTCCACTACCTGGGGCTCTGCCGAGCCGATAAGGGGGTGGTGATGCGCTATCTGGTGCGAGTCAGCGGCTACTCTCGCCAGCAGTTGACCCGACTGATTGCTCAATACCGCAACGCCGGCCAACTGCGGCGCGGCCAACGCACCGTTGCCGGGTTTGTCCGCCGCTACAGCGATCAGGATATCCGCCTGCTGGCGGCGATGGATGAGCGCCATGAGACGCCCTGCGGGCCTGCCGTCAAGAAGCTCTGTGAGCGCGCCTGTGCGGTCTTTGGGCAGACCGAATACCGGACACTGGCCGGGATCTCCGTGAGCCACCTGTACAACCTGCGCAAGTCCACCCCCTACACCCGGCAGCGCCATCACGTCGAGAAGACCCGCCCCACGGCCTCGACCATCGGAGAACGACGCAAGCCCCGGCCCGAGGGCAAACCGGGCTATATCCGCATCGACACGGTCCATCAAGGCGATCGGGACAAGCACAAGGGCGTCTACCACATCAACGCCGTCGACGAAGTCACCCAGTGCGAGGTGGTCTGTACGGTGGAAAAGATCAGTGAACGGTTCCTCATCCCGGCCCTGGAGCAGATGTTCGAGACTTTCCCCTTCGTCCTGCGCGGCTTCCACTCCGACAACGGCTCGGAATACATCAACAAGCGGGTCGCGCAGCTGCTGGAGAAGCTGCGCATCGAGTTCACCAAATCGCGCTCCCGCCACAGCAATGACAATGCCCTGGCGGAAAGCAAGAACGCCGCGATCGTGCGCAAGCAGTTTGGCTACAGCCATATTGCCCAGAATTGGGCGTCACTGATCAACAGCTTCAATCAGGAACACCTCAACCCCTATATCAACTTCCACCGGCCCTGCTTCTTCCCCGAGACCCGCACGGATGCCAAGGGAAAGGAGCGCAAGGTATACCGCTATGAGAACCTGATGACGCCCTATGACAAATTCAAATCACTGGCCAACGCCAAAGACTATTTGAAACCCGGCATGAGCTTTGAAATACTCGACGAGATTGCTCACCAGATCAGCGACAACCAGGCGGCGGATCAGCTACAAAAAGCCCGCCACATACTCTTCAAAACCATTTATGGACGGACCCTCAACACAGGTTGACTCAATCCCGGCCTTCAGACTCATTTAGGGATTGGAAAATACTCTCGGATACCTGTGTGCGGGTGGGGAGTAAGCGCGCAGGCCTGGGCGGTCAAGACCCTGTTTCTATCGGCAATTGACGTTGAAAGCTGTATACTTGCGCCTCCTGAAAAGGGGTACCTCAAGCGCCCGTAGCTCAGCTGGATAGAGCAACGGCCTTCTAAGCCGTGGGTCGCAGGTTCGAATCCTGCCGGGCGCGCCATAAACCTCTGATGCTTCCCGGATCCTTAGTTGCCCCTTTATACCGAGCGCATCCCCGGGTATCTGTGCCTTCATCCCTATAACTGTATCCGTCCCGCGGCATGGTGGTTGATTCTGGCTGTCGGTAACAGCTGTGCTTCCCCGGTGGGGAATCATGCCGTGTCGGGGTATTCACGGTCAGGAGCCGCACTGCTATCCTTCTCTTCTCAGGATACTTCGTATCGTCAGGCGACGACACAGGGGTAACGATGGCAAAACTGGATGGAGAGGGCAGGCGGCAGCGCGCCATCAAGGCACGTCAGACAGCGTTGGCCAACATTCGCGAGCGCAACCGCAGCCGTGATACGCTTCTCGTAAAGTGCTATCGATTTCGCGCGGCCATGCCCCAGTCGAAAAAGGACAATATGGAGGCGCTTGCCTATTTACAGGCACTGGGCAAAGGGGTGAACCCCTATCCCACCGAAGCAGTACTGCATTTTCTGGCCCGTGTGACGGGGCTCAGTCAGAAACAATTGAGACGCATCATTCGCCGGGAACTCGACATTTGACAGGCTTTCCCCCCTGCCCGCTCTGCAGCGGGTCTGATCCTGTATTTTTCCAGTCTGACGGTTTACGGGACTACCTGCAGTGCCGACGGTGCCGGATCGTTTTTGTGCCTCCCGGGCAACACCTCGATAACAGGGCGGAAAGGGCGCAATACGACTTGCACGAGAACGATCCCGATGACCCCCGTTACCGGCGCTTTTTATCGGCCCTGTCTGAACCGGTGCAGGCGCGATTGACCGGTCCGTCCCGTGGGCTCGATTTTGGTTGTGGACCGGGGCCTGCCCTGGCGGCCATGTTTGTTGAGGCCGGCCACACTATGGCCGTTTATGATCGCTATTATGCGGATGACCGGGCGGTACTGGAACAAAGCTATGATTTTATCGTCACCTCCGAGGTGGTAGAGCACCTCCGCCAGCCGGGGGACGAGCTTGATCGACTCTGGTCGTTGCTGCGTCCGGGAGGGTTGCTGGGGATAATGACCTTGCTGGTCGCCCCTGGCGCGGATTTTTCCCGCTGGCACTATGCCCGGGACCCGACACATATCTGTTTTTTTTCCAGAGAGACCTTTGCCTGGCTCGGACAGCGCTGGCGATCGCCACCGGAATTTCCGGGAGACCGGGTGGTACTTTTTCGCAAACCTGCGGCCAGATGAACACCACCGATGGGGATAGTGGTTGTCACCGGTCGCGGAG
Source organism: Porticoccaceae bacterium (assembly GCA_002702725.1). Taxonomy (GTDB): domain Bacteria; phylum Pseudomonadota; class Gammaproteobacteria; order Pseudomonadales; family Porticoccaceae; genus NAT127. The sequence goes on from PABE01000012.1 coordinate 27,055, forward strand.
GTGGGTAAATTCGATCGTTCATTAGTTTGCCAGGGGATGGGGATGTTTGAAGGCAAGACGTTAACAGTCAGGGCGTTGGAAACCGGTTTTGCAGAGCTCTGTTTCGATAATGGCGCCAAACCGGTCAACGTATTTGATCGGCAGACGGTGACCGAGTTGTCATCGGCTCTCGATGCGCTTGCAGGCAGTCAGATCAAGGGCTTGCTTGTAACCAGCGCCAAAAAGGTTTTTATCGCCGGCGCGGATATCAGTGAATTCGGTCCCGCCTTTGGTGCCGGCAAGGAACAACTGAAAGGGTTTTTGTCGGTTAATAACGCCAATTTCAACCGCCTTGAAAATCTGCCGTTTCCGTCGGTTGTTGCGATCAATGGCTTCGCATTGGGAGGGGGTTTTGAATTTTGCCTCGCCTGCGATTACCGAATCCTGTCGTCTGCCGCACAGGTGGGCTTCCCCGAGGTAGGCCTGGGTATTCTGCCAGGCTGGGGCGGAACGGTGAGATCCCCCAGACTCGCCGGGCTGGCGAACGCACTCAAATGGGTGGCCGAGGGTAAACAGCACAGGGCTGACGATGCCCTGGTGGATGGATTTGTCGATGAGGTTGTCGACCCCGATACCCTGCGTCAGGCGGCGCTAGCCCGTTTGAAATCGGCGGTGGATAGCCCGGCTGCCTACCGTTCCCGCCGCCAGCAGAAAGCTCAACCGCTGATGATCAGCGCTGATCAGGCAGCGGCTATTGAGAGTTCCGCGTTAGAGGCGATACGAAAAAAACTTGGCGATCACTACCCCGCGCCGCAGGTGGCTATAAAAACAATGGTATCTGCGGTGAACAAGCCGTTTGAAGAAGCGCTCGAGGCTGAATTCGACGGGTTCTATCGACTGTCAAAGACGCCCGAGGCGCGGGCGCTGATCGGCAATTTCCTCTCCGACCAGAAGCTGTCGTCGGTGGCGAGAAAGTATGCCTCGGCCAGTCCCGGACCGGTTCGCCGAGCGGCGGTACTCGGTGCCGGTACAATGGGGGGTGGTATCGCCTACCAGAACGCTGTGCGGGGATTTGCGGTGTTCATGAAGGACATCAACCAGTCAGCGCTTGATTTGGGGATCGGTGAAGCAAGGGGCTTGCTGGATAAGCGGGTACAGAGGGGGGCGCTGAGTCAGGAAAAAGCCGACAGCGTTCTGGCGGCCATCACACCGTCGTTATCTTATGACGGCATGGCGGAGTGTGACATTGTTATCGAAGCCGTGGTTGAGAAAGAAGCGGTCAAGAAGGCGGTCCTGGCCGAGGTGGAACGGGAGGTGCCCGAGTCTACGATTCTGGCCTCCAACACTTCGTCGATTTTGATTTCGTCCATCGCCGAGGCGCTTGAGCGACCGGAAAATTTCTGCGGGCTGCATTTTTTTAATCCTGTACACGCCATGCCGCTGGTGGAGGTGGTCAGGGGGCAGAAAACTTCGGATGTAACCGTGGCGCGCGCTGTCGAGCACGTGTTGGGAATGGGTAAAAAGCCCGTGGTGGTCAATGATTGCCCGGGTTTCCTCGTTAACCGGGTTCTGTTCCCTTATTTTGCCGGCTTTAATCTGTTGATGCGCGATGGTGCGGATTTTAAGGATCTCGATAGGGTAATGGAGGGCTGGGGTTGGCCCATGGGGCCGGCGTATCTGCTCGATGTGATCGGGATCGATGTCGCTGTACATGCCGCGGATGTTATGGCCGACGGGTTTCCCGACCGGCTCAAGCTGGATTTTCCGCAGGCCACTCATCTGATGGCCGAACACAAGCGTCTTGGTCAGAAAAATGGCAAGGGCTTTTATCTCTACGAAAGTGGCGCTAAAGGCAAATTGGCCAAGCAAAACGATCCGGAAACGTGGTCGATTCTGTCTTCCCACGTGGCCGAGAGGCAGCGTTTCGGTGAGGACGATATAGTTGCCCGTATGATGGTGCCGATGTGTATCGAAATGGCTCGATGCCTGGAAGAAGGTATTACCGGATCTCCGGCAGAGGCTGACATGGCTCTACTGTATGGTCTTGGCTTTCCGCGCTTCCGCGGAGGTGTCTTTCGCTGGCTTGAAGAAATCGGCATGGCGCAATTCTGTGCCATGGCCGATCGCTTTTCCCATCTGGGTAAATTGTATGAGCCGACGGAGGCAATGCGCGGGATGGCGGCCGATAATCGGCGGTATTACTCCCAGTGACCCTTGTTGTCTAAGGCCGGAAAGAGGGCATAAAAAAAGCCAGGCTCAGCCTGGCTTTTTCGCGCACTGATTTATTAAATCAGTTGTCGCCACTCATGCTTTCTTTCGCAGACTCCGCGGCGTCTTCGATGGCTTCGCCGGCATCTTCAGCGGCATCTTTAACAGCGTCAACGGCATCGTCCATGGTCTCTTCGGCGGAGTCCATCATGTCGCCTGCACTGTCACTGGCATCTTCGGCTTCATCTCCCGCTTCTTCCATGTAATCCGCTGCATCATCAGCGGCGTCCTCCATTTGATCCGCCATTTCTGCCCCGGCATCCTGCATCTGATCGGACATCTCTGCAGCGGCGTCAGAGGTGGTATCTTCAGGTTCGCTGTTGTCGCCACTGCAGGCAGAGAGTGCCAGAGACAATGTGGTGACAGAAACCAGTGTCGCTAGGGTTTTGAAGTTGATCATCGGGGTCGCTCCGTTTTATTTTGACAGGGAGTTTATTATAGGTACACATATTGGAGTCGGGTCAATAGTTTAGCCTTTAAAAATCAATAATTTCTAAGATATCGCAGATTTTGTTGTGAATGATCCTCTGCTAGACTGGTTCACCTTGTCAGTATGCCTCTCCCTGCGATGTCATTGCCTCTTTTTCCATCTCCTGCCGAGCTACTTGACCGCCACCTGGACGACCTCGGGCCTGTTGTCGGCAGATTCCGCTTTAAACAGTACTATCTGCCCGGATCACCGGAGCTGGAACTCGCTCTGTGCCTGGTTTCCCCTGAGTCGGAAGAGGGGGCACGGTGTTTAGCCCTGGTGACTGATCAGGTTTCGGAAGTAACGCGCTGGATGGCGACCGGGGCGCTGGACCCGCCGGGACTCCAATGCCTCGCCGACGCCATCGGATCGCCGGTGGTGGATCTTTTTGGCCCCTGGGAGCTGTTGCCGGTCCATATTGCCAAGCCCTGGGGACAGGAAATCTGGTACACAGGGATAGAAGCTCGGGGGCAGTCTCTGATAGCCGAGGGGGGCAATAGCGTGCCATTGCCCTGGCTGTTGTCGATCGCGCCTGACCGTTTGTTGCAGCCGGGGGGGCGCGATCCGGCGCTGTTGAAAATTCTTGATCCGTTGCCGGAAGAGGTGTTTGGCGACCTGTACTTTGAGCTCCACGAGGAGAAGCGGGAAGTCTATGTGGTTACCCATGTGGACGGGGACGCCTGGCCGGATGGCACGGGCGCAATTCGGTTTGGTTTCGACCCGGAGCAGCGTCAAAACCACGGTGACGCGGATTTTCGTGCCCGCTTTTTATCCCTTGTCCGCGATTATGAGGCTATCCGTCGCCAAATCGACGGGTTTTGCGACCGGTATCGCCGCCGGGACGGTATTGGTTTGAACGAACCTGTGCCAGCGCATCAGTTGAAAAAGTGGCTTGGTGACGTCCCCCGCGTCCTCAGGCAACGGGAAGAAGCGGCCAGGGCGGCGATGAATGAAATGACTCATCTGGTGCCCCTGGCGGTCGGCGATGTCGTCAAGGTGCCATGCCTGACGCCCCACGCGCTTCAGCACGGGGTTAGAACTGTGGAGTTTCAGACCCCGGTTTACGAGCGCAAGATACTGTCCTTCGCCCAGAAGGTTTTGACCCAGTCGCACTGGGATACGGAAGAAGCCGTCGGTCTAATGTCCCTCGACGCCGGCCATCTTGAACCCTTGCCCGTCATCGAGCGAGACTCCGGATATACCCTGGAGCAGGTGGTGGCGTTTGATGACTTCGAAGTCTTCAGACTGACGTTGGCGGTTGGCGGCACGTGGCGGGCTCCCGATCGGGACTGTTATCGTCTCGCGATGGCCCTGCAGGACGGCGCGCTCGTCAATGGCCGTGTTCTGGGTGCAGAGCATGCCTGCCTGGTCCCCCGCATGGCGCGATGGTTGTCGGTTGCCAATACGGGAGCCGGTTCGCTGGTTGTGCTGCTCTGTCAGCCGATCCTTTGACCGATCTTCCTCGCCCCCGGTTTCTGTTGCCCGCTCGTGGCCCCTATGGCAAAATCGCCCCCCTTTCCTGGCCGCTCAGCCGTTGGCATGGCATGCCATTGGTTGCCGCAGCCAGTCGAAGCGAAAGTGGCGGAACTGGTAGACGCGCTGGATTTAGGTTCCAGTGGGGCAACCCGTGGGAGTTCGAGTCTCCCCTTTCGCACCATTTACAGAGTCTTATACCGATAGAATTGAGGAAAAGCCATGCAGGTTTCCATTGAAACAACGTCCGGTCTCGAGCGCAGAATGACCATCGGCGTGCCCGCTGACCAGGTTGAGAGCGAGGTCACCCAGCGACTGGAGCAGGCCGCTCGCACCGTGCGCCTGGATGGCTTTCGCAAGGGCAAGGTGCCGCTAAAGGTTGTCCGCCAGCGCTTTGGCAAGGGTGTGCGCCAGGAAGTCCTTGGCGAGGTGATGAACCAGAGTTTCCAGGAAGCGGTAAATCAGGAAAAACTCCGCCCAGCCGGTCAACCGACCATCGAGTCGATGAACGATAACCCCGGCCAGGACTTCGAGTTTGTCGCCACCTTTGAGGTGTACCCGGAGATTGAACTACAGGATTTTTCGACCATCTCGGTAGAGAAACCGGTGGCCGAAGTCAGTGACGCCGATATCGAAAAAATGATCGAGAACCTGCGTACCCAGCACGCCGAGTGGAAGGCGGTCGAACGGGAAGCCAAAGATGGCGATCAGGTCACAATCGACTATACTGGCCGCAAAGACGGCGAAGAGTTTGAAGGTGGTAAGGCTGACGACTCTCGTCTGGTTTTGGGCTCCGGTCAGATGATCCCCGGTTTCGAAGATGCCATTATCGGTATGAAGGCCGGTGAGTCAAAAACCGCGTCGCTTTCTTTCCCCGAGGATTACCACGCGGAAGAGCTGAAGGGTGCGGCGGTTGAATTCGATATTACCGTCCACGAAGTCGCCGAGAAAGAACTGCCGGAACTCAATGACGAGTTCTTTGCGAAGTTTGGCGTCAAGGAGGGCGGTAAAGACAAATTCATCGAGGAAGTGCGTGCCAACATGGAGCGAGAGCTCCGCAATGGCATCAAGAATAAGGTCAAGAACCGCCTTATGAACCAGTTGCTTGAAAAGCACGAGCTCGAACTTCCCCAGGCGCTGGTCAAAAGTGAAATTTCCGCCCTGCGCCGTCAGATGTTGTCCCAGTTTGGTGGCGGTCAGAACTTTGACGAGTCGCTGCTGCCGGATGACCTTTTCGCCGGTGATGCCGAGCGCCGTGTAGCGCTGGGTCTGATCGTGGCGAAAGTGATTGAGGATGCCGGAATTAAAGCAGACGCCGATAAAGTGAAAGCGCAGATTGAGGAAATTGCGTCCACCTACGAAGAGCCGGAAGAAGTGGTTCGTTATTATTACAGTAATCAACAGCTTCTGGTGGGCGTACAATCCGCGGTCCTCGAAGACCAGGTGGTCGAGCATATCCTCGGCAACGCCCAGGTCGCCGACAAGCCCTGTTCCTACGAAGAAGCTGTTCAGCCTGATAAGCCCGCTGAGCAGGTTGAAGCGGACGAGGCTTGATTACTCCCGGGTACCTCAGGTAGGCGGGCGCGGTCATCGCGCTTGCCTATAGCGCCTTTGGCATTACAATGGAGGCGTCCCGCATTTTGATAATTTTTCTGGAGTACCTTTGATGACCTCAGCCATGGATATTAGCAGTGCCGGCGGCTTGGTGCCGATCGTTGTCGAGCAAACCGCACGGGGGGAGCGTTCTTTCGACATTTACTCCCGACTGCTCAAGGAAAGGGTGATTTTCCTGGTCGGCCCGGTGGAGGATTACATGGCAAATCTGGTGGTCGCCCAGTTGCTGTTCCTCGAGTCAGAGAATCCGGACAAGGATATCCATCTTTACATCAACTCCCCCGGCGGCTCGGTCACTGCAGGGTTGTCGATCTACGACACAATGCAGTTTATCAAACCGGATGTCAGTACCATGTGTATCGGTCAGGCGGCCAGCATGGGGGCCTTCCTCCTCGCTGCGGGGGCGAAGGGCAAACGTTTCCTGCTGCCCAATTCCAGGTGCATGATTCACCAGCCCAGTGGCGGCGCCCAGGGGCAGGCATCGGATATTCATATCCACGCCCAGGAAATTCTCAAGATCCGCGAACGTCTGAATCGCATTATGGCCGAGCATACCGGGCAACCACTGGAGAAAATCGCCCTCGATACCGAGCGTGATAATTTCATGGATGCCGAGCAGTCCCGGGATTACGGCCTTGTCGACGCTGTTCTGGACAAACGCCCGTAAAATGGGATAGTCTTTTTGGAAGGGACGCGGCATTACCCTTAAGTAATTGTTTTTATGGTAATTTTAAGAGGTGGCAATGGCCGACCAAGGTAAATCCGGCGACAATGGCAAGCTGTTGTATTGCTCGTTCTGCGGCAAAAGCCAGCACGAGGTCAGGAAGCTTATTGCCGGTCCCTCTGTATTTATCTGTGACGAATGCGTTGACCTGTGCAATGACATCATCACCGAGGAAATTCAGGAGACGGCCAGCGCCTCGGATAAGGCAAAGCTGCCTACGCCGGAAGAGATCAACAACACGCTCGATCAGTACGTCATCGGCCAGCGCAGGGCCAAGAAGGTGCTTTCGGTTGCCGTCTACAATCACTACAAGCGACTGCAGGGTGCCCCGGCCCGAACCGATGTCGAGCTGGGCAAAAGCAATATCCTTTTGATCGGGCCCACAGGTAGCGGCAAGACGCTACTGGCCGAGACCCTTGCGCGGGTACTCGACGTGCCATTCACCATTGCCGACGCGACGACACTCACCGAGGCGGGTTATGTGGGTGAGGACGTTGAGAACATTATTCAGAAGCTGCTGCAAAAATGTGACTACGATGTTGAAAAGGCCCAGCGGGGTATTGTTTACATCGATGAGATCGACAAGATTTCCCGCAAGTCCGACAACCCGTCGATTACGCGCGACGTTTCGGGGGAAGGGGTCCAGCAGGCACTATTGAAATTGATCGAAGGCACTGTGGCCTCCGTGCCGCCCCAGGGTGGGCGCAAACATCCCCAGCAGGAGTTCCTCCAGGTCGATACCCGCAATATCCTGTTTATATGTGGCGGTGCTTTCGCCGGGCTTGAGAAAGTGATCCAGGATCGCTCGGAGAAAGGCGGTATTGGCTTTAGTGCAGAGGTCAAGAGCAAGGCGACCAAGGCCAATATCGGTGAGGTGCTGGCGACGATCGAGCCTGAGGACCTGGTGCGCTTTGGTCTTATTCCGGAGTTTGTCGGTCGTTTGCCGGTCATCGCGACGCTGGAGGAGCTGGACAGGGGAGCGCTGGTCAACATTCTGGTTGAGCCGAAAAACTCCCTGATCAAGCAGTACGGCACGCTGTTCGAGATGGAGGGTGTGGAGCTGGATATCCGTCGTGATGCCCTGGAGGCAATTGCAGAAAAGGCATTGGCCCGGAAAACCGGCGCTCGGGGGCTGCGCTCGATCCTGGAAAGCGTGCTGCTCGACATCATGTATGAAATCCCTTCACAAACCAATGTCGCCAAAGTGGTAATTGACGCCTCTGTTATTCGTGGCGAGTCAGAGCCGCTGTTGGTCTATGAACAATCCGAGAAGTCGAAAGCAGCCAGCAGCGAGGATTAATCCTCGCTGCCTTTTTCTTGCCCCGCCCCTGTTGTTTTCTGCTAGTCTGACCCCATATCAGTCTTCATAGCCGCGTTCGGCAAAACCAATTGAGGTCGATATGGGTCGAGAAACCTACCAGGAAAACACGTCTTTCAAATTACCCCTGCTTCCGCTGCGAGACGTGGTGGTCTACCCGCAGATGGTGGTACCGCTGTTTGTCGGGCGCGAAAAGTCCATCCTAGCCCTCGATGAGTCCATGGGCGGACATAAGCAGATTCTTCTCGTCGCCCAGCGGGATGCCAGTGACGATAATCCAACAGTTGAGGGTGTTTACGACGTTGGTACCCTGGCCAATATCCTGCAAATGCTCAAACTGCCCGACGGAACCGTGAAGGTACTGGTCGAAGGGGTTGAGCGGGTTCGTATCACCGATATTGATGAGCAGGGCGACTACTTCATCGGGCAGTATGCCCCCATTGAAGAGGCGAGCCTCGACGAACGCGAAGCCGACGTGCTGATGCGGACGCTGGTCGCCCAGTTTGAACAGTACGTTAACCTGAGCAAGAAAATACCCTCCGAGGTTGTTACCTCGTTGGCGGGCATTGAGGAGATCGACCGCCTCGCCGACACGGTGGCGACCCACATGACGATCTCCCTCGAACAAAAGCAGGCGATCCTCGAAGAGCCAAGTGTTAAAAGTCGGGTCGAAACCCTGTTGGGGTTGATCGAGGGCGAGATTGATCTTTTCCAGATCGAGCAGCGTATCCGCGGTCGCGTCAAGAAGCAGATGGAAAAGAGCCAGCGCGAGTACTATCTCAATGAGCAGATGAAGGCGATCCAGAAAGAGCTCGGAGAGATGGAGGATGGTCAGAACGAGATCGAACAGCTTGAAAGCCGGATTGAGAAATCGGGTATGCACAAGGCGGCTCTCGAGAAGACCCGTAACGAGCTGAACAAGCTGAAGATGATGTCGCCCATGTCGGCGGAGGCTTCCGTTCTGCGGAGCTACATCGACTGGATGCTCAATGTCCCATGGAAAAAGCGCACCAAGGTTCGCCACGATATTGCCCGTGCGGAGAAAATCCTCAACGAAGACCATTACGGGCTGGAAGAGGTGAAGGAGCGTATCCTGGAGTTTCTCGCCGTTCAGAAGCGGGTCAAGAAACTGAAAGGGCCGGTGCTTTGCCTGGTAGGGCCGCCCGGAGTGGGTAAAACCTCTCTGGGAGAGTCCATTGCCAAGGCGACCGGTCGCAAGTTCGTGCGCATGTCGCTGGGGGGCGTTAGGGACGAGGCCGAGATCCGTGGCCACAGACGGACTTACATCGGGTCGCTGCCCGGCAAGCTGGTACAGAAGATGGCCAAGGTGGGGGTCAAGAACCCCCTGTTTCTGCTGGACGAGATTGACAAAATCGGCATGGACCATCGCGGTGATCCGGCCTCCGCATTGCTTGAGGTCCTGGATCCGGAGCAGAACAATTCCTTCAATGACCACTACCTCGAGGTCGACTACGATCTCTCGGAAGTGCTCTTTATCTGTACCGCCAACTCCATGAATATTCCCGGTCCGCTCCTGGACAGGATGGAAGTCATTCGCATACCGGGCTACACCGAAGATGAGAAGGTCAATATTGCGCTCAAATACCTGGTATCGAAGCAGCTGAAAGCCAATGGCCTGCGCAACGATGAGATCAGCCTGGACGATGAGGTAATGCGCGATGTTATCCGGTACTACACCCGTGAAGCGGGTGTCCGGGGGCTTGAGCGTCAGATCGCCAAAATCTGCCGCAAAGTGGTCACTCACCATGTCAAGGACGACAGCAAGTCGTGTTTCAGGGTGACCACGGACAAGCTCGAAGATCTGCTGGGCGTTCGCCGTTATGATTTCGGCCGCGCCGAATCGGACAATCAGGTGGGACAGGTCACCGGTCTCGCCTGGACGTCGGTCGGCGGCGAACTGCTGACCATCGAGGCCTCTGCAGTCCCGGGCAAGGGTGAGATAATCTGCACGGGCTTGCTTGAAAAAGTCATGCTGGAATCCATCAAGGCGGCAAGGACTGTGGTACGGAGCCGCTCGCAGCGGTTGGGAATCCCCAAACAGAGCCACAGCAAGTACGATCTGCACTTGCATGTTCCGGAAGGCGCGACCCCAAAAGACGGTCCCAGTGCCGGGATCGGCATGTGTACCGCATTTGTTTCGGTACTGAGCGGCGTGCCGGTTCGGGCCGATGTCGCGATGACAGGCGAGATTACCCTCCGCGGCCAGGTTTTGCGCATCGGCGGCCTCAAGGAGAAACTCCTGGCTGCCCACAGGGGTGGAATAAAGACCGTTATTATTCCCAAGGAAAATGAACGCGATCTCAAGGAAATCCCTGACAATATCAAGGCGGCACTCGACATACGGCCCGTTAAGTGGATTGATGAAGTGCTTCAGATTGCTCTCGAGCATTTGCCCGAGCCACTGACCGATGAGGAGTACGATCGGACCGTCGAGGCACATGATACCGTTCTTGAGGGTGGTACCGACTCGCGTATTAGCGCACACTGACTTTTCGCCCGCGGGTTTCGGGGTCAAAGCCGGTTTGTGCTTGACCTCTCCCGTGGCTGATTGGTATAAAGCCGTGGTTTACCAAGCCCCGCAGTCCAGGTTGCTAGGGAAATCGACGTGCCGTCGGTGGGGAAAAATTAACTTTTCTAAAAAGGGGAAACATGTGAATAAATCAGAACTTATAGACGCAATTGCCGAAGGTGCCGATATTTCCAAAGCGGCCGCCGGTCGCGCACTGGACACCTTGCTTGAGTCTGTGGGAAGCGCTCTCAAGAAAGGTGATCAGGTTTCTCTTGTGGGATTTGGCACCTTTTCTGTCAAGCACCGTCCGGCGCGGACCGGTCGCAATCCGCAGACCGGTAAGGAAATCCAGATCGCCGCGTCCAATGTGCCCAGCTTCAAGCCTGGCAAGGCTCTGAAAGACTCTGTGAATTGATTTTCGGTTAACAGAACTGAGATAAAGGCGCATTTCGGTGCGCCTTTTTTTTGTAACTGCTATTGATCGCCGTTGACTGAGCGATCTAACCGTGGAGGGTTATTGATGCTTGATAGCTTCAGGCAAAACACGAAGGGCATCACAGCCGCTGTACTTGTCGGCATCATCATTATTCCCTTGGCCTTTTTCGGGGTGGATTCGCTGTTCCTGACTGGCCCCGAAGCCGATCGGGCGGCGAGCGTCAATGGCGAATCGATCTCCAGGCTGCGAGTTTTGCAGGGTGTCCAGTTGCGCCGCCAGCAGATGCTCGAGCAGTTTCCCGACATGGATCCCGGGGCGCTTTCAGAGGATTTGCTTTATGAGCCCACCCTTGAGGGTCTTGTGCGGGAGGCAGTGCTCTACCAGGCGGCCCGAGACCAGGGCAT